>CAYMHP010000388.1:0-3382 GCA_964390225.1 uncultured Solibacteraceae bacterium
GCTTTGCCGATGAAGGCGGTGGTGTAGCCGCCGAGGGGGCCGACGACGTAGCGCAACGCCCAGTAGCCGACGCCGAAGAGCAGCAGCGCGCCGAAGGCCTCGATCAGGCCAGGAGCGAGGAGCCCGTTCCCTACCGTCCTGGGAGGGGAAGTTGAGATGGCGGGTTTGGGTTTGGATGAGACGGTGCTGGCAAGGACAACGCCGCAGAGCGTGATGCCGATGCCAAGTACCTGCAGTGCGGCGGGATGCTCGCCGCTGAGCAGGGAGAGCAGGGCAGTAAGGGCAGCATAGCTGGCGGCGATAGGCGAGACGAGGGCGAGTGTGCCAATGGCGAAGGCGCGGTAGAGCAGCGCGGCGCCAAGCAGAATGACAAGCTGGATGGCGGCGGTGAGGAGAGCGGCGGCAAACGGGAGATGCGTGAGGCGCAGCAAGCCGGTGGGAAGTCCGATGGCGAGCAAGGCGAGGATGGCGACGATTTGGATGTAGAGCAAGGTACGGTAGGTGCCGCCGGTGCGAGTGGCGCCGCGTGCGCAGTAGTCTGCGGTACCCCAGCAGAGAGCGGCGGCAAGGCCGAACAGGACGCCAGTATTGGTCGCGTTGGTCAAAGCGGAGAACCGTTTCTGCCGTGTGGTAGTAATCGTGGTGATCGTGACGCTCCAATGAATCGTAGCCAATAGAAACCGCTCGCGGCCAGGGCCAGTCTGGGGCCTGCGGGGCGGGCCAATCGCGCGGCGGGCCGCCAGGTAGATAGCGACGTGTTTGGGTGTGGCGACAAGGATGGCACCGTGCGATTTGCTTCTAAGGGGAGCCATGGTATCTACTGCTTGGGACCAGACAGGGAATCAGGTGGAAGAGGAACTATTGAGTATCGCGACTTCACGTTGAGCTTCATGTTCGGCGAGGAGCGACAGCATGTTCACTAGCTGGTACAAAGCCGGTAGACGCACCGCTTTCTCCATGATTTTCTCCAACATTTCCACGCTGCCTCGCCGAGCGCTGCGACGCATAGACCGTTTCGGCTGGCGCGCTCCAGGTAGCGACGCGGCACGGGAGCGAGCGGACGCCGAGAATGGTGCGGAGCGTGCGCCACGCTTTCCGCAAGGAGCGCTGCTCGTCTCTATCGCCTGTATTTTCGCACTCTGCGGTGTGTTCCTCTGGGTCTATTTGACGAGCCCTTCGGATGGGACGCGCGTAGACCCCGGCGAGTCGGCCTGGCAGCGCAACGGCGTGAAGGTGCTGCCGCTGGCGCCGCAGCCGCAAGGGCCGCGCGCCGGCGATATCGTCGTGGCGATTGATGGCCGGAGCATGGAGTCGTGGTCATCAAGCCTCTTCCATCCCAGCGCGACTCCGCCACATCTGGCGTTTGGGCAGCGGGTCGTCTACACCGTCCTGCGCGGCAACCGCCGCCTCGACGTGCCGGTCCGGCTGGGCGCGTATCCCCTCGGCGCGATGCTGGGCAAGAGCTGGGGCATGCTGATCTTCGTCGGAGTGTTCGAGCTGGTCGGCCTGTTCGTGTATGTGCGGCGCCCCGCCGAAGCGGCGGCGAGGGTCCTGTTCTTCAGCGCTTCGTGTCTGTTGGGGGCTTCCGCCTGGCTCTTTGGCTTGCAGGTGATCAACCTCACGGGCGGCGCCTCCTTCTGGCTCTACAGCATCACCGTGCTGGGGATATATTTGCTGTTCTGGAGCTCGCTGCTGCACTTCAGCCTGGCCTTTCCGCATCCGAGCGCGCTGACGCGCGCACGCCCTTGGCTCGTTCCGCTGGTCTATGTGCTGCCGTTCGTGGTGTATCCGGTCTATCTCGGTGTGACCCGCGCACTAGCGCCGAGCACGCTCGCATGGCTGGGCCTCTGGGAGCCAGGAGAAGTGACCATCGGGGTCATCTATGTAGCGCTGGCGGTAATCACTATGACCTGGACCTATCGGACGTATACCGATCTCGCGACGCAGCGCAAAATCCGCTGGGTAGTCTTCGCCAGCGCAATCTCCGGTGGGGGAGCGGCGATTCTCTGGATCATTCCCTGGGATGTGTTCGGCCATCCGATCATCAGCACCAATCTGCTGGGCCTGCTGCTCCTGCCGTTTCCGGCGGCGCTGGCTATCGCCATCCTGCGCTATCGCCTGTTCGACATTGATGTGATCATCAACCGGGCACTGGTCTATGGGACGCTGACCGCCACACTCGCCATCATCTACGCCGTCTGCGTCATCGGGCTACAGGCGCTGATTCAACCGGTCATTGGGGGGGTAGCCGGGCAGACGTCGCCGCTGGCGATTATCGGCTCGACGCTGGCGAGCGGGGCACTCTTTCAGCCGCTGCGCACGCGCATCCAAGCGTTTATTGACCGGCGTTTCTACCGCGGCAAGTATGACGCGGTGCGCACGCTAGAAGCGTTCGCGGGGACCCTGCATAGCGAGCTCGACCTCGCGCAGCTCAGCCAGCGGCTCGTCGCCATCGTCGAGGAAACGACCCATCCGACGCTCGTGTCGCTCTGGCTGCGGACGCCCGAGGCGCCCGTGGAGCCGCAGGGATTCCAGCTCTGGGAGCGGGCAGCACGTCTCAGTATTCCGGTGCCTTCCGGGGTCAACGGCGCCAACGCGCCGGTACCAGAGGCGCGGAGCGGGAGTGGGGATGGAGATAGAGAGCCGGACGTCGCCACGGTGGAAGATGTGGGAACAGGGACAGTCCCGGCGATGGAGATAGCTTCTGATGCCACCGGCTGAACCGGCATTTTCCTCCCGCCCAACCTCCCCGGACATCTCCGGACACGACTTTGCCGCCACGGGGCGTGATTGCACGTGTTGCCCTTGACGTCGCAACCCGCCACCTCACTAATTTAGAACATGTGTCCTCGATGGAGAAGTGGCACTGTGTACGCTTGCGACTACAGCGGTTCTTTGGGGCAACAGGCCGGCGCGGAATGGCGGCATCTGGCGTATGTGCGGGTTGAGGGGATGCGGATACGCGCAGGGGGAGGTGCGGCGGCGGACCGCCTGGAGTCTGGCGGCGGTGATGATGACTGGCTGCTGGCCTGCGCGCGGATCACGGAGCGGGTCGAGTGCTGCCCGCCGCATGGTGCGCTACTGGATCTCGGCGCCTGCCGCAGCGCGTTCAGCTTCCTACGGGGGCGAGCGGCGTCGAAACAATGGTCGCGCGGGCAGCGGCGCCGGGCACGCCAGCGCTTGCGCTCACGGACTACATGACCCTCGCAGGTGTCGCCCGCTTCCAGGTCGCGTGCGTTCAGCACGGCATCCGTCCGCTGGTCGGCGTCGAGCTGGCAGTGAGCGAGCCGCGCTTCGGCGACACCGCGACGCCCGCCGTGCTGCCTGTGCTGGCAGACAACGCGACCGGCTACGCGCGCCTCTGCCTACGCGCGCCTCTGCC
>CAYMHP010000388.1:3482-4605 GCA_964390225.1 uncultured Solibacteraceae bacterium
CTACGCGCGCCTCTGCCTACGCGCGCCTCTGCCAACTGCTCACCGATGCCAACTGCTCACCGATGCCAACCTGGCCAACCCAGAGGCGCCGGTGGTGCCGTTCGCCGCACTCGCCGCCGAGCCAGAAGGGCTGATCGTGCTGACCGGCGGGCGGGAGGGTTCGATGGCGCGGCTGCTGCTCCGGGGCGGCGCGACCAGGCGGAGGACGCGGCGCGGCGATACGTGGAGGCGTTCGGCGCGGAGCGGGTCTACGTCGAGCTCCAGCACGCGCGGCTGCCCGACAGTGTATGGCTGATGCAACGGCTCGTGTGGGTCGCGGAGACGGTCGGAGCGCGCTGTGTCGCGACCAACGGCGTGCGTTACGCGACGCCCGATGACTACTAGCTCTACGACCTGATGGCGTGTGTGCGGCTGGGCGGTCCGGTGGATACGCCGCACGCCCGCGCAACGGCGAGGAGTACCTGAAGGGCGGGGACGAGCTGGCGCCATTCTTCGCGCCGCAGTCCTGGGAGCCGGCGGCGCTGGCCGCCACCGGCGAGATTGCCGCCCGCTGCGACCTCTCGCTGCTCAAAGGCGGTATTCTTCGAGCGCTTCGGATTCTCGCCCAAGGCTTGGGAGGTCTTGGCCGAGGCCCTTTGGGCCATGCCGCAGAGCATGACGTGGTAGAGGCCGACGATACAGACTTCGGAACAAGCTATACTGTGGACGGTGCGCTGCGGGCACCAGATGGCCGGATGCCGCTAGTCAGCGTCATCTGGTTCATCGAGACGGGTGAGATGGCGCCGCGCCTGGTCACGGCGTATCTGCTCAAGGGAGCCAAGACATGATCGAGGAGAGGAACTGAGTGCGGTCGTGTTGATGTCCAACCTTCCACAGCACGATTTGCGCGCCGGCGACTTGGACACCGTGGTGCTGGTACATCAGGGCGGCAACGGGTATACCGTCGAGTTCATAACGCTGAGCGGCAAAACCATTGCTGTGGCGATGCTCTCCGCCGATCAGGTGCGTCCAACACGAGCGAACGACATCGCTCATGTGCGCGAGCTAGCGACGACTCCCTGAAACGCCGAATTCCCGCAGCGGACATTAACGTGCCGATGGGTCTTTCACGCGCCGATGTCAG
>CAYMHP010000389.1:0-4599 GCA_964390225.1 uncultured Solibacteraceae bacterium
ATGGTGCTGGTCGGGAAGAAGTGCAGGTAGGGATAGATACTATCTATGGCGAGCGGGAAGCGCCCGGCATTGGAGCCGATCACATAGGAGACGGCGAGGGTTTCGCCGATAGCACGGCCGGTGCCAAGGATGACGCCGGTGAAGATTCCGGAGGACGCGGCGGGCACCAGCGTCTTGCGGATGGTCTGCCAGCGGGTGGCGCCGAGCGCGAGGCTGGCCTCGCGCAAGCCGCCGGGAAGCGCGGCCAGCGCATCCACCGAGATGCTGGTGATGGTGGGAAGGATCATGATGGCGAGCACTAGCGAGGCGGCGATGATGCCGTAGCCGGCATAGAAGAAGCCTCCGGCGATGTTGTTATAGATTTGGGCGACGATGGGCACGAGGATGACGAGGCCGAGGAAGCCATAGATGATAGACGGGATGCCGGTGAAGAGCTCGAGCACCGGCTGCATGAAGCGCCGCGCCCAGGGCGGCGCGATCTCCGTCACAAAGACGGCGACGCCGACGCTAATGGGCGTACTGATGAGCACGGCGAGCACAGTAGCGGCGACGCTACCGACGATGAGCACGAGCGCACCGACACTGCCATTGCTGGGATCCCAGACGGTGCTGGTGAAGAACTGGAAGAACGAGGCGTGGTGAACGGTGAAGGTCTGATAGCTACGCGAGCCGATGAAAACAAAGAGCGCCGCGACGAGCAGGACGACGATTCCCGCGCAGACAGTAAAGGCGCCGCGGCTCATCCGCTCTCGCACGAATCTACTCATGGGTGTGTTCCCTTGTTCAGAGCTACCAGCGTACCGTTTGTCTTGCAGCTCGCTTGCCATCTTCAAGGCGAGAGGCGTGGCCACGTTGGATGTGACCACGCCCGCTCATATGGTTCCCTCCGCCGCACGCAGGCGAGCCGACCGCAGCTGCCCGTCGTACTATACCTCGTTGATTAGCTCCCTGGGTAGAACGACTCCGCAGCCGGCGCACCGCTTTCGATGTGCGACTGGATGGCCGACTGGCTGATCGAGGAAAGCTTGAAGAAGTTCAGCGCTGGGACATCGTTGTTCTGGACCTGATCGCTCTCGACGTACTGCAGCAGCGCCTTGGTGGCGCCGGTTGCGGGGCCTTTGGTGTAGGCGTGCTCGATGTTCCAGAACTTGTAGTTGCCGGCGTTGATGTCCGTCGCGCTGGCCTTGTAGCCGTCGATGCAGATCGGCGAGGGGGCGCTAGAGGCCGAGCTGGTGGTGACGAAGCCGGTCGAGACGTAGCCGATGGAGCCAGGGGTCGAGGTGACGGCCTGGAACACGGCGCCGGTGTTGTCCTGCGTCAGCGTGTTGCCCGGGACCTCATTCTTGCTGCCGAGGACGTACTTCTCGAAGGTGCCGCGGGTGCCGGAGTTCGACGGGCGGTTGACGACGGTGATGGCTTCGTTCGGGCCGCCGATCTGACTCCACATGGTGTCCGTGCCGGTGTAGATGTCTTTAATTTGCTGCGTGGTAAGGTTCTGCACCTTGCTCGCGATGTCGCTGCTGACGACGAGCGTGAAGGCCACGACGCCGACCTGGTGATCGGTGAGCGCGCTTGCCTGGCTGGCGGAGAGCTTATCAGCCGCGAAGAGGTCGGACATGCCGATCTGCACAGCGCCGTTGCTGACGTCGGTCAAGCCCTTGCCGCTGCCGCCGGCATTGATCGAGCTATGGGTGCCGTTCGCGGAGTCAAACTCGGCGGCGGCCTGCTTGATCAGCGGCTGGAGCGCGGACGAGCCGTCGGCAGTGATCTGACCGCTGACACTGGCTTTAGTCGCGGTGCCGTTGGTGCCCTGCCCGGACGTATTCTTCAGATCGGAAATCGTTGCTTGACAGGCGGTCAGCGTGCTGGAGCCCGTCGTCGCCGTGCCGCTGGTGCTGCCTGTACCGGAGGAGCCACTGGGGGCGGTGCACGCGGCCAGCGCGAGAGTAGAAACAACCACGCCGCCAAGCACCAGCTTGGCGCCGATGGACCGGATCGCGTGAATGCGATCGAGCATAATTCCTCCTCAAATCTCTGGACACGATAAATTTGCCGCACACCGTTTCAAGCGAAGCCCAATTGCGCGAGATTACATGTCTACCGTGTCCGCTTGGAACTCTACCGCTGGCGAGTTAACGACTTCTAAAGTCGTTGTTAAACAATTGTTAAGTGATTTTGCCCGCTTGTTTGCGGTTCGGGACGAGCCAGCGCCGGGGCATGGTATACTTCACGCGAGTGAGCAGACGTATTCAGCGGCGCCGGAGAGCCGGCGCGCGTGCAAGAGGGAGCGCGATGAGCGCGTTTTCCATTATGGACGTAGTCGTTTGGCTGCTTGCCGGTGTAGCCCTCGCCACGGCCATCGCGTGGCCTCGCCTGCGCCGCTCGCGCATGCGGCGGCAACGCACGGAGGCGGCGCTGGCGCGCTCACGCATGGAGGCGGCAGGTGAGCGGCGCGAGGTGCGGTACCTGCGGGAGCTTTTCGAGGGTGTGTTGTCGGCATTTCCCCGGCCAGTACTGATCACCGACCGCGACCGTGTGATCCTCTTCGCGAACTCCGCCGCGCTCGACTTCGCGCAGCTTCCAGCGGAGTACGTTATCGGGCGCATGGCCGCGACCGTGGTCCAAGACTACGACACGACGCTGCTGCTGATGGAAGCGGCTCGCTCAGGGGCGCTTCAGGACAAAACGTTCCAGCGGGCGACGACTGGCGAGACATGGCGTGTTGTGGCTACCCCGCTGCGCCTCTCAACCGAGCCGACGGTCGGGCCGGACGGCCTCTATGCTTCGCCGCGTCCCTATGCGGCGCCGGGCGAGGTGACGCACTTGATCGTCACCATCGAAGACCTGACAGAGCTGCGCCGGCTCGAAATAGTGCGCCGCGATTTCGTCTCGCACGTCTCGCACGAGCTGCGCACGCCGCTCGCCGCCGTCAAGCTGCTGGCCGAGACGCTGGAGACGGCGCTCGACAATGACCGAGCGGTGGCCAGCGAATTCGCGGGGCGTATCGGGGCTGAGATAGACCATTTGTCGCAGATGGTGGCCGAGCTGCTCGAGCTGTCGCGGATTGAGTCGGGGAAGGTCCAACTGCGGCGCGAGGCGACGGACATGCAGGGGCTGGCCGAGGTCGTGCTGGACCGGATGCGTCCGCTGGCCGAGGAGCGCGGCATCTCGTTGCACCTCGAGGCGGGCGAGCCGGCGCCGGATGCGCTGGCTGATCCGGGGCGCATTGGCGAGGTGCTTGTCAACCTCATCCATAATGGTCTAAAGTATACACCTTCTGGCGGCGCTATCCGCGTTTCGGTTACGCCGCACGTCGAGTCCGCGCCCGCTCCTCAGGCCGCAGGCGCGGTCAGGCCGTCTAGCCCGCCGCTCGTGACCCGGCAGATGGTGGCGGTAGCCGTCAGCGATACGGGAATCGGCATTAGCGAGGAGGATTTGCCGCGGGTCTTCGAGCGATTTTTCAAGGTGGACCGTGCCCGTACGCGCGTGCCTGATGAGCCGCTGCCGGAAGCGACAGGGCAACGCGGGGCGAGCGCGGAGCAGGCGAGCGCCGCCGCTGGTACAGGTCTTGGCCTCGCCATCGCCAAGCACCTCATCGAGTTGCATGGCGGGCGCATCTGGGCGGAGAGCAGGATTGGTCGCGGCAGCACTTTTACGTTCGTGTTGCCCGCCGCTCTGAGCGCGGATTGGACAGAGGAGGAGGAAGAGATGGGCGGTGAGCCGTCGCCCAACACGACGGCGCCGCGGCAAAGCGAGGAATCTCCGCTTGTCGCGGGCGCTTAGGAGTTTGCCAGGATACTGACTTCGTCTCATTGAAGGCGCTAGGAACATCGAGGATTACGTATGCGTGGCGAGGACGTACTATCCGCGGCCGAAGCCTATATCACCCGGCACGGCGATATTCTCCAGCGGGCGCGAGCGGCCATGTTGCTGCATCATACTCAGCCCGCTCCGGAGGCACTGGCAGAGTGGAAACGAGGCCGCCAATCCGATGGCGGCTGGGCCTCGGATACAGTCGCCAGTGGGCCACCGGGAAGGACACGCGGCCGGAGCAGATTCATCGCCACTGCGCGGGCGCTGCGCTACGCGCGGGAGCTGGACCTGGGGGTTGTGCCGGAGGTACGGCTGGCGTTGCTGTGGCTCACGCTGCAACAGCGGCCCGACGGATCGTTCGTTGACGAGTATCCAGCCGTGTCGGACGCGCTCGACGCGCGGCGGCTTGGCGTGCCCGACGAGGCGCGAATGACTGTCTGGGCCACGGCGACGGGCCTGCACTTCCTGGAGGAGTGGCTGTGTGGTGTCCAGGCGTTTAGCCATGCTCGGCAACAGGCCTATGACTGGCTGACGGGGCGGGTGGACGACTGGGACAGGCAGCACTCGCGGACGGTTTGGATGGCGGCAGGCTGCGCACTGCGGCGGGAAGGCGCTGAAAGCCGGTTCACGCTGACGTTGTTGGCCGTGCTGACGCGGCGGATGGGAGAGTCGGCTGTGGCGCTGAGCGCACGCGACTTGGCCGATGTGGCGGTGACGCTGACGGAGGCGGGCTACTCCGCCAGTCGCCGTCCGGTGAGCCACGCGATGACGCTGCTCGCGCAGATG
>CAYMHP010000390.1:0-4596 GCA_964390225.1 uncultured Solibacteraceae bacterium
GACCGCGTTCGTAAGCACGTAGCCCGTGAAAGCATTGGCGTACGTCTGCATGGCTTGCAGGGTTCCCGCATCGAATGTCCCCTGCGGAGTGTCCAGCACGAACCAGGCGCTGCAATCGATGCCATCCGTCTGGATGTGGAGCCCGTCAAGGTCCGCGGCTGCAGCGGAATTGAATGCGAGGGATGGTTGCGGAACGGGCGTGGCAGTAGGAGTGGATTGTGGCGAGGTTGCGGTAGCGATGGGAGACCGTCCTGCGGCGTGGCTACCCGTACCGCATGCGGTCAACATCACCAAGATCACCAACAGCGCGATGCATAGTACGATTCTCGCGGTCCGTATCAACCGAGAGGATTGCAGGAACATGGTGACCTCCCACGCCGTGCGATACGAGTCGCACCATCGCAACTGCCTTCATGTAACACCTCGGCCCGAACCTCTGCTACGGTGGGGGAATGTTAGGATCGAGCACCGCGCATGAATGAATGAATAGCAGGTACCAGTTGCGTCATCCTGTGCTTCCTCGATTTCAGTGCAGCCAGAATACATGACTGCCACATCCTTGTCAATGGAATATCTAGTCAGCGTAACGATGAAGCGACGTTACATACGTTCCACCTGAGAAGTTGGATATCGAGGGGAGCGATACGCATTCATTCGCGGCGCTCAGGTGATAGGCCGTCGCGTCATACAGTTGTAGATTGGCATCTCCGCTCCCCTGGCGGACTCGAGGCTTGGCGGGCGACAAACTACAACCGTATAGTGCGACACGGTATTATTGCCGGTCATTGCTGGGCAGGCGACGTATAGTCGTATACAGGAATAGAGCAGGTGCAGTACATGACGCAGGAGATGAACATGCGGGCGGCATCGCTAACGCTGATGGGGCCGAGGCGGCTGGAGTGGGTGACGGAGGAGCTGGCGGAGCCGGGGCCTGGGGAGGCGCTGGTACGGACGGTTGCGGGGGCGGTGAGCGTCGGGGCGGAGCTGCCGCAGTATATGGGGACGGAGCGCGGCGGCGAGCGTCGTGGCTATCCGCGGATGACGGGCTACGAGAGCGTGGGTCGGGTGCTGCGGGTGGGAGCGGACGCGGACGGGCTGGAGGCTGGCGAGCGGGTGGTTGGATTCTACGGGCACCGGACGCATGCGGTTGTGCCGGCCGCGAAGCTGATGCGGGTGCCGGAGGGGGTGTCGGACGCGCTGGCGCTGCTGGCTATTCTGACGTGTGACGCGGCGAAGGGCGTCAGGAAGCTGGCGCCGATGCCGGAGGAGCCGGCGCTGATCGCGGGTGGCGGGGCGATTGGGCTGCTGGCGCTCTGGATATTGCGGGCGTACGGCGTGGAGACGGTGGACGTGCTCGAGCCGGAGCCAGGGCGGCGGGCGCTGGCGCTGCGGCTCGGCGCGCGCGTCGCGGTGGCACCAGGCGGGGCGACGCAGCGAGACGAGTACGCGGTGGGCGTCGAATGCTCGAGCCGGGATGCGGGGCTGGCGGCGCTCCAGGAGCGAATGCGGGCGGGAGGGCGCATCTGCGTGCTGGCGGACGGAAATGTGGAGCCGCTGACGCTGTCTCCGGCGTTCCACGCGAAGGAGCTAACGGTGGTGGGGTCCAGCGACGGCTGGGACTACCAGCGGCACGCGGCGTGGTTCTTCCGGAAGGTGGCCGGCGGCGCGCCGGAGCTCGAGGCGCTGTTCGAGGAGCGGGTGGAGGCGCGGCAGCTGCCGGCAACCTTCGAGCGGATGGCGCGCGGCGAGATCGCGCCGGTGAAGGTGCTGGCGCGGTACGACCCAGCGGCAGGTTAGGCGTGAACTCGCGGCTATGGACCGGGCCGGTGGTGTATCTGGCGTCCGAGAATGCGCCCATAGAGGACGGAGCCCGCTGAGCCGAAGCCGGGCGGCGCGGGATAGTCGGGCTGGGGCGGCTCGTCGCCGGGCATGGGCACGCTGGCCATTTGTTCATGCAACACCGAGACTTGCGCGAGCATGACTTCGTCCATGGCGCCGGGTTGTGGGGTAGCGAGCCAGCGCATGGTGGAGGCGAGGCAGAGCTCCTTCAGGTAGGCGAACGAGAAGCCTTCGGCTAGCTCGGCGATGCGAGCGAGGCCGTCGCCGGAGAGCTTGAGGGCGGGCTTGACGGATTCGCTCCAGAGGGCGAGGTACGCCTGGCGCTCCGCAAGCTCGGGGAGGGCGAAGGGATATTTGCGGTCGAAGCGGCTGGGGCGGTCGAGCACGGCGGGGTCGAGCCGCTCGGGATGGTTGGTGGTGGCGAGGGTGAGAATGCCGCCGTTGTTGGCGAAGCCATCGAGCTCGTTCAGGAAGAAGGAGCGATTTTGCGGGGTAAGCTGGGCGTCGAGGTCTTCAAAGACGACGACGCAGGGCGCGGTTCTGCGAGCGCGGTCGAAGACGGCGCGGATGCAGATCTCGTCAATGCCGTGCTGCGCCCGCAGGTGTTTGACGTAGAGACAGGGTTGGGCGAGGGAGTTGACGAGCGCTTTGACGGTGTGGGTCTTGCCGTTGCCCGGAGGGCCGACGAAGAGGATTCCGCGCTTCCAGGGAATGCCGTGTTCTTCGTAGGTGGCGCGGGCATCGAAGAAGCGCAGTACGTCGTCGCGGATGTCTTGCTTGAGGCTGCCGCGCAGGACGAGATTGTCGAAAGTGGCACTCTTCACGGCGCGGAACAGGTGCTCGTCCTTGTGCCAACCGCCGTTCTCGAAGACGAGTATCTCGCCGCGAACTTCCATACTCCAGCGCGATACGGCGGCGAGAAAGCGGCGGGCAACGTCCTCATGATCGGCAAGTATCCAGTAGTGCGGGCGCTCGAACTGCTCGCCCCAAGAGAGGATGAGCACGTCAAGCCGAGCGTCCTCCCAGGTTACTTCGAGCCAGGCGTTCTTGGCACGGTCGAAGGTGTCTTGCAGTTGGCCATCAGCGACGGCGCTTGGGTCCGCAGCGCCGATGCCGTCGAGGGCAGGGTGCGGCATTGGGGCAAGCTCTGGCTCGGGCGGTATCCAGGCGGTCATAGTCTGATGGTGGAGCAAGTGTTTGCGGGCAAGGGTGCAGTGTCCCGCGCGGGCGAAGGACTCGACGTCGAAATAGCCCATCTCGCATTCGATCAGCGCTTTGTCGGGAAAGGTGGCGGCGAGGTCCTGGCTGACGCTGTAGGCGATGACGAGAGGGGGACGAGAGAGAGCGTCCCGAATGAACTGTACGGTATCCATCGCGCATCCTCGCTTCCGCTGCTATGTGTCGCAGGCCAGCGACTTGCTGTAGTATGGCACACGAGCCGGCGGCTTGCCGAGCGCACTGGGTGAGATGGCGCGTGCGACGGCCACGGTAGGTGGAGAGCGGCCGGTGGCGACAGGCTAGGCGGGGGGGCCGGCGACTGAAGATCGCGCCTGGAGGGCCTGTGGCCGCGAAGTCCGCCTGCGCGGACTCGGAGTAGACCGGACAATTGACAATCCTTGGAGTGAATGGAAGGTGACGTTGACATGGATGCGCGCCATGTCCTATGCTTGCGGGCAAAGGCAAATATGTATGTGATGGAGACGGACACGATGCTCCGCGAGCTTGAGCGCCGGAAGGGCGCGAGCAGCACGTTCCAGCAGCGCCAGCAGCCGAGAGGGTGGTCTGGCTAGGCGCGCGTGTCCTGTTTGTTTAGTTCGCGTGATTATGGCCCGCCGGACCAACTTGGGGTCTGGCGGGCTTTTTGTATGCTCGCGAGGCTCGCATATGATACGGGCGGGGAGAGGGGAGCAGGATTGATATGGAGCCGCTGTATTTGTTGCGCGGCATGGTGATTGGACTCGCCATTGCCGCGCCGGTGGGGCCGATTGGCGTGCTGTGCATCCGGCGCACGCTGGCGGATGGGCGCGCGGTGGGACTGGCGACGGGACTGGGCGCGGCGACGGCTGACCTGATCTATGGCGCGGTGGCTGGATTCGGGCTGACGTTCGTGTCCGCGCTGCTGGTGGCGGAGCAGCGGTGGATACGCCTGATCGGCGGCGCATTTCTCTGCTACCTTGGCGTGCGCGCGCTGATGAGCCGGCCGCCGGCTAGCGATGTGGGAGCGGTCGGAAAAGCGGGGGCGGCCGATTTAGGGTCAGCGTACGCGACGACGCTGGGACTGACGCTGACGAATCCGGCGACGATTCTCTCATTCGCGGCGATCTTCGCGGGGGTGGGGATCGCGGGGACGCACGGTGACTACGGAGCGGCGGCGGCGCTGGTCGCGGGGGTGGGGCTCGGCTCGGCGCTCTGGTGGCTGCTGCTGACGAGCGGGGTGAGTCTCGTGCGGGGCCGGATGGGGCCGCGCGGGCTGACATGGGTGAACCGGGTATCGGGGGTGGTGCTGACGGGATTCGGGCTGGCAGCGCTCGCCAGCGTGATGTTGGGGGGCTGAACAGGAGGGATGGCGGCGGCGACCGAAGCGTGTCATCGGTCGGGGGTATGTTGGGGAAGCGCAAATCTCGCGCACGACCTCCCAACGTCGCGGCCAATCAAGCGGCACCGCCGGCCAGCAGCTACACGGCTTACATTTCCTGGGGCGACGGTTCCTCATCCTTCGGCCAGGTTGCGGCCGGCAGCAGCGGTGGTGCGAATTAC
>CAYMHP010000391.1:0-4558 GCA_964390225.1 uncultured Solibacteraceae bacterium
CGGAGGAATCTCCTTCGGGTTCATTATGGTTCCGCCAGTAACCAACGTGCCGCTACCGTCCACGATGATGTACGTTTCAGTCTGGTGGTGGTGCACGATACATGGCGAGGTTCCGTCGTTAGAGTCCTTCGAAGGGCCGCGATGAATAATGCCGACGGCAAGGTTATACGGCCCGACATCGACGACCTTGAGCTGTTGATCGACGGCCGGCGGTGCGTGCTTCAAGACCTCTTTCACATTTTCATCGGTTATATCCGTCGCCACCGTCGGTTTCGGATGCGATTGCGCGAAGCTGATTGCGGAAGTCGCTGCACAAAGGACTGCCAGTCCAAGGACGATTCTTTTCATCGGCCACCTCCTAATTGCCCCGATCATGCGCGAGTCGGGGCAGGCGATCCAGAAGAATTTACTCCCTTTAGTGCCGCACTGCAACCGTGAGCGCCAGCAGCAGGCCGGCGCGTGGCTCGCCAGCAGCTATCTCGGGCACCGGCGTTACCATAGACAGAAGCCCCTTCAGGCTTCACTCGGTACCTCATGAAACTTCTGGCGAAATTCAATCTCATCCTTGGACTTGTTTTGGGCGCGGGATTGGCGATTGCGGCGTTGATCTCGCATTCCTTTCTGGAAAACGACGCCCGCGCGGAAGTGCTGCGGCAGGCCCGCCTCATGATGCAGGCCATGCAATCGGCACGCGACTACACCACTAAGCAGATCAAGCCACTGCTGGTCACGCAGCAAGAGCACCAGCGGTCGTTTCTTCCGCAAACCGTTCCGGCCTTCGCGGCGACGGAAAATTTCGAGTATCTGCGCGCGAACTATCCGGATTACTCGTATAAAGAGGCCACGCTGAACCCGACGAATCTGCGGGACCGCGCGGTCGATTGGGAGGCCGACATCGTCAATTCGTTCCGCAATCATCCGGGGGCCTCGAAGGAAATCGTTGGCGAGCGCGACACCCCGACCGGACGATCGCTGTATCTGGCGCGGCCCATTCAGGCGGACCCGCCCTGCCTGGAATGCCACAGCACACCGCGTGCCGCACCCGCGGCGATGATCCGGCATTACGGATCGATCAACGGGTTCGGATGGCAGCCCAACGAGATCGTCGGGGCACAGATCGTGTCCGTGCCGATGGCGTTGCCGATCCGCATGGCCAACCAGGCATTCCAAACGCTGGTCGTGTATCTCGGGGCCGTTTTTCTGGCCAGTCTCATTCTGCTGGACCTCGTGCTGCTGTTCACGGTCGTTCGCCCGCTCAAGCGGCTCTCCACCATGGCGGACCAAATTAGCGTCGGCCAGTTGGATATGCCGGAGCTGCCCGTGCGCGGCAAGGATGAGATCGCCGTGCTTGCCGGATCGTTCAACCGGATGCGGCGCAGTTTGGAACGCGCGCTAAAAATGCTAGAGAGCTGAACGAACCATAGCGAGGAACTTGCGGCGGTCTTCCGCGGAGTCGATTTCGGCGGCGAGCTGATTCTGCAGTTCTTCCACGCTCCGCGCTTGGCGAGCGGTGCGGCTGACCAGAATTTTCGCGATCGGCCCCAAATAAGGTGCGAGCAGCTGCGCCGTTCGGTCGAGCATCGCGGGATCGAAGGGGGCTTGCACGGTCTCGGCTCGCGGAAGCGTCATAGTGACTGTGCCGGGATTCGTCTTCAGGAACCGCTCGCGCTCCTTGGGGTCTTCAATCTGAGCGGCAAGGGCTCGGCGGATTTCCGCGATACTGCCGTGACGGCGCGCGGCATCCGCGACAAGGCGTTTCGCTATCGGCCCAATGGCGCGCGAGAGGCGGGTTTCCAATTCTGCCAGTTCCGCCTCAGACACGCCGCTCGTGGCCGGGGCCGGCGGCCGATGGCTCAGATGCTCGAGCGCAGCCCGAAACTCCAGAGCGCTCTGGAAGCGGCGCTCCGGCTCTTTGGCCAGCGCGCGCATAATGGCCGCGGAGATGGCGGGCGGCACGAAGGGATTCACCGCGGCCGGCTCGGGCGGTGTCGCAGTGAGCTGCGCGTTCATCAGGGCGTGATCGGTATCGGCCCGGATGGCGCGGCGGCCGGTGACGGCTTCGTAAAATGTGAGCCCGAGGCAATAGATATCGGAGCGCGCATCGATCGGGCCGGAACGGATCTGCTCAGGCGACATGTAGGCGAGAGTACCGACAGCCAATCCCGTTCCGGTAAGCCGGGTCGCACCGGCCGCGCGCGCGATACCGAAATCGGTGAGCTTCACCACGCCTCCCCGGGCGATCAAAATGTTCGCGGGCTTGATGTCGCGGTGAATGACACCGCGCTCATGCGCGAATGCCAGGGCGGAGAGAACCTGCGTCATGTAGCCGGTTGCCGTAGCCGCGTCAATGGGCCCTTCCCGGAGCTTCTCTTCCAGGCTGGCCCCTTCCACCAACTCGAGAATCATGATCAGCCGGTCGCCGATGCGCAGCGCCGCGTGGAGTGCCGCGATATTCGGATGCTGCAGGCTCGCGTGAACCTTGATCTCGCGCAGGAAGCGGTCGGCCAACCCGGGGTCCTCGGAGAGGTCGGGCAGCACGATCTTCATGGCCTCCTCGCGGTCGGTTAGCAAACTGCGCACGCGAAAGACTTTTCCCATGCCCCCTCGGCCCAGTACGCCCGTGACCCGGTAGTCGCCGAGGATGTCCCCAATCTGAATCGACACTACTTTTGACTGTACCGCGGTGCCGGCGGATGGGCGGGGCCACGGCACAAGCGAGCGTCGCGCGCGAACAGGCTCAAGAAGGGCCAGGAAACGCTTGGAAAACTATTTACAAGGCTCCGGGGTGTGACCGAATTTTAACATTCCTTCTGCTATTCTATGCGTTCAGGGTCTGAAAGAGAGGGAACTATGAAGAGAGCCATTACTCTATCTCTGTTCACATTCATCAGTTGCGCCTGCGCGTTGGCGCAGTCCGTGGCCGGCCTGGCGGCAATTTCAGGGACGGTACAGGACGCCACAGGTGGAGGCATTCCAGACGCGCAAGTTGTGGTCGCCAATGAGTCGAAAGGGATCAAGCGAACCCTCGCGACCACCGAGGCTGGCGTCTTCACGGCGCCCTCGCTGGTGCCGGCCGATGGCTATACGGTGACGGTCACCAAGCAAGGTTTCAATAACTACGAACTGAAAGACATCCGGCTTCAGGTGGGGCAGGATCTCAATCTCGAAGTGCCCTTGACGGTCGCCGGTACGACGACCGAGGTGACCGTCGATGCCGCCGCACCCATCGTCGATTCCACCAAGACCGACGTTTCGCAGGTGGTGGACAGCACGCAAATCATGGACTTGCCGATCAACGGCCGGCGTGTCGACTCGTTTGTATTGCTCACTCCCGCGGTGATCCCCGACGGCACGTTCGGGCTGGTCTCGTTTCGCGGCATCGCCGGGGGGAACTCGTTCCTCACGGACGGTAACGACACGACGGAGCAGTATTACAACGAAAATGCCGGCCGTACCCGAATCGGCTCGCAAATTTCGCAGGACGCCGTGCAGGAGTTTCAGGTTGTTTCCAACAATTACTCGGCCGAGTTCGGCCGCGCCATGGGCGGAGTGGTCAACACCGTAACGCGGTCTGGCTCGAATCAATTCCATGGCACAGGCTACTGGTTTTTCCGCAACCAGGATTTCAACGGGCGGGATACGTTCGCGACCATCAACCCGGAAGAACGACGGAACCAGTTTGGCGCCAGCGCGGGCGGAAAGATCATCAAGGACAAATTATTCTATTTTGCGAATTATGAAGGCATGCGGCGTACTTTTCCGCTGATCGCCTCCATTACCGCGGCCGGCAGTTCCTTGTTTGATACCAGCGGCAACTTCATTGCGACCTGCAGCGCCACCCAGACCCAGTGCGACACCGCCCGTCAATTCCTCAACCGTCAATTCCAGACGGTGCCCCGCAGCGTGACCCAGGACTTGGGTTTTGCCAAACTGGACTGGCGCCCCAACGACGCGAACGCATTCAGCATCAGCCTGAACCTGCTCCGTTGGGTCTCGCCCAACGGCTTGCAGACCCAGGCGGTGCTGAATAACGGCAACGGCGTCGGCAACAATGCGAACTCATCGGTCCGCGCGAAATACGGCCGTTTCACTTGGACGGCTATTCCGAGACCGACGATCGTGAACGAATTTCGCTTCGGTTGGATGAACGATAAGCAGTTCGATTATCCCAACGATGCCCTGGCCATTCCTGGAATCGGTTTTCTCGGAATCAACGTCACTGGACAGAACAACCTCGGTACGGCAACGGACTATCCGCGTACCAACCCGCGGGAGAACCGCTTCGAATATGCGGATACGCTGACGTGGACGCACGGCAAGCACACCGTTAAGTTCGGCGGCGATATCGCCAGGACCGAAGACTATACCAACCTGCTCTTCAACCGCACTGGCACTTACACGTTCCCGAACTGGACGGCCCTGGCGAGTGATTTCTCGGGCAATACGGCGGGTAACAAGGACTGGTCCACATTTACTCAGACCATCGGCAATCCGGTTGTCGACTTCTATATTACGGACTTCAGCGTGTTTGTGCAGGACCAATATAAGATCACACCGC
>CAYMHP010000392.1:0-4544 GCA_964390225.1 uncultured Solibacteraceae bacterium
GAGTTTGGCTCCTGGTCGGTCACTTCGGCGTCCCACTCCTCTTTGACGCCGAAGATGCGGGCGGTCCAGTGATAGCGATTGTTGCCGAGCGGCTGCACTGACTCGACGTTGTCCATAAAGTCGGGGAAGTGCTGGAAGTCGGCCCAGCGGCGATAGACCTCGCCGACGGGTGCGGGCACTTCGATGCTGTCCTCGAAGACCTGGCGATTACCTGTGGTCGATTCAACGGGACTGGTCATTCGCTTCCTCTCTGTACTAGGTTCCCGACCGCGACTCCGCGATCGGATATCCCGCGCTTTAGAAGCACAAGGCGGGTGGTGTCGCAGGGAGTGTGCCAATAGGTGCAGAGTGTTTGCACGAGGATTGCAACCGGTCGCGCGTTCGCGGCGGTCACTATGGGTTTTGCGGGGTCATGCTGACCTCGATTTGCCCGTTGCGAACACGGGCGGCGTAGAACGGCTGCGGGAAGGTGGCGGGACCATCCACGACGCGGCCGTCGGCAAGGGCGAAGCGGGAGGCGTGCCAGGGGCAGGTGACGCAGCCGTTCTCGAATTGGCCTTCGTCGAGTGGTCCGCCGAGGTGCGAGCACTCGCGAGCGAGGGCGTAGACCTGGCCGTTTTGCCGGACGAGCATCATGCGCACGTCGCCGACATCGAGCGCGTGGGCACGGCCTTCGGGTAGTTCGGATTCCGCGAGCACGGGGGTGTAGTTCTCCGGCGGCATCTGGCCGGGGGCGTGGTTGACGCCGATGCGCTCATCGTAGGCGAGGTCGCCGCCGAGATAGCTGGAGACGGCGACGATGCCGTAGCCGAGCAGGGCGGTGAGCTTGCCGGCGGAGCGCTTGCCAGTCGCACGAAGGGCGGCGGAGGTGATGTAGAGGCCGAGGGCGGCGGTGTTGAGCAGGGCGTGGACCATGCCCTCACGGCGCGGCTGCGCATCAGTGTATTGCCATTGGGAGAGGCCGGTGGCGGCGGAGGCGACCGCGCCGACGATGCCGATGACGACGGCGGCGTCGGCGCCAGCATTGAACTCGCGCCGGCCGGTGAAGGTCTCGAAGGCGTCCAGCCCGAAGGCGGCGGTCCAGGCCCCGATGGGGATGTCGGTCAGGACGGGGTGGAGGGGATGGCCGAGCCAGACGCCGTTGAGGAAGTCATCTACGCGGCGCTTACCGGGGCTGCCCGTGAGCACGGTCGCGACGGCCTTTTGGACGGCGTCGCTGGCTGGGTCCAGCCATTGCTGCTGCTCAATCACACTGTGCGTATCGCGCACCAACATGCTCGTCTCCTTCTGTGTTCCACCGGCTTCCGGGGCTGCGCTCTGTAGAGGTTTGTGGGAGCCACCGGCGGCTTTCGGCCATGCGAGGCCGGCGGGCGCGTGCCGGGGGCGAGACCAGGGGACCGCAGGACTCGTGCCGCGCGGGCTGGGTTCGGAGTCACGGCTACTTGACACAGCGGGCGATGGGTGAGACAACAGCGTATGATGAGCAACAGCGCATTATCGAGCGGCGCCGGTCGTGGCGATGCCAGGGCCAGACGCCGCGAGCGAGGGCGGCGAGAGCGGCGCGACTTCAGCACGGAATCCGGCAGGGCGGGCGAAGGGAGCGGGCCGAGCCAGGTGCGGGCGGTCCACCTCACGCGAACGGACTGGACGCGGCTGCGCGCGCTGCCGTGGGGCGCGCCGCTGGAGGAGTGGCCGGAGCGAGGGGTGGTGACGCTGCCGGTGCGGCGGGGGGAGTCGCGCCATCCGGTGCTGTTCGTGGAGGTAGGACGGCGGCGCTACGCGATCAAGGAGACGGGGCCGGACGCGGCGCAGCGCGAGATTGGCGTGCTGGAGGAGCTGCAACGCCGCCACTGCAATGCGCTAGAGTCAGCGGGGTGGGTGATCGTGCGCGGCGAGCCGATTTACGCGGGCGATGTGGCGGGGCGGCCGCAGTATCTGTCGGGTGATGTGGGCTATTGTCTGACGCGCCTGGCCGAGCGGGTGCTGCCGCAATCCATTCTCTACCGCTATCCGTTCACGGGACCGAATAAGCGGCTGCTCTGGAACGCCATCGCGGAGCTGCTGCTGGAGCTGCACGAGGCGGGGGTGTATTGGGGCGACCCGTCGCTGGCAAACGTGTTGATGGACCTGAGCGGCCACCGGCTGACAGCGGTGATGGCGGACGCGGAGACGGCGGAGGTAGTGAACGGGCCGCTGGGGGAAGGGCTGCGCCGGCAAGACCTCGACGCGTTCGTCGAGTCGTTGGAGTGGCAGGCGGAGGATATCCGGATCGCTCGCGACCTGGAGGAAGACGAGCATCTCGTGACGGAAGGTGACGCTCGCGACTTCCTGGCGCGGTACGCGGGGCTGCGGGCCGAGCGCGAGCGGACACGGGGCCACAGGGGGCCGCTCTTCGCGCGGATGCTGGAGATCGAGCGCAGCGTGCAGCGGCTGAACGCGCTGGGGTATGGCGTGCTGGCGACGGGGACGCGGGCGCTGCGGTCGGGGCTGGAGGCAGGGCTGGAGGACATCACGACGGGGATGGCGCTGACCTCGGAGGCGGTGGACCCCGGCGTGAAGCTGCAGATCGCGACGCTGCGGCCGGGGTGGTACGTGCAGCGGCTGCGGGAGCTGCTGGGGGTACGGGTGCCGCGGACCTACGCGCAGCGCATCTACCAGCACATCAACGTGCATAAGTGGCTGATGAGCGAGCGGGAGGGGGGCGACGTGGGCATGGCGGCGGCGGCGCGCGATTGGCTGGAGACGGAACACCGGCCGGTGATGGTGTTTCTGGAGGCGTATGTGCCGCACGCGGACGCGGCGACGCTCTATGCGGCGTACGTCGGAATCCTGGACCATACGTGGCAGATGAGCCTGCGCGAGCGGCGGCCGGTGCCGCTGGAGGAGGGGGCGATGGACTATGCGCTGGGGCAGGCGGAACGCCAGGAGTAGGACGGGAAACGAAGGACTACGGGTTTCACCACAGAGGACACAGAGGACACGGAGAGAGTCGAGCCGTGCTACTTGCGACTTCGGTGAGGTTCGCCGGATTTCTCTCTCCTGTGGCAGGTTCTTCGTGACTACACTTCACTACACTTCAGGACTACATTTCAGGGGGCACGTGATGGCCGCACACGGTGTGGTTGTGGATGTGGCGCAGGCGAGGTGAGCGAGCATGGGACGGGAGCGGCGGAAGCGGCGCGATGGTGTACAGTCCGCGCCGCTGGCTGATGTGACCGCGACGGATGATGGGGACGAGGGCGATCCGCTGACGCGTTGGGCCGCCGTCTCGCCCCGCTTTCGCGCCTTCCTGGCGGTGCATGAGAGCAAGATCGCGAAGAAGCTGCGCAATGCCCAAGGGGCGGAAGGCCGTCGCGACCTGATGCTTGAGCTCTACGGCGCCCACCGGCTGCTGCTGGACCGCCGGTTTACGGTGGAGTATGAAAAGTTTACGGCGGGCAAGACACGCGGGCCGGATTTCAGCGTCGTGTTCAAGACGCGGACGGCGTTCAACGTCGAGGTGAAGCGGCTGCGGGCGGCGGGGGCCGGCGACTTCAACCGATGGGCGTACGTGGTCTGCGACAAGTTGGGCCAGATGCCACCGAGCGCCATCAATGTGCTGCTGATAGGGGCGGAGGACGGCACGGTTGGCGCGGCGGGGGCGGAGGTCGAGATGGCACGGGCGATGGCGCGGCTGCATACACTGGCGGAGCGCAAGGACGACGAGTTCTTCATGAAGCGCGGATTGCTGGGGGCGAAGGACTATCCACGGCAGCTTGCGCGGTTGAGCGCGGTGCTGTATATCGCGGGTTGGGAGCGGGCCGAAGATGACACGGGCAGAGCCGTGCTGTGGGTGAATCCGCAGGCGAAGCATCAACTACCCGACGATCTGGCGCGGGCGCTGGTCTCCTGATCCCTGTAAAGGGAAGTAACGGTGTGATGGCGCAGGAGGCATGGGAGCACCACGCAAGGCAGACTGGCGCGAGGAGCGGCGGAAGCGCGACTGTGAGCTGAAACAAGCGGCTGGAAGCAGCGCGCCACTGCCGCCGCGCTCGGGGTCAGTGAAGAAGCGGCCGCCGGCGGGATTGCGACCACGGCTGACTGGCGAGCGATGCGCCCAGGTGCCCGCCCTGGTGGCTCGCGGGGCAGAGGTGTACGGGTTTCGTGGCGACGTGTGGACCGCCAAGCAGGTGGCCGAGGTGATCGGACGGACCTTCGGCGTGCGCTACCATCCCGAGCATGTCGGCCGGCTGTTGAAGCAGAGCGGTTGGAGCCAGCAACAGCCGGTTCAGCGAGCAACGCAATGGAACGAGCGCCGGCCAGTGCTCAAAAAGGGGCGGTGGCGGACGGGCGCACCATCCTATCTTGACCTCTCAGCTTCCTGCTGGTAGAAGCTCTGCCCGGGTCCTCTCATCGCAGGCGGGAATTCTTGGAGGAGCCAGAGGTTGCCATCAGGGTCTCGGAGGTTCGCGTACTTGACTCCGCCCACATCGCTGATCTCTTCTACTGTCACGCCCCGGCGCAGAAGCGCGTTGCGCGTATCCTCCATGTTGGCGACGACGAGA
>CAYMHP010000393.1:0-4520 GCA_964390225.1 uncultured Solibacteraceae bacterium
TCGTAGAGGCGGGTGGCGCCGGTGAGGCTGCCGGCATCCACGCCGAGCGCGACGGTGCGGACGCCGCGACGGTAGAATTCGCCGAAGGACTGATACAGCAGCGCCAGCGCGAGACCCTTGCGGCGCCAGGGGCGGCGCACGCCGAGGTCGTCCACGAAGCCCATCTCCAGCTCGCAACGGCAGACGGCGGCGCCGGCTAGCTCGTCGCCGTCCAGCGCGAGGACCCAGAGCGTCGGGTCGAAGTCAGCGCGCTTGAGCAGAAACTGTTCCCACGTTTCGTATGGCATCGGCAGGTGGCCCCAGTGGTCTTCGAAGGCTTCGTCCATGGCGGCGTGGACGGCGCGGGCGTCGCGTTCTGGGACGAAGGGGCGGAGGGTGATGCCGGCGGGCCAGTCGGGCGCGGGCGGCGGCATGTCCATCTGGATGCGCATGCGGTAGAAGCGGCGGACCGGCGCGTAGCCTTCGCTGCGCAGCAACGCCTGGGCGGGAGTGTTCGCCGTCGAGACCCACTGCCTCATGGAGACACGGGCGCCCTCCGGCGCGAGCGAGACGTGCTCCCGTGCCCGCGCCTCGGTCAGCCGGAGGAGATAGCAGCCGACGCCATGGCCGGTGCAATCGGGATGCACGACGCCGCCACCGCCGATCTGGGTGTGCTGCTGGTGCCAGATGTCGCCGTAGCCAGCGAGCCGGCCGCCGGGGGCGGTGACGAGCCAGGCGTCGGCGGCGAGGTCGAAGTCGGGATCGCGCCAGCCGGCCTCAACCGACTCGCGCGTGAAGTCGGTCGAGCCGTGGATGGCGATGGAGTCGGCGGCGTAGAGGTTCACAACCGCGTCCAGGTCGTCCATGGTGGGGCGCCGGAGGGTAAAGCCCGGCGGGGCGGCGCTCGTGCCGGTCATAGTCCACGCTCCCTCAGTCGCTCCTCGCACTCCTCGGCGGTCATGCCGAAGTACAACTCGTCGTAGAGTTGGCCGTTGGTGTACTGCATGCGACGGAGGCGGCCTTCGAGGGTGAAGCCGAGCCGCTCGTGCAGGGAGATCGAGGCGTCGTTGAAGCTGTACACGTTGGCGGTGGCCTTCTGGTAGCGGAGCTCGCGGAAGAAGTAGCGCAGGACGAGGAGGATGGCCTCGGAGGCGTAGCCTTTGCGCCGGGCTGGGGTGGCGATGGCGAGGCCGTAGCTGAAGGTGCCGTTGCGCGGGTCGCAGCGCTGGGTGTTGATGGTGCCGACGAACTCACCGGCGAGCGTCTCGACGGCGAAGCGGTAGTTGTCGTCTTCGGGGCCGTTGAGCGCGGCGTTGGAGGCGAAGCGGCGCGTGGCTTCCTGCGAGCGGGGCGGCCAGATGCGCCAGGAGGCGCGGGCGGTGTCGGTGTCCTGGTCCCAGGCGTGGAACGCTTCCCAGTCGGAGGGCTCGACGCCGCGGAGGCGCACGAGGCGGCCTTCCCAGATGGAGTTTGCCATGCCGCGCTGCTCCTTTGTGCGTACAACAGGGTTGCTATTCGAGCGGCGGGCGTCCACCGGACGCCCCTACGGAAATGACGGCGCGTGCGGTTGAGTGTATCGCGTATGGACAGGTCGCGGGCTGAAGACCCGCGGCTCATCCTGGTCTGGCGGGCGTGGCGCACCTGCCAACATCCGAGTATAACACGGTGTGGCATGTTGAGACGCAGGCGCCCGGCGGTCATTCGAATTCGGGGTGCTCGGCGATGTCAATGCCGGGGCGGAGCTCCTTTTCGTAGATGGCATAGTCGCGGACGACGCGCATGCCGGCGCGCTCGTAGAGGCGGGTGGCGCCGGTGGGGTTCTGCGCATCCACGCCGAGGGCGACGGTGGCGATGCCGCGACGGTGGAACTCGCCGAACGCCTGGAGCAGCAGGGCACGACCGAGGCCATGCGCACGCCAGGGGCGCCGGACGCCGAGTGTGTTGACGAAGCCCGTGCCGTCCGCCTGGACGTGGCAGCGGATGGCGCCGGCCGGCTCGCCGTCCGCCGCCGTCGCGAGCCACCAGAGCGATGGGTCGTAGGTGCTGGACGCGACGTTGCGAGCGTACCATTGGTCGTAGTCGCGCGGCGGGTGGCCCCAGTGGTCGCGGAACGCTTCTTCCAGGGTGTCGAAGATGATCCGCTCGTCTTGCCCGCGCAGGCACGTCCGCACATGGACGCCCTCGGGCCAGGCGGGCGTGGGCGGCGGGGCGTCCATGGTGATCGCCATGCGCCAGAAGTAGCGGGCGGGGGTGAAGCCTTCGTGCTCGAAGAGGGCAGGCGCCGCTTTGTCGGCGAGGGTGAGGCCAGCCTGGAGGATGACGCGCGCGCCGTCCGGGACGGTCGGCGCCAACTCGCGGGCGCGAGCGCCGGCCAGACGCAGCATCGTCGTGCCGATGCCCTGGTTGACATGCTTCGGATGCACGTAGCCGTCGCACTGGATATGGCCATAGGCACGGTCTTGCGCGAAGATCATGACGTAGCCGGCGAGTGCGCCGTCGTCCGCAAGGACGAGCCAGGCGTCGCGTGCCAAGTCGATTCCGTGCCAGTCGTTGAGGATATCTTCCTCGGTGAAGGGGTCCGCCTCGCCATCGGCGGCGAGATCGCTGGCGGCGATCAACGCGAGGATAGCGGGAATGTCGTCGCGAGCTGGCGGGCGGACCGTGTAGTGTTTCGGCAGTGTTGCGACCGTTTCCATATTTACCTCTCAGTTCAGTATGTGGCGTACCGCATCGGGTGTAATGGCTAGCTCATTGGGCACACAGCGATACCCGGAACGCGAGCAAGAGAAGAAGGGATGCAGAAGGAGCGGGCGGGTGGGGCGCATGAGAATGCGCCCCAATATGCCCGGCGAGTGGACCTAGCGCGAGCCGGCGAAACTGCCGGCGGGCTGCGGCTGCACCAGCTCGATGCGGCCGGAGCGCGGCGCGGCGTTGGGCGTGCGCCCGCCGTTGGCGGCCTGGCGCGCGCGGCGCGCGAGGACGGTTTCCAGCGCGGCGGCGGTCAGCTCGAAGAGCTCTTGCTCGTCGAGGGCGTCCGCGGGGCGGGCGCCGATCATCGCGGCGAGGGACTCGTGCGCTTCGGCATAGAGCCGCTCCATCGCGTAGGTGAGCAGCTCGGCCACGGGGGACGGCTCCTCATCACGGGTGGCGACGACGCTGCGGTCGGCGCAGAGCAGCACCCAGGCGCGCTCCTGGGATGAGCAGCGAAGGGCGCGGCAGAGCGCTTCGATGGTCTGGCGCGGGACCTTGACCATGCGGCCATTTTCGAGGCGCGCGAGCCAGGTTTCGCTGATGCTGTCGTAGTTGGGGTCGTCGGGCGAGATTTCGTTATAGAGTCGGACGACTAGCTGAGCGCGGGACCAGCGGCGTAGGGTGCGCAATCGCGCAATCGCCTCGCCGCATCGCTTCGCTGCCGGCTCGGGCGTTCCGTCGGCGGCCATGAGAGTCCTCCTGGTCGAACTGTACAGTGAAACCACCCATCTTCTGCGGGTAGCAGCGCGTGATCGCTTCCGAGCAGGGGATGCCGCGGACCGCGACCACGATGGGTCGAATCGGAGAGCATGGCGGGGCACGCGCCTAAAGCGCCCCGCCGGGCATCCCGGCTGTCGCAGTGATAACCAGAAGGTTGGACATTGGCCCACTTCCTCGTCTATGGAGAATAGGGGGACGGCCGCCTCGTCGACGACCGTGTGCGGCTGTCGCGCATTTCGCTCTCAGCACGCTGAACGGAGTATACCATAGGGCGACAAAATGGTAGTAGCAGAAATCTGATAGAAGAGGATGCAATGTATTCTATTGTCTCGCTGGATCTGGACGGGACGCTGCTGTGCGACGACAAGACGGTGTCGCGGCGGAGCGTGGCGGTGCTGCGGCGGTGCGCCGAGCGCGGCATGCGGGTGGTGATCGCGTCGGCGCGGCCGGCGCGCTCGATCCGGAGGTGCCAGTGAGCGCGGAGATTTGCTACAACGGCGCGGAAACGTATGAGAACGGCGTGCTGGTGCTGGAGCGGGCGCTCACGCCGGAGGTGACGCAGGCGCTGCTGGCGGTGATTCCGCGGCACGCGCCAGAGGCGATGATCGCGCTGGAGATGCGCGGCACGATGTACACCAACCGGGCGCTTGAGTATCCGTGGGAGCACGAGGTGGCGGATTTGGCGTTGGTCGCCGCCGGGCAGCCGGTTGGCAAGGTGCTGTTCGAGGCGTACCATGTGGCGGACCTCGACGCGTTCCGGATGGAGTTGGGCGAGGTCTGCACGTTCACGTTGACGGACGCGGGGCGGCTGGGGCACCTGATGGCGCCGAGCGTCTCGAAGGCGCGAGCATTGGATGCGCTGGCCGCTCGGTGGGGGATGGGCATGGGAGATGTGGTGGCTTTTGGCGACGACCTGAACGACCTCGACGTCCTGCGCGAAAGCGGGCTGGGCGTGGCGATGGGCAACGCGATAGCGGAGGTGCGGCGGGCGGCGGATGTGGTGACGCTGAGCAACGAGGAGGACGGTGTGGCGGCGATGCTCGAATCGCTGCTGGAGGAGTCGTGAGTTA
>CAYMHP010000394.1:0-4485 GCA_964390225.1 uncultured Solibacteraceae bacterium
TCGCCGCGCGGCTACGAGCGGCTGGCCGGCTTCGCGCTCGAAGGGCTCATTCCGTGTTTCACGTACCGCCTCGCGAACGGCGCGGCGCTGGAGAAGCGTGTCTGGATGGAGCACGGCGCGAACGTCACCTTTGTGCGGTATAGCTATCTACCGGCAGGAGAGGCAAGTGCGACGAGTGGCGGTGAGGCGATTACGCTGACGCTCGCGCCGTTCTGCCTGGACCGCGACCACCACGGCTTCACGCGCGGCTCGCCGGACTGGCGCTTTCTGGTGGACGCCGAGCCGGCAGCCTGCACCATCCGCGCCTTCGCAGGCGCGACGCGCTATCGTCTGATCGCCGGCTCGGCAGCCCACTTCGCGCCGGGTGGCGAGTGGTATTGGAACGTGTTTCACCGGGCCGAGCATGCTCGCGGCCTCGCGGACACGGAGGACGTCTACCTGCCCGGCACGTTTATGCTGACGCTCGCGCCGGGGACGCCGGCGACGCTTGTGCTGAGCGCCGAGGCGGCGCTTCCGGACGCGCTCGCGGGCCTGGGCACGGAGCGGCACGAGGAGGTGGCGGAGGCCGCGCTTGAGCGCGAGCAGCGCCGCCTCGCGGCGCTGCTCGACGAGGCCGGAGCGGGCATCTGGGACGACGCGCTTCGCGCCCGCCTCACCCTCGCCGCCGACCAGTTCATCGTCGCCCGTCCCGCCGCTGCCGGCGCCGGTGCGCCCGAGACGCCCGCCGCGCCGCCATCCGACGGTGCCGGAGAAGCGGGGCCGTCGCTGACCGTCATCGCGGGCTATCCCTGGTTCACCGACTGGGGGCGCGACACGATGATCTCGCTGCCCGGTCTGACGCTGACAACGCGCCGCTTCACCGCCGCGCGCGGGTTGCTGCTGACCTTCGTGCGCTACCTCGACCAGGGCATGTTGCCGAATCGCTTCCCGGATGCCGGCACGACCCCTGAATACAACACGGTGGACGCGACACTCTGGTACTTTTCCGCAGTCGCGCGATATCTGGAGGCGAGTGGCGACGGCAGCCTGCTCGAGACGCTGTTTCCACGGCTCGCCGAGGTGGTGGATTGGCACGTCCGCGGCACGCGCTATGGCATCCATGTGGACCCCGCCGATGGGCTGCTCGCCGCCGGGACGCCGGGGGTGCAGCTTACCTGGATGGATGCGAAGGTGGACGAGTGGGTGGTGACACCGCGCCACGGCAAGCCCGTCGAGATCAGCGCACTCTGGCATCACGCGCTGGCGCTGATGGGCGGCTGGGCGCGGCGGCTAGGCCACGACCCAGCGCGGTACGACGAGCTGCGCGGCGCGGTCGAACTCAGCTTCGCGTCGCGCTTCTGGTACGAGGCGGGCGGCTACCTCTACGATGTGGTGGATGTGGAGGGCCAGTCGGGAGCCGTGGACTGGTCGCTGCGGCCGAACCAGCTTTTCGCGCTCGCCCTGGCGCCGGGACTTATCGCGCATGAACGCGCCGTCTCCATCCTGCGCCGTGTCGAGGCGGAGCTGTTGACGCCGCTAGGCCTACGGTCACTCTCGCCGGAGGACCCACAGTTCGCCAATACCTACGGCGGCGACCGGCGCTCACGTGATTCGGCCTACCATCAGGGCACCGTTTGGCCATGGCTGCTCGGCGCCTACGCGGACGCCTGCGCCAACGTCTACGGCTCGCTCGACCGCGTGCGGCCGCTGCTCGCCCCACTCGCGGCGCACCTTCGCGACGCGGGAGTCGGCACGGTGAGCGAGGTCGCGAGCGGCGGCCCGCCGTACCTGCCCGGCGGCTGCGTCGCGCAGGCGTGGAGCGTCGCGGAACTGGTGCGCGTCGCGGGGCTCATGGATGAAGCCCCCTCGCTCGGCAGCAGCGAGGGGAAAAGGGGCTGAGGCTCTAGAGCGCGTTGGCGAATCCCGTCCCACGGCGAGAACCCGGCCTAAAAGGCAGGATCTCATCCCATTGCGGCAAGCGAACCGGCTCGTGGACATGGAGTAGCTGCGGCATGGATGCCGCGATATTGCTGTTTTTGCGGACACACGCCAGTCGCTACGCGCTTATTCGCCGGGCTGCTCGTCCCAATCGGGATCGAAGTCGTCGTCGCGGCCGAGGCTGTGGAGATACTGCTCGGGCGTGTTGCGGGGGTCGAAGCCCTCGCCGTAAATGCCCAGGCGCACCAGGCGCTTGAGCGACATCAGGCGGCGATACAGCGCCTGGTCGGGAGTGCCAGTCTCGTCTTGCGGGTCCAGCGGCGCAGGCGTGAGCGCGGCGGGCTGGAGCGGGCGGGAAGGCGGAGCGGGCTGCGGCGGCTGCGCACGAACGGGCGTGGTATCGGGGGGAAGAGCGTCGGCAGCGGGATAGACAGGCACCGGCTGGCTTGGCACGGACTGGCGCGGTTGCGCCGCCGGCTCGACCGGTGGCTGCTGGCGTGGAGCGGCACCGCGCGCCGGGCGGCGGGGCTCCTGTGTTTTCGGCGCGGCCGGGCGTGGGCGCAGGGTACGCCCGTCGTCGAGCCAGCTTCCGGACACCGAGGCCGCTCCATCCTGACCGCGAGCACGCTGGCCAGCGGCGCAGCCAGTCATCACGGCGGAGTCATCGGCGCGAAGCGGCTGCGTGGCGCGCGGCTGTACGGAAAGTGAAGCAAAAATCCTGCGGAGCCAGGACGTGAGGCGTTGCACAAACATCGGGCGCTCCCTTGAAGTACGCAGGCTGTATCAACCGCGCCCGTGGTGCCAAGCAAGCGCCGCGCCCACCTCTCAAGCAATCCGCCGCCTCGCGCTGCCTGCCCTCGGTACAAGGGATAGTAGCATATGGATTCTGGCTCGTCAATTGAGGCCAGGGTGCCCGGAAACGTTCGTTTTTGGGTCAGTTGGTGAGGTGGATGTCGTCAATTTTCCAGGACCCACTCTGCTGGATTATCGTTAGTGCCACCGTTAGCAGACCTGATGAGGCCTGCGGGTTCGTGATCGTCAGCCGCGCGTTGACCTTTGCCGTCGTGCCGCTGACGAAGTAGGTGGCGAGGTCGAGGTCGCAGCCGGCGAGCTGAATCGGTGAGCCGGTGAACGTGTCCGTGAACTGCGACGCGAACTGCTGCTGCGATACCTGGCTCTGTTGCCCACTCGACAGCAAGCCGTACGCGGCCGCGTAGTTGCCAGCGACTAGAGCCGCGCAGAACGCCTGCCCAGTCTTCAGCGGGGCGAGCGCGGTCCCTTGCAGCGATGCCGCGACAGTTGCGATCTTCCAGTCATTCCCCTGTTGTGTGAGGGTGAGTGGGCCGGTGTAGACGACCGCGCGCCGGAGCGTCGTGTTGAGAGTCAGCGAGGCATTGGCGATCTGGGAGACGCCGGCCAGCGGGCCGGACGCGGCATTGCTAGCGGCGCATTGGGTGACGCGGCCGTCAATCTGGTCGTGCAGCTTGCCGTCGGCGATGAACTGGTCGCGCGGCGTCTGGGACTGAAGGCTGGACGTGAGCGTGTTGTAGGCCGCGGCGTAGTCGTCCGCGAGCAGCGCCGCGCAGTAGCGCTGCGCCGCCTGCGCCACCGCACCGGCCCGCGCGTTGGCGTACGCTATGATGCCTCCGCCGCCAATCAGGAGCAGCACGACGACGATCAGCAGCGCGATCCAGATGCCACGACGTGGGCGCCGCTCGCGTGTTGATGGCGGGGGCGCCGCCTGCTGGAACTGGGGCTGATATCCCGGCCGCGGCTGATGCCGCTGAGGCGGGGTCTGGTTCTGCCACGGCTGGAACGCTGGAGCATTGGTGTTGGGGTTGTTATTGGGCTGGAATTGACCACGCTGGGATGCGGGGCCGCTCCGGTCGTCGCCATGGCTCCGGCGGGGCGGCGGCTCACCGCCGGGCATTTCAGGCCTCGACACTCGTGCTCCTCCGTGTTCTCAGCGGTAATCGCCTCCATCACGTCTCATGGTTATATAACGCACGAGCGCGCCAGCCGGCGCCGTACGATACCCGATAAGACGCGGTATACTGTCTGGCTAGGACGACGGCGGCCTCCGGGCGTTCCCAACGAATTGCGGCGTGTGGGCGATTCGAGACTCTCACAGGGGAGTCAATCATGGACATGCTGGAGACCGGGCGTTTGATTCTACGCGAGATGCGTCGCTCCGACGTGGAGGGCTTGTATCTGCTCTTCTCCGATCCGCTGTTGATGCGCTTCTGGCCGACGTTGGATTGGAGCGAGACGGAGCAGTGGGTGGAGCGAAATCTGCTCCGCTACGAGCACGACGGGTTCGGGCTGTGGACGCTGGTGCTGAAGACCAGTGGCGAGGTCATCGGCGACTGCGGGATGATCGCGCAAGAAGTCGAAGGTGCGAAGGCTACTGAGATTGGCTGGCACGTGCGGCGGGACCTCTGGGGACAGGGACTCGCGACGGAGGCGGCGCGAGCCGGACGCGATTACGGCTTCGACCGGCTCGGCGTGGACTGCCTCTGCTCGCTGATTCACCCGGAGAACATCGCCTCACAGCGGGTGGCGGAGAAG
>CAYMHP010000395.1:0-4470 GCA_964390225.1 uncultured Solibacteraceae bacterium
AGAATGGGTCCGTGTAGTTGGCCGGCTGCTCGTTGTACGGCGCGTTGGTCACCTCTTGCCAGGACGAGCCGGTCACTGGCATGCTCTGCGCCTGTTGGGCGGCGCTGATGAGTGCCTGTCCGGAAACCGCAACTGCTGGAGCGGTGCGCTCATTATTGTACTGAGCGAGTTGGTCCATCAGGTCCCCGTCGGGCGCGCCGTCGTTGCTGCGCAGGACACTGTTGCGGGTCTGGACGCGTGCACCGGCACCGTGAGGTTGATGGCCGCTATTCGCGAATGCCCCTGGAGTGTTGACCCCAATCGCGACCACGACGACGAGGCTGAGCACGAGCCCGCCGGCCGCGAGGTGCTTCGAGTAGGTTCCGCGCAGACGCGGCAGGTGTACGTTGGGAAGCTTCACGTAGTCTTCCTCCTGTCTGACCGATCACCCGTCTACTTCTGTCCCATGACGCTGCTGAGACGTACACGTTTGTCGAACCGTAAGGACATACATGTTCTCCCTTCCGCGCGTCCTGCACGGATCGGGCGACGTCGCCCGGCCGCCGGAACGCCCCGCGTTCGGCCTGCGCGGCAGGCGGAACGACAGGAGGAAACACCGGGAACAAGAGTCAAATGCCTTGGTCGGTCGCGCGTGGGAGTGCGCGGGTGCGCACTGCACGTGGGGTCGGTAGAGCCTCCTCTCATCATCGTCGTGCCATCCACCCAATCGCCAGCCGGTAGAGGCGCCGGCTATCTGATGATAGCTAGCGTACCATATCATCGCGAGAATAACTAGCCTGCTTGACAGCCTGGCCAACGGAGCTACTGTGAGCGTGCCGCGCCGTCGCATCGCCGTCGCAGCTTCTCCTTCCTTGCGCTCGCCGTCTGATACTGGTTCCTGGCGGGTTGTTACAGTATCTGCCGCGACCACCGAAGCAAGATTACCTGCGGGACTTCAGCCCGCGTCCTGCCCATACCACAACTGTCCAACGCGAAACAGTATGATGCTACGCTCGCTCAATCGCCCCATGCGGCAGCAGCGCATGCACTCCCAGCACTCCCCCGTTCACGAGCTGCGTCACACGCAAATCAACCGCCACGCTCGCCAGCGCCATCGCGTCCTGCCGGCCCACTCCATACCGCTCGCCCAGCAGATCACACATCGCCTCCAGCGCCCGCATGCTCGCCTCGTAGAGGTCCTCCGCGATCCCCATTGTCACCCAGCCCGCTGGCGTCTCCGCTCGCGGCGTCGAAATCCGCATCTCCGGCAGCAGTTCAAACCGCAGCTCCACCAGCTCCATCCCACACTCGATGGCCGTGCTGCTCACCTCCCCATCGCCCTGCGCCGCGTGCCCATCGCCCACCGAGAACAGCGCCCCGCGCACCGCGATCGGCAGATACAGCGTGCTCCCCGCGACCAGTTCCTTGCAGTCGAGGTTTCCGCCGCAGACCCGTGGCGGCGACGTAGCGTTCCGGCCCGGCTCGTCCGGCGGCATCCCCATCACCCCCAGAAATGGCCGCAGCTTCACCACATGCCCGTACTGGTTGCGCCCAGTCATGCTCGCCATATCGAGCTCCCAAACGTGCATGTGTTCCGCCGCGTCCGCGGTTCCCATCCGCTCGTTCAGCTGGCTCCGCCACCCGCCCGTCGCCGTCCAGCCCCACGCCCCCGGCCGAATCGCCTCGATGTGTACGGCGAGCGTCATCCCCGGCTCCGCGCCCCGAATCGCGATCGGACCGCAGAGTGCGTGGCCCGCGTCCCACTCCGCGTCTCGCGGTTCGAACTTCCGCGGCCGCTCGCTGGGCACCGGCGACCGCCTCGGCTCCACATTCCAGCCCGCGTCCAGCGTCGCGAACCGGACCGTATCCCCCGCGTCAATCGTCAGCACCGGCGCCAGCTCGCGCGAGAAGTGCCCGTGCAGCGTCGCCCGCTCCGGCTTCACCTCAAACACCGCCATACTCGCATCCTCCATTCGCTCGTCCACCTCCGCCTGAGAGGACGCTGTAGAGTCGTCCGGCCGACGCCGCCCCCAGAATACTCCAACTTCCCACGGCGACACAAAAACATCCCCTCTCCCTATCGGAAGAGGGGATGCCAGGTAAGGTTGCGTCTTGAAGCGTAGCGGCTAATGCTTTCGCGGTAGAGGAAACAGCCGCTCACCACGGATTAGCCGCGGCATTCATGCCGCGAACGTGCTACCGAATAAACCCTTTACGGGGTTACGTGCGTGATGTACGTGCCCCAGTTCGCCAGCAGCGTCCGCGGGCCGCCCGGGATGTACTCAGCCGCCATCCAGATCGAGCCGTCCGCGTCGGCCACCGCCGCCGTGTAGTCACCCCAGCGCCCGGCGCCGTTGCCGCCGTACGCCGCGTAGCCGGTGAAGCCGTCATCCGGTACCGCGCCAGCGCCCGACACATGGACGTCGCCCGCGCCGTGCGTCGCGTCAATCAGCGCGTACGCCGCGCTCGGATAGTAGTCCGGGCCGGACAGCGTAAACGTCATCGCGCCCTGACCGTTCGCGTTGACGCCGATGGAGGGGAACAACACGTTCTCCTTGTCCACCGACACGTACCCGTCCTTCACCATCGAAGCGCCAACCTGCTGGCCCTGGATGGACGGATTCACGATGAAGTACGCGATGCCCACGTTCTGCGAGCCGTCAGACGACTGCACCACCGTGTTCACTCCCGCGTACAGCAGCCCATGCGCGTATACGACCTGATTCATCCGGTCGTCGTTGCTCTGAAGCTGCTCCTCAGACTCGCCCAGCAGGCTGCCCAGCGGCGTCGGGCCTGGCTTCTGCGAGGCGTTCCCCGGCTGGCCGTACGTCACGCTCGAGATGACCGTGTTCGTCAGGCTCACCGCCTGCGGGTTGCCGCTGTTCAGCGCCGTTGTGTTGAAGAGCGACCACACCGCGATGCGGTTGTCCAGCGGCGCCGGCCCAAACTGCAACGCACTCATGAAGTACTCGGTGTTCGGCGTCTGGCTCTGCCCCGCTGCGTTGCCCGCGGGCGAGGTCGCCGGCTGAATCGAATACCACTGCGCCCCCGCGTCCGGCGTCGGGAAGATCGCCGGGTCGCCCGCGTTGATGTGGACCACCTTCGGCAGCGCCGAAGAGCCTGCCGCAGCAGCCGCCACCAGCCGCGACTTCGAGATCGCGTAGACCTGCGCGCCGTTGAAGCCGTTGGCGAAGATCGGGAACTCGTTCGTCGTCACAAAGAATCCGTCGGCGTTCGCGCCGATCAGCGGCTGGTCGCCGAAGCACGGGCAGTTCGGATGGCTCGGCGTGCCGTTGCTGCCGTCATCCGTCGTGTCGAACTTGAACACGCTCCACGCGCCCGTCGGATTCGTCGTCTGGCTCACCGCGATGTAGGTGTGCGACGGCGCGGCGAAAGCGCCGTTCGACGGATCCGTCGCCATTTGCAGTACGGTCAAGAACCAGTGGCCTGTGCCCGGATCATAATAGCACTTCGGGTCGCTCGTGAAGTCGCCGAAGGTAATCGTCGTTCGGTTGACCTCTGGTGCCAGACCGAAGAACTGATTGATTGCTGCGGGCGCCGTGAGCTGCTTGCCGGCCGTTGAATAGACGGTCAGCGCCGTGTTCACGCTTTCCATCACGTAGCCACCGCCGACGCACAGCGCCTGATCCGGCGGCTCCAGGCTGAACTGCGTGTTGGTGTACGCCCCAGTGCCGGCGAGGCGCTGGTCCACGTGTGAGAGGCCGTTGAAGCCCGTCGAATTGCCCGGCGTCACGGCGTTGCCGCTCGGCGTCGGAACCGTCGTCGGCGCATTCTTCTGGGTCGAGGTTGCCTGCGTCGTCTTCTGGTCTTTGCCGGTATCCGGCGACACCTGGTCCGACTTCGAGTTACCGTAACTCCCCGCCGTACTGCCTGTGGGGAACTCCGCCGTGCCGACGGATGTCAGATTCTGGAGCGTTGATTGCGTGTACGCCGAAGCGTGCGAGGTGCCGTGTAGAGCGAAGGTCGCGCCCACCAACAGGGACGCGATAGCGATGCCGCTGGCCGCGAGCGCCAGCGGGCGCTTCAATTTAGGCATGGTGGCACTTTCTAGTGGCTCACGGCTCATCCGTATGACGAGCCGTTTTCAAGACGGCCCGCGCGCCTGCGCGTGCTCCGTCTGATACGCACATGTGGAGCAGGTGTTAGGGGTCGCGTCGTCGTGCCCCGCCATACCTTCCACCCATGTCACTTCGACCACTCTGCTCGCGGGTCCCCGCCGTCATTGGTGGGTCCGCTCTGTACCTGACTTCGCTGTGCGTCTCTCCCGGCACCACCCCCTTCCACCCATATTTCCCCTCGATGACGTAACATCGAGCGGGCGGCATCAACCACAGTGTGTCCATTGTACAGGTTTCTGGCTTGGCTGGCAATCCTTCATGCATACGCCCCCATGGTCTTTACATTCTTCACTCTCATCCGAGTCCGCGCAGGCGGACTTCGCGGCCAACGGCCCTCCAGGCGCGGTTTCAA
>CAYMHP010000396.1:0-4417 GCA_964390225.1 uncultured Solibacteraceae bacterium
CGCGCTCCAGGTCATCGGCTCAACGCTCGTGCCGTCGGCCCTGGCTGTCCGGGGAACAGTCGGCGAAGAAGCGTGTACGCTCGCCGTCCGCTTTGAGTCTGGCGTTGAGGCGTCAGTGGACGACCAAGCGCACCGCATCGCGGAGATGATCGGGGATTCTGGCCGTGCTGCCTTATTGACTGCCAATGCCCAGCCCTCCTTTTGGGCAGTCGGAAGCGCGCCACAGTCCGACGCGAGCGGCAGCGCCATCACCATCACCACGAAGACGAGTGTGCTTCCCTCGGCGGTAGCCGGCTGGCTGGAGCGTTTGGCCGCGGAAGCGGCGCGGCATTCCGTCACGGCGCAATACCAGGCGCACGCCGGCCATGGCTTGATCGAGACGCGGCTGTCGGGTGACGAGACCTCGCTGTCGTGGGCTGTAGCGGCTCTTCGCGACGCCGCGCTTGCTGGTCGCGGCAGCCTTGTGGTGACGGACGCACCGCCCTCGTTCGCGGCGGTCGTAGACCCGTGGGGACCCATTCCGGCGCTCGGCGTCATGCGCCGGCTGAAAGACCGCTTCGACCCCAACAACATTCTCAATCCTGGGCGATTTGTGGGAGGAATCTGACAGCATGGAGACGGGCGACATGGAACACGATTCGGCGAGCGCCGCGCCCACACCCGAACCGACGCATATGCGAGCGGCGGCGCAAGCGGCCGGCGAAGCAGGCCCAAATGCCGGGTCGCCAGCGATTGGGGTGGCAACGGCAACCGCTGGCAGCGCAATCTCGGGCGGCGGGCACGTTGCCGCCGCGCCGCTGACGCCCGCGTTCGACGACCACCACGCGCCTGACCCCGAGCTCATCGCCGATTGCGTCCACTGCGGCTTCTGCCTGCCTACCTGCCCGACCTATTTGCTCTGGGGCGAGGAAATGGACTCGCCGCGAGGTCGTATCTTACTGATGAAGCGCGCCTCCGAAGGCGAGATCGGCCTCAGCGACACAGTGACGCGCCACTTCGATCAGTGCCTGGGATGCATGGCATGTGTCACGGCCTGCCCTTCCGGCGTCCAGTACGACAGGCTCATCGAGGCGACCCGCTCGCAGGTCGAGCGCCGCGTGCCACGCACCGCTGGCGACCGCGCCTTCCGCGGCCTGCTCTTCGCGCTCTTCCCCCATCCGGCGCGCCTGCGGGCGTTGCTACCGGCGCTCTGGCTGTACCAGAAAATCAGTGCACATCGGCTGATGCGTTCCAGCCTCGCCCAGCGCGTCGTGCCAGAGCGGCTCCGCGCGATGGAAGCCGTTATGCCGCCGGTATCGCTGCGCGCGCTGAGGCCGAGCGTGCCTCCCTACGCCGCCGCGCGCTCACCGCGCAGGCGGCGTGTCGGCCTCCTGACCGGCTGCGTGCAGGGCGTCTTCTTCGATCCAGTCAACGCCGCGACGGTGCGCGTGCTGGCGGCCGAAGGCTGCGACGTGGTGGTCCCGCGCGGCCAGGGCTGTTGCGGCGCCCTCAGCTTCCACTCCGGCCGCGAAGACGATGGTCTCGACTACGCCCGCCACATCATAGACACGTTCGAGCGAGAGAACGTGGACACTTTGGTGGTCAACGCTGCCGGCTGCGGCTCGACGCTCAAGGACTATGGCTACCTGCTGCGCGACGATGCAGCGTATGCCGAGCGTGCCCGCGCGTTCTCCGCCAAGGTGCGCGACATCTCCGAGCTGCTCGCCGAGCTAGAGCCGGCGACCCAGCGCCACCCCATTCGCCTCCGCGTCGCCTACCACGACGCCTGCCACCTCAGCCATGCCCAGGGAGTGCGCAAGCAGCCGCGCGCCGTGCTGCGCTCCATCCCTGGCATTGAGCTACTGGATGTGCCGGAAGGTGAGATTTGCTGTGGCAGCGCGGGTGTCTACAATCTGACCGAGCCCGCCGCCGCGAATGCGCTGGGCGAGCGCAAGGCCCGCAATATCCTCTCGACCCATCCCGACGCGCTGGTAGCCGCCAACCCCGGCTGTCTCTTGCAGATCAGCGCCGCGCTGGAGCGGATGGGCGAGCGGATTCCAACGCTGCACCCGGTCGAGCTGGTGGACGCCTCGATTCGCGGTGTCCAACCAGAGGCACTGGCAGCTCAGCGCGGCGGGTTGACGATGAAATAGTTGATGAAAAAGTAGATCGTCATAATGAAGCCGACGGCGATGACGAAGCGGCGCACCAACTGCGGGTCCAGCCGCCGGGCGACCGCCGCGCCACCATAGCCGCCAATAATCGCCCCGACAATCATCACGAGCGCCTGCGGCCAGTAGATCGCGCCCGCCACTATGAACGTGATGACGGCGACGCCGTTGATGCAGCTCGCCATCAGCGCCTTCAGCCCGTTCATCTCGTGGATGTTGTCCATCCCCAGTGCCGAATACATCGCCAGCATCAGAATGCCGATACCGCCGCCAAAAAAGCCGCCATATGCGGCGACAATAAGCTGTAAGACGGCAAGACTGGCCGTTCCTGCCCATCGTGGCGCCCTGGACTTGCCCAGCCGCTTGCGCAACCGTGCGGTCAGTGCGCCGCCAAACGTGAACAACAGCGTGGCGGCAAGCAACAAGAACGGAATCAGCCGCACAAACGTCGCTTGCGGCGTGTGCAGGAGCAGGATCGCCCCAATAACGCCACCTACGATACTGGCGGCACCCAGTACTACCAATTGCTTCCGTTGCGTGTTCAGCACACTGCGATAAGCGCCAACACTCGCAACCGAGCCTGGCCACAGCGCGACCGTATTCGTCGCATTCGCCTGAATCGGCGGCACGCCGGTAAAAATCAGCGCCGGAAACCCGATAAAGCTCCCGCCTCCGGCAACAGCGTTGAGAGTGCCGCCAAGAATGGCGGCAATGAAGAGCACGATCGCCTGCGCGACGGTCATTGACAGATCCCCAAAAATGACAGAACTGTGTGTGCGGACGCCTCCATAAACTATAGCCGGTCGAGCATACGAGCAACCAACTATGGCACATCGGCTTCGTTCGGCTTATGTACCGTGAAGAGTGAGACCAGGGAATCTCCAATCCGAGGACTCGGTATCCCCTGCCTCGCGCTGTAGAGGTCTAAAAGGCGCCCTTGCCAGTTAGCACCACCTTGACCGTCATCAGCAGGATTTTGACGTCGAGCCAGAGCGAGTAGTTGCGGACGTAGTAGATATCGTCCTGCGTGTGCATGTGGAGCACACGGTCGCTTCGTCCGTGCACCTGCCACCAGCCGGTAATGCCTTGGGGCACGAGCAGGCGCCGGTACTGCCACGCTCGGTAGCGCTCCACGATCCAGGGCAGCTCGGGCCGAGGCCCCACCAGCGACATGTCGCCTTTCAGCACGTTCAGGAGCTGCGGCAGCTCGTCGAGGCTTGTCCGTCGCAGAAACGCTCCAACCTTCGTGATACGTGGATCGTCGCGCCGCTTGTGGACCAACCCTTCAGCTGTGCGCATCGTCACCTCGCGGGCTCGCCGGTCGGCATCAACATACATCGAGCGGAACTTATACATCTGAAACCGCCGATTGTGCTGGCCCACGCGCTCCTGCTTGAAAAGTGCAGGACCAGGCGAATCCAGACGTATCCAGAGCGTGATGGCGAGCATCAGCGAGCTGAGCAGCAGCAACACCGGCACGGTGATGACAAGATCGAGAAGTCGCTTTAACCGCGCGTTCCAGCCAGATATAGCGGACTCGGTCAAGCCGACTACCGGTGCGCCGTCCACGATGTCGAGCACCGTCTTCGCGGTTTCCGCCACGACATCCGGTACGACGTAGACCTGACAGGGCAAATGCGCCAGACTGCTGATGACCCAGCTACCGATGTGCCGCTCCTTCGGTGAGAGCGCGATTAGCACCAGATCAACCTCATGCCGCCGCACCAACTCTGGCACATCACGAATGCCGCCCAAACGCCACGTCACCCAGGACTGGTACAGTGCCTCTTGCCAATCATCCGAGGCCTCAGGTTCGCGCTCGTACTCGCGTTCCGGCCCGGCCACGCCGACCAGCTCAAGCCCCTGATGGTGCCGCGAGACGACCGTGCGCGCGGCATCTATCGCGAGCCGCCCCGTGCCGATGACGAGAATCCTCCGGCGTGGCACCAGCCGGACGAAGATAGGCCGAAGCACAATGCGCGCCACTGCGAGCAGCAGCGCATCCGCGACGACGAAGCTCAGGAGAAATGTTCGCGGCTGCACGACCTGAAACATATACAGGAGGCCACACGTCACCAGTCCCGCAATGACCACCGCGCGCATCGCCCGTCCCGGCGCGAAGAGATTGTGCGCCCAGTCGCCCTGATACACCCCACATAGCGACAGGATGATCGGCCAGCTTGCCACGACGAGTATGATCAGTCCCAGCGCGACGTTGCCTGGTCGCAGCAGGTGAGTCGGAACCCATGCCGGTAGAAACTGGTACA
>CAYMHP010000397.1:0-4386 GCA_964390225.1 uncultured Solibacteraceae bacterium
ACGGCTGCGCTCGATGATGAAATCTACCAGCTCTTCGAGCACATGCCGCTCTGGCTCACTGGAGAATTCGGAGAGCACGGCGCGAGCACGAGCGGCGTAGTGCCGGGCGAGGTCGAGCGCTTCGCCGACTGCCGGCCCATTTGTCACCCAGCGCACGACATCGGCGACTTCAGTTGGGTCCGGCTCGGACTGCTGGAGCAGGCGGCTGACACGGTCGGCACGGCCATTGTGCTGGTGGCGCAGCGCATAAATCAGCGGCAGCGTCACAAGACCCTGTCGGAGATCGTTCCCAGCGGGCTTGCCGATGGTCAACTCATCACCGGCATAGTCGAGCACATCGTCTATGATCTGGAACGCCATGCCGAGGTTGAGGCCGTACTGGTGTAGCAAGGCAATCTGGGCATCGGTGCCGCCACCGACGATCGCGCCACCCTTGCAGCAGGCAGCCATAAGGCAGGCGGTTTTGTGGCTGATGCGGTCTAAATACGTGTCTACAGACAGGTCGAGCCGGTGGGCGGAGAGCAGCTCGATAATATTGCCTTCGCAGACGCTAGCAACAGTATCGGAAAAGAGCCGATCAATGCGGAAGTCTTCGACTTCGGCGATAAGGCCGGCGGTCTTAGCGAAGAGGTAATCGCCCAGCAGGATGGCGACATTCGTGCCATACCGCGCGTTGATCGTGGGTAAGCCACGCCGGGTATCGGCATGGTCGAGGATATCGTCATGGACGAGTGAAGCGAGGTGGACCATCTCAAAGGCGACACTGAGGGGGAGCAGCTTCTCAAAACGATACTTGATGAGCTTGCCGGAGAGCAGGGTAAGGGCTGTGCGGACACGCTTGCCTGGCGAGCTGATCGCGTAGTGCGCCGCGGAACTGAGAATGTCGAGCGCGGATGTAGCATGCTCTTGAAAGGTATGATCCACCACCTCCAGATCGGTCTCGATGCTGGAGAATAGCCGGCTCAACGTGGCCGTGTCGCTCATGCTGCCTCCCGTCGCGAGCGCCGTGCTGGCGCGGGTCACTTCCACGCATCCTCTCGAGCGCCATTCCTGATTATAACAGGGGATGCCAACTTTGCCCGCAAGACGCTTGCCATAGCGAGGTGCCGAAAGACCGCACACAATCTATGTGCGTCAACGTTCAGGGTTCGACCGCACGGCCTTACACCACATCGCTAATTTGCCGGCCGCGGGACCGGCTCGCCTACCGACGTGCGCGAACGTTGTATTGACTACACCGATATACTGGTAGACGGTGACAAGCAGGGAGAATATTGATTGGCTCTGGCACCTCCCTGGTCAAGCGCCCGGATATGCCAGGCTCGTCTACTAATCTGATGCGCGTGGGTCGTAGAGATGTCGCGCATCGCACCGTCTCTCCCGACACGCACGGGACTACTAAAGGATTCGCATGAGGACCGTTCGCCTTCTTCGTATTCCGGTTGTTAGCTTTCTGTGCGGCATGCTGCTCCTTACGATGTGTATCGGCGCGGTCGGGGCTAGAGCCGGCTCCATTCGGACCATGCAGGTTCCTGGCACAGTCGTCAATGTGTGGCTGACCACCGCGGACCTGACTAGCCACCTGAGCCAGCAAGCTAACGTGGTGTTCGGCAACGCTACTAGCTTTAACCCGCTGACCATCACAGTGGATGAGTCGCGGGCGATGCAGCAAATGGACGGGTTCGGGGCAGGTATGACCGATTCGTCGGCATGGCTGATCGCCAATGTGGCGAGTCCGGACCAGAGCGCGGCGCTGATGAGCAACCTGTTCGACCCCAATAATGGTATTGGCGTCAGCTTTATGCGTGTGCCTATGGGGGCATCCGACTTCTCCGCGACGCCACCATACAATCCTGCACCGTATTCTTACGACGACCTGCCGCCTGGAAACACTGATCCATCACTCAGCCAATTCTCGATAAGCCATGACGTGGCCAATATACTTCCGCTGTTGCAACAGGCGTTGCGGCTCAATCCGAATCTCAAGCTGCTGGCGACGCCATGGAGTCCGCCCGGCTGGATGAAGACAAACAGCTCGATGCTCGGTACATACAACGGGATTCAGGGAACGCTACAGCCGTCGGCATACAAAACGCTGGCCAACTACTTCGTCAACTTCCTCCAGTCCTATGCTGCGCAAGGCGTGCCAGTGTACGCGATCACGCCACAGAACGAGCCGAACAACAGCCCATCAGACTTTCCTGGCATGACATTGCAACCGAGCGATGAGGTGAACTTCATATCGAACTATCTGGGGCCCGCGCTGACGAACGCCAACCTGCAAACGAAAATTCTCGCCGGAGACGTGAGCTACGCATTCAAATCGTACACCGACGGCGTACTCGGCGCGAGCGCCAGAGGGTACATCTCCGGGACGGCGTGGCACTGCTACCAAGGCGACCCATCGGCGATGACACAGGAACACAACGGCAATCCGGCGCTAGATGTGTACGATACGGAGTGCTCGACTGGGAGCACCGGCATCGCGCCAGTGAACGCCAGCGAGTACATCATTCGGGGCACTCAGAACTGGGCGAGGGCATCGTTGTTATGGAACATCGCGCTGGATCCTAGCAGCGGTCCCAAGATCGGCACGGGCTGTACGGGCTGCACAGGTCTGGTTACAGTAGACGAGAACACAGGCGATGTGACGTACCTGGACAACTATTATCAACTGGGGCAGGTAAGCAAGTTTGTGACGCCGGGCGCCTACCACATTGCCTCGAACACGTTCGGCGCGGGCAGCATTGAAGATGTGGCGTTCAAGAATCCGGATGGATCGAAGGCATTGCTAGCCTATAACTCATCGCAATCATCGCAAACGTTCCAGGTACTTTGGGGCGATTCGGCGTTCAGTTACACGCTCCCGGCGGGAGCCACCGCTACGTTTACCTGGGCGGGCACGCCAAGCTATCCGAGCAGCTACGCGGTGAATGCCGGCGGCCCCCAGACCAGCACGTTTAGGGCAGACGGATACTTCGACGGCGGAACAATCTACACCTCATCAGCGACCGTGGACCTAAACGGCGCGAGTATTCCGGCGCCTGAGGCCGTCTACCAGAGCGAGCGGTACGGCTCGTTTAGCTATACGCTCTCGGGGCTGTCGCCAGGGACGGACTACAATACGCGGTTGCACTTTGCCGAGCTCTACTACACGAGCGCAGGACAACGCGAGTTCGACGTGTTCATCAACGGACAGGCGGTGCTAACGAACTTCGATGTGCTAGCGTCGGCGGGCGGAGCGGATCGGGCGCTGATCGAGTCCTTCACGGCAGTGGCGGACGGCAACGGCGAGGTGACGATTTCGTTCTCACCAGGCGCGGCGGGCCAGCCGGCGGTTAACGGTATCGAAGTGCAGCCGCTGGCATATACGGGCGGCACACCGCACTTGCAGCTCGCACCTGCGGCCGTGGCTCGGACGACCAGCCCGGGAGAGAGTCCGGCAACGCAGACAGTAACCGTACAGAACAGCGGCGACGGTACGCTGAGATGGAACGCGAACACACTGCCGTCGTGGGTTCTTGCGAGTCCGGCGAGCGGACTGGTGGCGCCGGGGGCCACACAATTCGTGACGCTGACCTTCTCGACGGCGAGTCCGACGCCCCAGACCCACACCACCAATCTGACACTGAGCGATCCCAACGCCGATAACTCGCCGCAGTCGCTGCCAGTAACCGTGGTGTCCGCGAACGTGTCACGGCAATGGTACTTCGCCGAGGGGTACACGGGAAGCGGCTTCACGACGTACCTGACCCTCGCGAATCCAAACAGCGTCGCGGCGAACGTGCAGGTAAGCTACCTGCTGGGCGAGGGCGGCTCGTTAACAAAGAGCTACACGGTCAAGCCAGAGGCGCGCTCGACGCTGAATGTCAACACGGAGGCAGGCGCGGGACATAACATTTCGATGGTGGTGACGTCGGCCGAGCCAATCGTCGCCGAGCGACCGATGTACTTCACGTTCTCTACATCGTACGTGAGTGTGGCGGTTCCGGGTGGCACAGACGTACTTGGGGCGACCACGCTCGGCACTACCTTCAACTTCGGCTACGTTGACACGACAAGTGATCACGCGACGTTCTTCACCATCTTGAACCAGAACAACTCGCCGCTGACGGCGACTATCGCATACTATCCGGCAGCAGGCGGGGCGCCGATCACGACGACGCACACCGTCGCGGCCAACAGCCGGGGTACGGTCAACGTGAATCGGGACGAGGCGGCGGTGCTGCCAGCGGGAACGTATAGTGCCGTGGTGACACTGTCGGCGCCGGGACTGGTCGAGCGGCCAATGTACCTTCGAGACGGGACGACCGGGCAGACGGGTTCGGCGGACGTCGTAGGCGTGGCGCAGCCCTTGAAGTCGTGGTACTTCGCGGAAGGTTATAC
>CAYMHP010000398.1:0-4381 GCA_964390225.1 uncultured Solibacteraceae bacterium
TTGGGTGGTGAAGTGGCCCGCGGCGCGGTCGACGAAGCGGGGTAGCAGCGCTGTGAAGATCACGATTCCCTTCGGGTTCGTCGAGCCGACGATGAGCCCGTCACGCACGATGGCGCGCAGGGGTTTGCGACTCGTGTCGCCGCCGCGGAGCGCCCGCGACCGTGACTTGCGACCGCGGATCGTCTGCACGCCGAGCAGCATGAGGTAGGCGGCGGCGATGACCGTGATGACGGTGAGTGTGTTGCGCGATCGCGTGATGGCGGTGCCGAGGCCTACCGAGACGACCAGGAGTTGAAGCGCGAGGCCTGAGGCGTTGCCGATCACGGTCGCGAGTGCGGCGCGGCGCCCGAGCGACGCGCCGCGGCTGACGATGAACAAGACGCTCGGCCCCGGGATCACGATCAACGCGTAGACGGCCAGCAGGAAGCCGGCGAGATGGCGGGTCGGCAGGACGACGAGCGCCCCGAGCGACATCGGTGGGGCCCGTGGCGATGAGAGCAGCATTCGGAGTCTGGTCTCGCATCCTGCGGAGTAAAGTTCAAGCGTCCGGTGGCCTATGCAGGGGAAACCTCGGCGATGGATGCAACTGACCGCGCAATCCTTGCTGAGCTCGTGAAGAACGCTCGCACGAGCTTCCGGGAGCTCGGCGAGCTGGTGGCGCTGAGCGCCAACGCGACCGCCGAGCGGGTCCGCCGGCTGCAGGAGCGCGGGGTGATCGCCGGTTTCACCACGATCGTCGATCCCGGGGCGGCCGGCCGTACGCTCGTCGCGCTAATCGATATCCGGCTCCGCGGGCCAGACGATGCGGAGCGTTGCGAGCGGCTGCTGGCGACACTCGAGCCGATCACCGAGGCGACGCACGTGACGGGACGGTTCGATTACCAGCTGCGGGTCGCCTGCAGAAGCACGGACGAGCTGGACGCGCTGATCCGCACGCTCAAGACAAAGGGCGGCGTCGCCGAGACCGATACGCGGCTCGGGTTGCGGACCGTGATACGCCGGCCCCAGCCGCTCCCCGATCCGTAGCAGCAACGACTGCGCGTGCCGGCGCGCGAACGCTGCCGTGCATCCTCACGGACGCGCAGAGGATTGCGCGGTGATTGCCCCTCCCGGCATGCATCTCCTCTGTGGTTCGGCGCATCCTCTTGCGTTTCATGGCCGAGCGGGGCATAAGGACGACCGAACCCGGGGCACCAACAAAGGAGCACATCGTGCGCTCGTTCAGCGCCGCAACCGAAGCCGACTATGTTCGCAAGAGGATCGAGGCGCTCCAGCCTGTCGTGTCAGAGCCCGTGATCGGCGTCCTCGCGCTCAGCCGGCGCGGCCTCTATACGGAGAAGTTCCTCGGGCGGCTTGGTTTCCTGGTGTGGCTGTTGGCGCGGGCAAACGCCAAGCGACAGGCGGGCGGGCTGCCGCAGAACTTCATCGTGGCGATCACGCCGACAAAGCTGCGCGCGTTCCAGTACAAGGCGCGCGGCCGAATGCGCGATCAATACGAGATCGGCGACGAGGTCGCGGTCTGGGATCGCAACGCGGTCAACGTCACCTGGCAGAACGGGCCCCCATACGAGGTCGACGTCACGATCGAGTCGCCCGCCGAGAACGAGCGCGTCCTCTGTCGTTGCGGCCGCGGCGAGTCCACCGATCGGGCGCTGCGAATGATGGCCAACCCCGAGGCGACGGCATGACGATCCACCGCGGACCGCGCAACGGCTACTCGCACTACTGGCTCGCGTTCGGGGTCGTGCTCGCGTTCGTCGTCGTGACGCTCGCGACCGACTACTACGGCATCTGAACCAGAAGGACGGTCCTGCGATGGGCGCGAAGAAGAAGCACCGGGCTGGGGCTGCGTTTGCTGTTGGTGTGGCGTGTTGCGCTCTGGCGCTGTTCGCCGCCGCGCCGGCCGGCGCTGCGCCGGCGTGGCTTGCGCCGGTCGACCTGTCGGCGGCCGGCCAGGACGCGGGCAACCCACAGGTCGCGGTTGACCCGCAGGGCAACGCCGTCGCTGTCTGGGACCGCTACAGCGGGACCCACTACATCGTGCAGGGCGCGACGCGCCCAGCGGGCGGGGCCTGGCAGACACCGGTCGACCTCTCGGCCGCCGGCAACGACGCGACCGGTGCGCAGGTCGCAGTTGACCCGCAGGGCAACGCCATCGCCGTCTGGTATGCCTTCAACGGCACCAACAACATCGTGCAGGCGGCGACGCGCGCAGCCGGCGGGGCCTGGCAGACACCGGTCTCCCTCTCGGCCTCCGGCCAGGACGCGACCGGCCCGCAGGTCGCGGTTGACTCGCAGGGCAACGCCGTCGCCGTCTGGGACAGCTCCAACGGCACCAACCTCATCGTGCAGGGCGCGACGCGCGCAGCCGGCGGGGCCTGGCAGACACCGGTCAACCTCTCGGCCGCCGGCCAGGACGCGTTCGGCGCGCAGATCGCGGTTGGCCCGCAGGGCGACGCCGTCGCCGTCTGGGACCGCTCCAACGGCGCCAACTACATCGCGCAGGGCGCGCCGCGCCCAGCCGGCGGGGCCTGGCAGACACCGGTCACCCTCTCCACCGCCGGCCAGAACGCGACCGGGCCGCGGGTCGCGGTTGACTCGCAGGGCAACGCCATCGCGGTCTGGGACCGCTCCAACGGGACCAACACCATCGTGCAGACCGCGACGCGCCCAGCCGGCGGGGCCTGGCAGACACCGGTCAACCTCTCCGCCGCCGGCCAGAACGCGAACTACCCGCAGATCGCGTTCGACCCGCAGGGCAACGCCGTCGCCGTCTGGTACCGGTCAAACGGCACCAAAGACATCGTGCAGGGCGAGGGCTATGACGCCGCGGGTCCGCTGCTGCGCGCGACCTCGATCCCGACCGCCGGGACCGCCGGACAGCCGCTGTCCTTCTCGGTCTCGCCGCTCGATGTCTGGTCGGCGCTCGGGCCGACGAATTGGGGCTTCGGCGACGGCGCTGGCGCGAGCGGCGCAACGGTCACCCACGCCTACGCCGGCGCCGGGAGCTACCGCGTGACGCTGACCAGCGCCGACGCGCTGGGCAACACCACCAGCGCCTCGGGCATGATCGCGATCGCGCCCGCGTCACTAAGCGCGTTGCGGCCGCCGACGATCTCCGGCGCAAGCGTGACCAACCAGCGCTTCCGCGTCGCACGCCAGGACACCGCGATCTCGGCCAAGACACGCAAGCAGCCGCCACGCGGCACGACCTTCCGCTTCACCCTGTCCGCAGCCGCGAAACTACAAATCGCGATCACCCGCGCTGCACCCGGCCTGCGCCACGGCCACAACTGCGTGGCACCGACCGCCAGGCTCAGACGCAAGCACGCCAAGCGGTGCACACGCACGCTCACCGTCGGCACGCTGACGCGCGCGAGCGAGCCCCAGGGACCAGACAGCGTCCCCTTCAGCGGGCGCATCGGCCACCGCGCGCTTCCCCCAGCGGCCTACACGGCATCCCTCAGCGCCAGCAACACCGCCGGGCACTCCATGACCGTGAAGCTCGCGTTCGCGGTCGTGCGCTAACGCCAGCAGTCGAACCCGACCGTCCAGCTCGGTCGTGCAAGCGCTTCCGCATCCGCCACAATCGCGCACTCACAACGTGTCGTCTAAACCGGGGGAAGTCCATGACGCGGCTTACGACCTAGCTGTCGCTGGCCGCGGCGATGGCCGCCGCCGCGGACCGCGAACTCGGCGATGCCGACACGACCGATCGCCTCGCGCCGCGTTCCAGTGCTACACGAAGACCCAGCCGTGTCGGGTAGCTGACGCGAGTGCGCCAGTCGCGTCGAACTCGGCGTTCACTGAACCCCACGGCGAGCCATTGAGTGGACCGATTGCGTCGGTCCGCGGGTCACCTTTTTTGTCGTGGGAAGCGGATCTGGAGTGTGTTCACGAGTTGCGCGGGACCGTCCGCGGGGAGGAGCCATAGCGCGACCTTCGCTGGGAGCCGCGCGAAATGCGTGCGCAACCGGCGGCCGGCTGTGTTGAGCGAGATCGTGAGCGTCCGCTTTGCACCCGCTGGGATCACCGCGGTTTGAGAGCCGACGACGGTCGCCGTGGTGCGTGTCTTCCGCGCCGCGGACATGACCGCAACGAGGTGGCCGCGGCTGGTCTTGACCAGCGTCGTGAGGGTCACCTTTACGTGGCAGGCCGCGATTTCGCAAACGAGTGTGTAGCTGCTAACTCCGTTTCTGAGGACCTTTGGCTTGCCGAGTAACGATAGGGTGGCGGTTCTGGGCGGGGGCCCTCCCGAGGGGGGTGCGGGCGGGGTCGCGAATGTCGCGTCTGCGCCTGTGCGGCTCCCGCTCGCGTTGCTCGCGATCAGCCTGTAGTGGTAGAGCGTCCCCGGTGTCAGGTTCGCCAGCTGCTGAGACAC
>CAYMHP010000399.1:0-4355 GCA_964390225.1 uncultured Solibacteraceae bacterium
CTGCACGTGCCGGGAGCGCAGATGATCGGCCAGACGGTTGGCACGGTGACGGCACTGTGTGGACGTCTGAGGCCGGAATATATAGGTTAAACGCTCGACGGACGGCGAATGATCCAGATGGGCTGTGGCGTGAGTCGGGCGCGGGCTTCAAACGGGCTTCAAACGGGCTACGATGATCCTGTGCCGGGCCAGCCGGTAAGCTCACGAGCGGTGGCAAGCAAAACCTCAACGTCGAATGGCTTTGAGAGGACGCGGCCACCAATGTTCTGCAACAGCACCGTTTCTCCTGACACGTTGGCCGCGCGCATAGCTGTGAGCAGGATGACGCCGGGCCGTGGCTGCTGCGCGGCGGCGATGTGGCGAATGAGCGTGCCGCCGTCACCACCAGGTAGCCGCAGGTCGGTGATGAGCAGATGGATGGATGTGGATTGCAGAATGACGAGCGCGGCTTTACTGCTGGCGCAAGTTGTGGTCGTGAAGCCATCCTCATGAAGGATCAACTCAACGACCTCACGGATGTCTGGGTCGTCGTCCACGATGAGTACGTGAGGGCCGGAGGGCTGCTCCTCGGACTGCTCGGGCGTGCCGTTCCGCTGGCTCATGTTGGCCCACCTCAGCTATTCCCTCGTCCGGCGGGTAACGGTGTTGTCCAGGGTGACGATCTTCGAGACGGCACACCACTGCATGTGCTTGTGGAAATGCCGGCGACGGTGCCGGCGCTTCCATGATGGTCACAATTTTTGGCGTCAGTGTAGCAGAGTAGGTCAAGTTGTACAAGGGCATGCCCGGTCGTCTCGGTTGCTACCGTAGATAGCGGCGGGCGCGCTCGTATTGATCTGGCCAGGTGATCTCGTGCCCTAGTGTGCGGGCGGCCCGGAGAGTCCAGTACGGGTCGCGCAGCTCCTCTCGGGCGAGGGCGATGAGGTCAGCCTGTCCGCTGCGCAGGATGGAGTCGGCCTGCTCTGGCGTGGTAATCATGCCGACCGCCATGGTGCGGATGCGGGCCTCGTGTCGGATGCTCTCAGCAAAGCTGGTCTGGTAGCCGGGGCCGGCGGGTACATGAACGTGCGGCACATTGCCGCCGCTGGAGCAGTCTATGATGTCTACGCCGTGCCCAGCGAGGAGACGGGCAAGGGCGACGCTCTGGTCAAGGGTCCAGCTTGGCACGTCGGGTGCGTCTTCCAGCCAGTCGGTCGCGGAGATGCGGACGAAGAGCGGCAGGCGCTCCGGCCAGACGCGGCGAATCGCTTGAACGGTCTCGATGACGATACGGATGCGGTTTTCGAAGGGGCCGCCGTATCGGTCGGTGCGGGTGTTGCTGGCGGGCGAGAGGAACTCGTGGAGAAGGTACCCATGGGCGGCGTGCAGCTCTATCGTCTCAAAGCCGGCGGTAAGCGCTCGCTCGGCGGCGCGAGCGAAAGCGCCGACGATGGTCTCGATATCTTCGAGCGATAACTCGGCCGGGACGGGGTATCCTTCGGCGAACGGCAGTGGGCTTGGCCCGACGACTGGCCATCCGCCCTCGCTCGCGCCAGCGGGACCACCGCCTTCCCAGGGACGGTGGACGCTGGCCTTGCGCCCGGCGTGCGCAAGCTGGACGCCGGCGACGGCACCCTGATCCTTGAGAAAACGTGTGATGCGGGCTAGCGGCGCGACCTGATCGTCATTCCAGATGCCGAGGTCTTGCGGGCTGATCCGCCCGCGGGCCTCGACGGCGGCGGCTTCGGTAAAGACGAGCGCGGCGCCGCCGACGGCGCGGCTGCCAAGGTGGACGAAGTGCCAGTCGGTGGCGATGCCGTCTTGCCAGTCACAGGAATACTGGCACATCGGCGAGACGACCACTCGATTGCGCAGCGTGAGACCGCGGAGCCGGAGTCGGTCGAACAGGGACGCGCGCTCGGCACGAGGCGTCATCTGGTTGGCTTGAATGGGTTCACTGGCTTCGCGGTCTTGAAGCTGAGACATGCGGTGGCACTTCCTCCGGCGCTATTTCCGTATCGCGTGCGAGTGGCTATGTAAGTCCCTGTGGCGTTCGCCGCGGGTCACGATAGTCGGTCACTACAGAAAGTATAGCAAATACGGTTGCGCAGCCGCATGGAGAGTGGTCTGTGCTGTGAGTCAGGTCACTTGACGGGCGGCGCCTGTCCGGTTAGAATTGCGGCGGCATACTCCTCGTCGTTGCCGCATTTTTTCAGAGTTAGCGCCGAAGCAGCACCAGCCAGCGGAGCTCGGATAGGATCCCCGCGACAGTATGAGCGCGCGTCGCTTGTATGTGCGGGAGCAGATACGGCGCGGCGAAAGAGAGCCGCAACCGCCGGGCACGGACCGCAAGTGCAGAGAGAAGTGGGTAGGGACATGCGCGCCAGGGGAAGACCGGGTGGCCGTTTCGGATTCGTCGCACACGGTGGGCAAGCGCATTCGAGTAGGCTGACTCGCGTATCGCGGGTTCCGGCGATTGTGCTGTTGGCGGTAGGTGTGTTCGGGCTGGCGCTGTTGCTCCAGGCGACGCAGGCTCCGTCGGATGCGCCCTGGTCCGCTCCAGTCGTTCGCGCGGCAGGCAATGCCGACGCGGGCGGGGCGCTGACGCTTGTGAGTCCGGCGTCGGGGCAGGGTCCCGTCGGGGCGCATGTGACGGTGAGCGGCAGCGGTTGGACCAGCGGCTCTGTGGCTATTGGAGCGGCGCAGTCGGCGGCGAACTGCGTTACCGGCACGACGTGGACGGCAACCTTCAAGGTCGTGACGCTCTCGGGCGGGTCGTTCAGCGATGTATTCAGTTGGCCGTCGTCGCTGTCGAGCGGCGCGTATGCCCTCTGCGCGGCGCCGGCCGCGAATGGGGCACCGGCCGCGACAGGCGGTGTCGCCGCGTCGCAGACCTATACGGTGAAAGCATCCTCGCCGCCGGCCCTGTCGCTCTCCGCGTACACGGTGCAGGTGGGGCAGGCGGTGACGATCAATGGGGGCAATTTCGTCGGCGTTTCGAGTGTGAACCTCTCGTACGGCAATGCTAACGTGGGTATGACGCCGATCCAGACGGTGAATCCCGACGGCAACGGCAACTTCGCGGTGCAGTTTCAGCCAAATGGCACTGTCACAGGAAACGTGACGATTTCGGCGGCATCGAGCCCAGACCCTGGAGCGCAACAGCCAGCGCTAAGCGCGACTGCGTCGCTCGTGGTCGCGGCGGCGCCGACAGTCACGCCGAGCCCGTCTCCATCGCCTTCACCTTCACCGTCGCCGACCGCACAGCCAACCTCGACCTCAGCGGTCGTCGCGACGCCGCCGACGCACACGGATACCGGCGGCGGCAATGGGCTGATCATTCTGCTGATCGTGGGTATCGTGCTGTCGCTGTTGGTTATCCTCGGCGCGGTGGCATTCCTGCTGCTGCGGCGGCGCGGCGGTTCGGGAGAGGGGTATCCGGGCGGTCCGGGTGGGCCGGGTGGCGGCTATTCGGGAACGGGGCCGGTGACGAGCTTCGGGCAGAGCGCGACGGGGTATGGGCCGGCGCCGACCGGGCGCTACTCGACCTCGGGGACGTACGGGCGGAGCGGCATGTTTGACGTGCCGGAACCGTACGACGGGCCACAGGTCGGCGGCGTCGCGCAGTGGGGGGAGCCGGACCCGCTGCCCGACCCGGATTGGCAGCCAAGGCCAATGAGCGGGTCGCGGGCACGGTTTGACGACCCGAGCTATCCGCAGTACCCGGCCGGAGGTTATCCGCCGGAAGGGTACTCAGGTCGGCAGTCCGGCGCTCCGGTGCCGGCGCCGGTGCCAGGCTATTCCGGCCCGCCAGACCTATGGGCAAGCGCGGCTGGGATGCCGGGCGGCGACGTTTGGGGAGGCACTCCGCCACAGGGTCACGGGACGGGCCGCTACGGCGGGGCCCAGCCGGGCCAAGGCCAGGGGCCTCGCGACCCCTGGCAGCAGCAAGACGATGGCGGCTGGAACACGCGGCCGGGCCAGGACCAAGGGCAGCCGGAAGAAGGCGATGAGGGGTCGGGCCGGTGGCAGACGCGACCAGCGGACCCAGACCGCGGATGGTAACCGCTTTTCGGGTGTCATGTATTCGCCGGTGATGAATGCCGCACGCTTTGGATGAGGCGTGCGGCATTCGTTGTTTCAGCGAGACTGACGTGAGCGGCGGCGGTTAGCCGCGGGGTGGGAACCCGCGATTGGGATGCGGGCCGGGTTGAGGCGTCGCGTAGGAGCGTTCTTCGACGAGGCGGACGGCTTCGGCGATGGCACGCTCAAGCTGCGGGTCTTTGCCGGCGGCGTAAGCCTGCGGCGGATTGTCCACCTCGATGGTAGGGTCGGTGCCGTAGTTCTCGACGCCCCAGCCGACGTCTTTGAACCAG
>CAYMHP010000400.1:0-4329 GCA_964390225.1 uncultured Solibacteraceae bacterium
ACTCGTAGTTGTGACATCCGAGGATATCGAAGTTTTGTCCGGCAAGGTCAATGACCGTTTGGCTCCAGACCATGTCGTTGGATCGCTTCTGTCCGCACGCCACGATTTGCGCCTGGGGAGCGATTGCCCGTATCCGGCTTCCGTAAAGATTCACAATCTCGGCGTATTTCTCCGGAGTGAAGCCGTTATTCATCGGCTCGTTGTCGATCTGGAAGTACCGGACACCGTAGGGCTCCGCGTGACCGTTGGCTGCTCGCAGCCGTCCCCATTCGGTCGTCGGCGGGTCGTTCAAGTAGTGGACCCAATCCAGGGCGTACTGAACCTGCTCGGGGTCGGTGCCGGGCGCCGCCAGCACGATCAGCGGCTCGGCATTGAGCTTCCGGCAGAGCCCCAGGAACTCGTCTGTCCCAAAGCCGTAGTAATCCGAGTAGCCGCCCCAGATCACGTTAGGGTGGTATCGGCGCGAGACAAGCGGGCCGATCCCATCCTTCCACTTGTAGGTGGATGCGAACGAGCCTCCCGGCCAACGGATGAAGGGCGGAGCCAGATCACGCAGGGCCTGCACCAGGTCGGGGCGCAGCATGCCGTCGCGGCGGACGTCCGCGCGCATCATCGAGACGAAGTCGATCAACACCGTTCCAGTACCTATGGCCGCGATCTCCACCGAGGCCTGCGTATCGCGAACCGGACTGGTAAACGCGTAGCTGACCTCCTGCCAGTCCGAGCCCGTCACGGCAAGCGGCACCGACCCGATCGTGTTGCCCTCCGAACCGACAATGCGAAGCGTCAACTGAGGTGAGCCTTCCTCGCGCTTGACCCAAAGCGAACCGTCATATTTGAAGCCCGCATCGACGTAGATGCGACCCTGGCGGATCCCCGCGCGGCCGCCCTCGACATGCAGGCGCACGCTTTTCTTCCCGTTCTTTAACTCGACGTCCGCGATCTCGACGCTGCCGCGGTCCGAGAACGGTTTCCAGTACGTCGGAAAGTCCTGACCCTCGAACCCGCAGCCTTGAATCTGTTCCGCGAACAGCCCGTCTACCACAGAATGATTGATGTGCTCGAGGAAGTGGCCGTAGATCCGCTCGTCAATGGAACCTATTACCCTGTCCGTATCGACCAGCAGTACCGCGACTCTGGGCTGCCCCGCCGCCGGAGCGGCCCTAGAAACTTCCCGGCCCGGCTCGACGACGGTCTGGGCGACGCCGAAATCGGGAACGGCGGCGCCGGCTGCTATCGAACTAATGAGAAAGTCACGTCTATTCATTCGCGATTTCCGCTTAGAGTCCCCGGCAGTATACATATAGTGACAATGGCCTGCCGGCCGTCATTGTCGGGCCAAATTGGATCACGGTAACGCTCGCTTTATGTACTCGAAAGCAAACGCTTTCATTCTCGATCGAGATCGGCGAGGATGACGGCACCGGCTTGCACCTCGTAATTGATAATGTACAGGCTCAGCGCCGTGAGCTGCTGGCTCTGCGCGGCGCCGGTAATGGAGACGGTCGTTTCCGCCTTTGCAGAGTTCGCAGTGACCTGAGGCTTCGCCCCCACACAGGCGGCAAAACCAGGGCGCTCCATATTATGATGTTTCTCATCTCCCCTTCTTTCCTGAAGACAAAGGCTGACTGCGGGAAATTAATGCACGCGCTTACATTGGGCGCCGTTTACACTAGGTACAGAAAAGGAGCCATTCTTTTTGCCATATAACATCTTGCTCATGGGCGCGTCTTACGGCTCGCTCCTCGCCTCGAAAATCCTATTTGGCGGCCACAGAATTCACTTGATCTGCCTGCCGGCGGAGGCCGATCTGATCAACGCCGAAGGCTTTCGCGTGCGTCTGCCCGTCCGAGGGCTCGACGAGCCGGTTGTGCTGGATTCGCGCAAGTTGTCCGGAAAAGTGACGGCGGGTGGTCCGGCTGGTGTCAATCCCAAAGAGTACGACCTTGTCGGATTGTGCATGCAGGAGCCGCAATACTCCGCACCCGGAGTCCGCGGATTACTGGATGCGGTGGCGAGATCACGCGTGCCATGCATGTCCATCATGAATATGCCGCCGCTGCCCTATATTAAACGGATACCCGGGCTCAATCATGACGCTCTCGAATCCGCCTATACCGATCCGCTTCTGTGGAAGAATTTCGATGCCGCATGCGTTACGCTCAACAGTCCGGATCCCCAGGCGATCCGGCCGCCCGGTGAGCCGGTCAATGTGCTCATGGTGACGCTACCAACGAACTTCAAAGTAGCGAAATTCGAGGACGCAAAGGCAACCGCGATCCTTTGCCAGCTAGAGAAGGATATCGCAGCCGCGCGCTTCGAAACGCCGCACGGTGAGATCGAGTTGCCAGTTAAGTTGAAAGTGCACGATTCGATTTTCGTTCCGCTCGCAAAATGGGCGATGCTGCTCGCCGGCAACTATCGCTGTGTCACCGAAAGTGGAATGCGGACCGCGCAAGAGGCAGTACACAGCGACATTGAAACTTCGCGGTCTGTCTACAATTTTGTCAACGATCTATGCGTCCAGCTCGGCGCCAGCCCGAACGATCTCGTGCCCTTTGAGAAATACGCCGCGGCTGCACAATCCCTGGTTCGCCCCGCCTCGGTCGCGCGCGCTCTCAATAATGGAGCACTCAATGTCGAACGTGCTGATAAACTCGTGCAATTGATTGCGGAGCAGAAGGGCTTGAGCCACCCGGTGATCGACCAAATTGTGCGGTTGGTGGATTTCCGGCTCGAGGCCAATCGCGCCCGTGAGCGTATGCAAAAATCGGTCGGCCAGTGACGCGCGTATACTGAAGACGCCGCGACGGAACCGTCTCGCGGCGTCGCCGTGCGGTAACAGAGGACCCATTCTCGCGAGAAGAATTACCGCAATTACCCACCGCAGTTGCGGTCGCGGCGCCGATTCGGGCTATGACATACGAGTGGGTGGGGCGCGGAAAATCAGTGACCTGTCCATCGACGCGAAATAAGACGTGATATACCTCCCGGCGCCGAGCAAGCGGTCCTTTGCTTACGAGAGCAGGATTCGGCGCAGCTCGCCTTCCGGGTCGTCTACCATTCGGGAGTGATTGTCCCACACCATCGTCTGACACCGAACCGGATCACTCGGCGTCCAGTTCAGGCCGGGTTGGCTGGGATTGCCGGTCCGGGCGAAATTCACCCAGGCTGTTGCCATCTTTTTCGCGAGGGCCTGCGCCTCCGGCGTGTTACCCGTCCCCTGTTCGCAGCGCTTCGTGTTATCGAAGCAGAACGCCAGCTCGGATGTGTGCCACGCGCCCGCATCCTCGAGCATGGGCGATTGCCAGGTGAAGTAATACTGATAGACGGGCGCTCCTTTTTGTTCGTACTTCAGCTTGACCATGCGCTGGACGTTATTCCGTGAGCTGAGGCCGCTGACGCCATAAGACAGCAGACGAATGCTCCTTTCCGGGTGCGCCTTCTTCATCGCCGCAATGAGAGCTGTGGCCTTCCCTTCTCCCATGGCCTTGGCGAGAGTGGCATGCCACTCCGCCTCGGTGGGACGGGAAGACATGCGATTCCCTTCTTCGCTGACGTTGCCGATCAACATCGGCACGTTTTTCGAAATTTCCGGAGCCACATCATAGAAAGAACGCTGCGTTACGATTCGGCCGTCGATGGTGGGCGACCATCCGACGCGAGGGGTGGCGCTGGGCGGCCCGCCTGGTCCCGCCAACCCCCCTGCGGGCGGACTGAGTTTGGCGATGGCGGCATTACCGGCCGCGTTCAGTTTGGCCCATTCCATCTTTTGTAGAGAAGCCAGATCGTGAGGCCCCACTCCCAGCTCTTTCATGAACTGCCGGGCCAACTCTCTGGATTGTTCCTGGCTGGGAATATTTCCGCCGCCGCCCGACTGCACCGAGGCCCGATGGAACAGTCCCGCAGCCGAGGGCATCCCCATCAAGCAAGTGACTTTCGAGCCGCCACCCGACTGGCCATAAATTATGACCGCATCGGGATCGCCGCCGAAATTGGCAATGTTCTCGCGCACCCAGCGCAGCGACGCTACCAGGTCGGTCATTCCGACGTTTACTGAATCGGCATATGCCGGTCCGCCAATTTCGGACAGATCGAGGAATCCGAGCAGATTAAGGCGATGATTGACCGTCACCGAAACTGCATCGTGCTGCCGGGCCAACTGCGCGCCTTCCTGCGAGGGCAGTTCATACGAGGAACCGAAGGTATAGCCGCCGCCGTGAAAATAGACCAGCACCGGGCGCTTGCCGGTCAGGGCAGGTGTCCAGACGTTGAGCTTGAGCATGTCTTCGCCCTGGTAGCCGTCATCCCAATCCTGGATGAACGACT
>CAYMHP010000401.1:0-4322 GCA_964390225.1 uncultured Solibacteraceae bacterium
TGCGGAACGTTGGGGCTTCCCCTACGACGAGCGAATCGCCGCCGAGGAAAAAATCTCCGCGCACAAGCTCACGGCGATCGAGACGCACGGCGACAAATTCAGCCGCCGGTTATGCATGCATTGTCTCGAGCCCGCCTGCGCATCGGTCTGTCCGGTGGGAGCGCTCCAGAAGACCGCGCTGGGGCCTGTTACTTACGATCCTTCCAAGTGCATGGGCTGTCGTTACTGTATGCAGGCGTGCGCGTTTCAAGTGCCTGCCTATGAGTGGAACAAGCGCCTGCCGAAAGTGCGGAAGTGCGATATGTGCTACGAACGGCAGGCCAGGGGAGAGCCGACGGCCTGCACCGCCGCGTGCCCGATGGGGGCAACCAAGGGGGGTGAGCGCGAGGCCCTGGTGGCGGAAGCCCGCCAGCGGATCGCCGAAAAACCTGGCGATTACTATGGCAAAATCTACGGTCTCCACGAGGTGGGCGGAACGTCCGTGTTGTATCTGTCGGCAGTTCCGTTCGAACAGATCGGCCTGCGCACTGCCGTGCCGCAGGAGCCGCTGCCGGCGCTGACCTGGCGCGTGCTCGAACTGGTTCCGGACGTGGTTTCTACCGGCTCGGTGCTGTTGGGCGGCATCTGGTGGATCACCAACCGCCGCGCGGAAGTAGCCAAGGCGGAGGCCAAGCGAAAATGACGATTCCCGCTGCGAGGTTGACGGTATGGCGCGCGATTTTTGCGGCCATTATGCTGAGCGCGCTTTACGCCACGTACCGCCGGATTTTCTATGGGCTGGGCGGCGCTACGAATTTGAGCGACACCTTTCCCTGGGGCCTTTGGATCGCGTTCGACGTGCTCTGCGGCGTGGGCTTGGCCGCGGGCGGATTCACGTTGGTTGCGATCGTCCACGTTTTTAACGTCGAGCGTTACAAGCCGATTCTCCGGCCGGCGATTCTCACTGCGTTTCTCGGCTACATGCTCGTGGTTGTGGCGCTGCTGTTCGATCTGGGGAGGCCGGACCGGCTATGGCACCCCATTGTGATGTGGAATCCGCACTCGGTGATGTTCGAAGTGGCGTGGTGCGTAACCCTGTACACGACCGTGCTGTTTCTGGAATTCCTTCCCATTGTCTTCGAGAAACTTGGGTGGCATCAGCCGCTCGCCTGGATTCATAACATTTCCGTACCGCTCATGATCGCGGGTATTCTGCTTTCCACTCTGCATCAGAGTTCGCTTGGCTCGCTCTTCCTGATTGTGCCGGAGAAGATGTACCCGCTCTGGTACAGCCCGACGCTACCGGCGATGTTCTACATCTCGGCCATTGCGGTGGGGCTGGCGATGACGATTTTCGAATCGTGGCACAGCAGCCGTGCATTCGGCCGCGCTCTGGAATTGCCGCTTCTGGCGAGTATGGGGCGCGTGCTGGCGGTGCTGCTATCGGTCTATCTTTGGCTTCGTTTTCTCGATCTTGCACGCCGGGACGTACTGGGCCTGCTGGCGCGCAACCGCGCCGAGACCTGGCTGTTTCTCCTGGAGATCGCTCTTTACGCCGTACCTACGGTGCTGCTGTTCCAGCGGAGCGTGCGGTTTCGGCCGGGCGCGCTGTATGCCTGCGCCGTCATGGTGGTCTTTGGCTTTATCGCCAATCGGCTGAATGTAGGAATCACGGCGCTGGAGGCGGGCTCGGGAACACATTACATTCCGCGCTGGAGCGAGGTGGCGGTCACGCTCTCCATCGTGGCCATGGGCTTCGCGATCTTCCGGGTGATTGCACAATATTTCCCGGTGTTCGAGGCGCCGGGCGGACACGCCGAGCCGCAGCCGGTCGCAGTAGCGGCGGACGACCGGGCGGAGGCGACATCCGTGCTGGCATTCCAGCGCATTCGCCACCAGCTCCGGCAACTGATCCGCGTCAACCCCGAGTGACCAATTCAGAATGATTCGCCTTCCTCCAATCCGGTTAGGGCTCGCCGCCAAACTCGCCATCTGCGTGGTGGCGAGCACGGCCGGATTCTTCGCGATCTTCGGGTACATCAACCTTCGTGTGGAGCGCCGGCAATCCGAGGACTTGATCGTGCAGGCGGCCGACCGGATCACCGATGTGATCCTGCGGAGCACGCACTACGAGATGCTGCACAATGACCGCGAGGCGCTGCACAACATCATCCAGGAACTCGGGTCGGAGCCGGGGATCCAGCGGATCCGGATCTTTAACAAAGAAGGACGCATCACCATCTCCACCGATCCCGCCGAGGTGAATACGGTTGTGGACAAGGGGGCGGAGGCCTGCTACGCGTGCCACGCGCGATCCGCGCCGCTCGCCAAGTTGGCGCGGCCCGACCGCGCGCGCATCTTTACCGATAAACACGGCCACCGCGTGCTAGGTGTGATCCGCCCGATCGAGAACTCCGCCAGGTGTTCTTCGGCCGCGTGCCACGTGCATCGGGCGAGCCAGCAGGTGCTCGGCGTCATCGACGCGAATCTCTCGCTGGCGACAGTGGAAGCACAGTTGTCGCAACACTCGGCGACCTTGTTAGCGTTCCTGGTGGGCACAATGGTGATTGGCTCGCTGATCGCGGTTCTGTTCATCTGGATTTTTGTCTACCGCCCAGTCAAGGCATTGATCCAGGGTACGCACCGGGTTGCCTGGGGCGATCTCGATTATCGGCTGCCGGTCCACTCCGACGATGAACTGGGCGATCTCGCAGCCTCGTTCAACAAAATGACGGCCGAAGTGGCCGGTGTGCAGGCCAAGATCGAGGAAGAGGTGCGGCGCAAGACCGCCGAGCTGGAACGGGTCTACAAGACCCTGCTGAACTCGGAGAAGATGGCGTCCATTGGCAAGCTGGCCGCCACGGTGGCGCACGAAATCAACAACCCGCTGTTCGGCATCCTCACCTATTCGCGGCTGGTCTTGCGGGAGTTGCTGAAGCACGACGTGCCGGCACGCGACGAAATGGCCGAACAGCTGCAGACCATCGAGCGCGAAAGCAAGCGGTGCGGCGAACTGGTGAAGAACCTGCTGACCTTCGGCCGGCAAGCCCCCAGCCGCCGCGAGCCGAACGACGTGAACGCGATTGTGCGGCGTGCGGTGGCGCTGGTGAAGCACAAGTTCGACCTGCAGACCATCGAATTGCAAGAAAGCTATGATGCGAACCTGCCGCCGGTCGACTGTGATGCGAACCAGCTGCAACAGGTTGCGCTGGTGCTGCTGGTGAACGCCGCGGAAGCGATGCCAAAAGGCGGCTCGGTGGAGATTTCCACGACCGCCGATCCGGTATCGGACAGCGTTCAGGTGCGCGTGAAGGATACGGGAAGCGGCATCCCGCCCGAGGTATTGCCGCACATATTCGATCCATTTTTCACAACGAAAGAGGACCAGAACCGTACCGGTCTCGGCCTGGCTGTGGCGCACAGCATCGTGGAGCAGCACGCGGGAGAGATTTCGGTTTGCTCCACCCCGGGCCAGGGAACCGAGTTTACGGTCTCACTGCCGGTGGGGGCAGCGATGAGTGCGGTGGGCGCGCGGGGAACAGAGAGATCAGCGTAACGGGGAGGTAGCCATGGCAACAGTGGTGGAGAGTCCGTTAACAACGAAAACGAAGGGCAGAATTCTCATTGTCGACGACGAACTCGTGGTCCGCGATTCGCTGGGGAAATGGTTTACCAGCGAAGGCTACGCGGCCCACCCGGCGGCGAGCGGCCGCGATGCGCTGGAGGTGATCCAGCAGAAGGAGTTCGATATCGCGCTCATCGATATCAAAATGCCGGGGATGGATGGCATGGAGCTGCAGGCGCGCCTGCATGAAGCGGACCCGGACCTCACGGTGGTGATCATGACCGGGTACGCTTCCGTGGATACCGCCGTGCAGGCCTTGAAGCGGGGCGCGTACGACTACATCACCAAGCCGGTGGACCCCGATGAACTTTCGCACCTGGTGGCGAACGCGTTGGAGCACAAGCGCACCCGCCGGGAACTGGTCCGGCTGCGCGAAGATCTGCAGCAGGGCGCGCCCGGCACCGAATTGATCGGGAAGAGCCCCGCCATGAAGAAGATCGGCGAGCTGATCGAGATGGTCGCGCCGACCGACGCTACGGTGCTCATCACAGGCGAGAGCGGAACCGGCAAGGAGGTGGTGGCGCGCGCGATCCACGCCGCGGGGCCGCGGCGTTACATGCCGATGGTGACGATTCACTGCGGCGCCCTCACGGAAACGCTGCTCGAAAGCGAGCTGTTCGGCCATGAGAAAGGCGCCTTCACCGGAGCGCAATATCGCAAGAAGGGCAAATTTGAAATCGCGGAAGGCGGAACGGTATTTCTCGATGAGATTGGCGAC
>CAYMHP010000402.1:0-4280 GCA_964390225.1 uncultured Solibacteraceae bacterium
CCAAACGGGCGTAGCGGCAGGTACACGGGGCCGCTTTCTCGAAATTGAAATAATCCGGAGGCACGATGGGACAATCGGTCCTCGTCCCCATGGTGGTCGAGCAGACCTCCCGGGGCGAACGCGCGTACGACATTTATTCCCGGCTGCTCAAAGAAAACATTATCTTTTTAGGCACCCCGATCGATGATCAGGTGGCCAACCTGATCATTGCTCAGCTCCTCTTCCTGGAAGCCGAAGATCCGGAAAAAGACATTTCGATCTACATCAACTCGCCGGGCGGGTCCATCACCGCCGGACTGGCGATATTGGACACGATGGCGTTTATCCGCCCCGACATCGTGACGATCTGCGTGGGCCAGGCCGCTTCCATGGCTGCCGTCCTGCTCGCCAAAGGCACCAAAGGGAAGCGGTTCAGCTTGCCGAATTCCCGGATCATGATCCACCAGCCCTCGATGCAGGGGCTGGCGGGGCAGGCCGCCGATATCGACATCTACGCCCGCGAGATTTTGCGCATGCGCGAGATCTTGAACACCATGCTGGCGGATGCGACGGGCCAGCCGATCGATCGCATCGCAAGAGATGTCGATCGCGACTACATTATGGAGCCCGAGCAGGCCGTTCAGTACGGGATGGTCGATCGCGTCATCGCCAGCCGCGACCTGGCGCCTGTAGCTGTCAAAGGATAGTTAACCCGGGGGGTGGGCGCGCGTTGCCGTGGCGCGGGGTAAGATTGAGAGCGGGAGATCCGCATGTTCCGAAGCTATCCGCTCTTCCTCCTCATTCCATTGGCGCTCCAGGCGCAGCTCCCGGCCAATAGTGTTCAGGCCACCGGTACCGCCACGCTTTCGGCCAATCCCGACCAGGCTCAACTCACCATCGGCGTCGTAACCGATGGGACGAGCGCGCAGGATGCGGCGCAGCGCAACGCGACCCTGACAACGGCGGTGCAAAATGCGCTGAAGGCCGTGCTCGGCAGCACGGGGACCATACAGACCATCAGTTATTCGGTGAATCCCCGCTATAGTTCGACCCCCAACCAGGCACCGGTGATTATCGGATACACGGCGAGCAACACGGTTCAAGTGACCACCAGCGATCTCTCGCTGGTCGGGCCGCTGATCGATGCCGGCAACCAGGCCGGCGCAAACAACGTAGGCGGTTTGCAGTTCAGCTTGCGAGACCCTGACCCGTTGCGCCAGCAAGCGCTCGGCCAAGCGGCCAAGCAGGCGCACGCGCATGCCGATGCGATCGCGGGCGGCCTCGGCGCTAAGACCGGTGCTGTAATCGCAGCGGTTGAAGGCTCCTCCCAGCCGTTGCCCATCGGTGTGGGTGCTGCTTCGGGTTCCACGCCAACACCGGTGCTTAGCGGACAAGTCAACGTGACCGCGACGGTGACTCTGACCGTGCAGCTTCAGTAGACTCGAAACAGAATGGAAATCGCGACTTTAGCAGGTGGGTGTTTTTGGTGTCTCGAGGCCGTCTACCAGGAAATGGAAGGCGTGAACTCGGTGGAATCGGGCTATATGGGCGGGCATGTGGACAACCCGACGTACGAACAGGTCTGCACCGGCACGACCGGGCACGCCGAAGTCGTCCAAGTCCAGTTCGACCCCGAAGTGACGCTGTATCGCGAGATCCTCGAAGTGTTCTTTGCGATCCACGACCCTACCACCCGCAATCGCCAGGGAAACGATGTCGGGCCGCAATACCGCTCCGCGATCTTCTACCACGACGACCAGCAGAAGGCGATAGCGCAGGAGTTGATCGGGGAATTGAACGCCGAGAGGGCTTACGCGGCGCCGATCGTCACCGAAGTACAACCCGCCACGGCATTTTACAAGGCCGAGGAGTATCACCAGGAGTACTTTCGCAACCATCCCCGCCAGCCGTATTGCGCGTTCGTGGTGGCTCCCAAACTCTCTAAATTCCGGGAGAAGTTCGCGGCCAAACTGCGGGGCTAACGCCAGAAGACCTGATTTGCAACCCAGCTCCGGCGATCGGACGCCGGCGGTATGCTTTCTTCAGTTGAGGACGGGAGCGATGGAGAGATTCTTGACCGTTTCCACCCAGGCGGCTGCGACGATTTCATCGACATCAAGCGGCCTCGGGCACCGGGCGTCGGCGGCAGCCATGTGCCCGTGTCTACCATCCGCTACTGCGATCACTTTCAAACCGGGGCGGGCTTGCCGTAGTGTCTCGACGAAGCCACTTGTCCCGGACAGCGAAAAATTGATAATCAACACGTCGGGCTGGACCGCCAATGCGGAGAGCAGCCGAATCGCTCCAGCAACATTCCTCGCCGGTAAAGCCTGATAGCCTGCTCGATCGAGTATCTGACCGAGCCAGAATACGAAACCGAGATCGTTGTCGAGGATGAGGATGGTTTTCAGTCGACCTCTCCTTATCGTTTTGACGCTAATCGGACGCGTGCGGGGCCCTGCAACCAAGCGGCTGCGCGTCCACTGGCCCGCTTGGCGCAACACTTAACTTACGGGTGAGTTGCCAAAAACCCAGTTAACCATGAACGAGATAGTACCGGAAGCACTTTGTTTATGAACGCAGTACCTCCCTGGTTCCAGCAGTACTGGTGGCTGATGATACCCGTCCGGAATAATCGTATTGAGGACAGCGAAGTGGCGTCCGGCAGACGAACAGATCGGAACACGGAATTTGGCTACGACCGGAGGGCGGACCGCCGGTATCCGATCGCGGCGGATATCGAATACCGCGTGGCGACTCGCGGAAAGCTGCCGGAGACCGGCGAAGGCAGAACCGTCAACGTGTCGAGCGGCGGCGTCTTGTTCGAGTCTCCGAGATCCGTGCCGCCGGGAACGCAGATTGAGTTATTGCTCGCCTGGCCGGTCCTTTTGGACAACGCCACAGGTCTTCGTTTGTCGATTGTCGGCCGCACGGTTTGGGCCAAGGGTAATCAAACAGCGGTTCGCATTCTGCGCTACGACTTCCGCATTCGCGGCACCCGAAAAAAGACGTCTGCAGGGAACGCACCCGCTCGCTGAGCCGAGCGTCCCTCCCAACCGGATACCCTGACCGCAAGCTGCATTCTCGCGGCTACTTGAGGTATACGCCCATCATGCCCCGCGCCTCCCACTCTTCGGCCGAGCGCCAGGGAACCCCGCCCGCCTGCGGCCGGTAAAAACAGAGGTTCTCCTCGCCGTAGCGCTCCTTCAGCGCGCTAACCCACTCCGCATCGCTGAGATCGGTCATGGTTTCCGGCGGATATCGAAGATTCCCCAACCATTTCATGGCCAATGGCTCTCACCCCTACATATCGGATGCAAACGGAAGAGTGGCGGGTTCGAGTTCGGCGCGCTCCCGGTTCCCCGGCCTGGGCGGATCGACCCACTGCCGTCAGCACCGCGGTAACCGAAAAGACACCGGATGGCGGCGTGATACGCTTTGGGTGATTATCGTGAGCGACACTCCGCTGCGCCTTTTCCTAGTCGTCTTGCTGATTGGCATCAACGCATTCTTTGCAGCCGCGGAAGTTTCACTGGTCTCGGTGCGCGCCTCCCGGCTGCGAGAGATGGCTGAAGAGGGCGAGGCGGGCGCGCAGGCCGCGCTGAACCTGCTGTCGAATCCCGGGCGCCTGCTGTCCGTCACCCAGGTAGGGGTAACGCTCGCCAGCCTCGGTTTGGGTTGGGCAGGTGAAGACACGCTGTACCGGATTCTCGCCTCCGCACTGCAGCCTGCCGCCACCAGGCTAGGCACTGGCTTTCTGCACGGGTTCAGCTTTGTTCTCGCGTTTCTGGTGATCAGCTATTTTCACGTGGTGTTGGGCGAAGTGGTGCCGAAGAACCTCGCGATCGCCAAAGCGGACCGGCTGGCCGTGGTGGTAGCGCCTGCTCTGCTCGTTTTTTATCGTATTTCGATAGCTTTCGTCATCACCATCGAACGCTCCGCCAATGCCATTATGCGAGGCTTCCGGTTGAATGCCGGTTCGCATAGCGGAGGGCACTCCGCCGAGGAACTGAAGCTCATCGTGAGTTCCAGCCGCGGCATGGGTTACCTGCCCGAAGAGCAGGAAGATATGATCCACCGCGTACTCGATCTAAGCACCGTTTCGGTGCGGGAGATCATGGTACCGCGCAACGACATCGTCTCGGTTTCGGCCGACGCCACGCTCGACCAGGTGCTGGAGACCATGGTTCACCACGGCCACTCGCGCCTGCCGGTCTACGAAGGAGCGCCGGAACGGATCATCGGTATCCTGCACTATAAGGACCTGCTGCCTGTCTGGGAAGAGCGGCGCGCGGCCAGCC
>CAYMHP010000403.1:0-4260 GCA_964390225.1 uncultured Solibacteraceae bacterium
CCAGCGCACCGTCCGCGCCGTCACCGATGCGCTGGAGCGCATCGAGGCGCGGGCCGCCGCGCAGGCCATCGCCGAGTTTGTCGAGAACCTCTCGAACTGGTACGTCCGCCGCAGCCGGCGCCGCTTCTGGAAGAGCGAGGAGGATAGCGACAAGGTCGCCGCGTACCTGACGCTCTACGAGTGCCTCGTCACGACGACCAAGCTGCTCGCGCCGCTCACACCGTTCCTGGCCGAATCGCTCTACCAGAACCTCGTCCGCTCGGTGGACCGCGCCGCGCCGGAGAGCGTCCACCTGACAGACTGGCCGTCGGCGGACGACTCGCTCATCTCCGACCGCCTCCACGACGAGACGGCGCTGGTGATGCGCGTCGTCAACCTCGGCCGCGCCGCCCGCGAAAAAGCGCAGATCCGCGTCCGCCAGCCGCTGCCGGCGCTTCACGTCCGCGTCGCGACGGTGGCTGAGCGCGAGAGCCTGGAGCGTCTGGGCGACCAGGTGCTCGAAGAGCTCAACGTGCAGCGGCTCGCCTTCCTGCCGGCCGAGAGCGACATGCTGGTTTACAGCCTGCGCCCGAAGCTGCCAGTCCTCGGCCCCAAGTACGGCAAGCGGATGGGCGCCATCTCCGCCGCGCTGAAGGCGCACAACCCGCAATCAGCCGTCGCCGAGCTGCGCGACGAGAACCGGCTGACGCTCGACGTCGGCGGCCAGCCCGTCGTGCTGACGCCGGAGGAGGTCGAGGTGGAGGCGAGCGCCCGCGAGGGCTTCGTCGCCGCCGAGGACCATGGTTACGTCTCCGTCCTCGAGACGACACTCACGCCGGACCTGCTCGCCGAGGGTCTCGTCCGCGACCTGACCCATCTCGTGCAGGAGGTGCGCAAGCACGCCGGCCTCGCCATCGAGGATACCATCAGCCTCGACCTCTGGACCGACCCCGAGCTGGCCCAGATCGCCGAGCGCCGCGCCGCGTACCTCAAAGACGAGACGCTGGCGCACACGCTCACCGTCCTCACCGGCACCCCCGACGACTCTGCCCCGTCCGCCGCCGGCGCCTACACCGAAACCATCCCCGAATCCAAGCTCGGCGGCCACCGCGTGACCGTCCGCGTGCGCAAGGGATAGTACGCTTGCACCCGAATGTGGTGAGGGAAGTGCCTTTTTAGGCACTTCCCACACCACGTTTCTATTGGTGTGACAGGTTTCGACAGTATGGTTCCCCGCTTGGCCTCCTAGGTCCGCAGCAGCACACTCGGTGATGCCGAATGCATCACACGGCCAGCCCCGCCAATCCTCTGCACGCTGATGGCGCAGGCCAGTGGCTCTCGCTTGTCGCAACTCCAGGAGTGTTGGAGGGAAGTGCTATTGTAGAGCTACAAACGAATGTGGCACAAAGAGGCACGCAATGGAAAGCAAAACAAAAAACCGAAAGACGCGGGAGCAGGTGGCACGGATGGTCGAGAAAGCCTTTGGCGGGACCACGCTCGCGGCCGGCGACGATGCCGTTGGCGAGTTACAGGAAGGGTGGTTTAACGCGGCATATACCGTCCGGCTCTCCGATGGGCGGGAAGTGATCGTAAAGATCGCGCCGCGTACGGATGTTGACGTTCTGGCGTATGAGCAAAACATTATGACAACCGAAGTGGCCGCGATGCGCCTGGTGCGTACGAACCCCGCCATCCCCGTGCCGGAGATCTACTACTTTGACACCTCCCGCGATGTCTGCGACTCTGCGTATTTCTTCATGGAGAAGCTGACCGGGGACAACTACGAGCAAGTGAAAGCCTCCTTTTCTCCAGTGATGCGGGCACAGATAGACCAGCAGATCGGCGCGATCGTCCGGGAGATCAACGGTTTCACAGGCACGTATTTCGGCTATGAGGGCAACCGCGACCTGCGCGGTGTCACCTGGCGAGAGGCCTTCCTCAAAATCATGGATTCGGTGCTGGACGATGGCGCAAGGAAGCACGCGGAGTATGGTTGTCCCACAGACGAAATCCGTAGCGTTATCTTGAAACACGCGGCATCCCTGGAGGATGTCACCACACCGCGCTTGGTCCACTGGGATGCTTGGGACCTCAATTTCTTTGTCAAGGACGGCAAGGTCACCGGCATCCTCGATTTTGAGCGGGCGCTCTGGGCTGACCCCTTGATGGAGGCGCAGTTCCGGACGCTAGCCTTTGGGGGCGTCTCCAACAGCATGCGGGGATATGTCAAGACGACCTTCACGCACGAAGAAGAAGAACGCTGCCACTTGTATACGCTGTATCTCGCGCTGGTGATGAAAACCGAATGCTACTATCGCGAGTACGACTCTGACCATGTCAGCAACTTGGCAATGCGGTGGATGGTGCCAACCTTAACCTGGCTGAAGGAGCATTGACTTCCCGTGCATGGCCCCTTCCAGTGTCTTCCAGGCAGGGCTGACAGCGTGTGCTGATCTCGTGCTGCTGCTTACCTCGCCACACTGGTCCGCCTCGACTTCCACACCGTCTGCGCCCAAAGCGGCTACTCCGGCTGACATTGAACGAGCGTATCTGCGACGCCTGCCATCCCACCGCGATGCCGCTGGCGCAATCCCGAAAAGAATAGCCAAGGGAAAGCCATACGAGAGGAAGCACAAGATGGACTACATCCTACTGAGCAAAGACGATCTCGACCGCGACGGCAACACACTACGAGTTCCAGGGATACCTTCATGGAGACGCCGGCATCTCGTTCATCTGGGTTGACCTGCCGCCGGGCGGCGGTCCACGGCTGCATAAGCATCCCTATGAAGAGGTCTTCATCGTGCAGGAGGGCAGCGCAACCTTCAACATTGGCTCGGCCACAGTAGATGCGACAGCCGGGCAAATCGCCATCGTCCCAGCGGGTGTGCCCCACAAATTCGTCAACTCCGGCGCGGGTCCGCTCAGACAAATAGACATCCACCGCAGCCCCCGGTTCATCACGGAGTGGCTGGAAGACTGAGCCGATATACGGCTTGCACTGTCTCACGCCAGCAGCAGTGCCCCAAACTCCAGCACCACAATCGTCCTGATCCTCGCGCGGCCTCCCCGCCACAAACGTGCGGCGAGGCCAACCCCCGCTTGCCCTCTAGTCGACAGCCGCTTCCGGGTCTGGTATCATGGCGCCAGCATACCGCCCGCCAGTATGTCGCACGCGAGGGGAGCCGCTCATGCAATCCACGCGCACCTCGACGGAGCAATCGCGCCGTAAGCCGCCTCTCGCCGCGCTCCTCACGCGGCATCGCGGCCGCCCATACCCCCTGCTCCTCCTGCGCCCCTTCAACCGCTTCATGCGCATCCTTGGCCCCGGCCTCATCACCGGCGCCTCCGATGACGACCCCGGCGGCATTGGCACCTATTCGCAGGCGGGCGCGGCCTTCGGCGCCGGCCAGCTCTGGCTCGCCCTCTACCTCCTGCCCCTGGTGATCGCCGTTCAGGAGATGTGTGGCCGCATCGGCCTCGTCACCGGCAAAGGAATCGCCGGCGTCCTGCGCGCCCACTACAGCCGCCCGCTCCTCTTCCTCGCCGTCACCTTGCTCTTCGTCGCCAATACCATCAACGTCGGCGCGGACCTCGGCGCCATGGCCGCTTCCGTACGCCTGCTCGCGCCGGGCGTACCCTTCCTGCCGCTGCTCGTCGTGCTCGCGCTCGGCATCGTGCTCCTCGAAATCGGCGTCCCATACCACCACTACGCGCGTGTCCTCAAGATCCTGACCCTCTCCTTGCTCGCGTATATCGCCACCGGCATCATCATCCAGCCCAACTGGGCGTCGCTGCTCCTGAAAACCATCGTTCCCACCATCCAACTCACGCCATCGTTCCTCACGCTCGTCGTTGCACTCTTCGGCACGACCATCAGTCCCTACCTCTTTTTCTGGCAGGCCTCCGAAGAGGTCGAAGAGGCCGAGCTGCACCACCGCACGCCTCACGGGACAGACGTCAAACGACAGGAAGCCGCGCTGCGCAAGCAGCTCCGCGCGCTGCGCGTGGATACCATCTTCGGCCTCTTCGCCGCCAGCGTCGGCTTCTGGTTCATCGTGATGACCACCGGCAGCACCCTGCATGCCCACGGCATCACCAACATCCAATCCGCCGATCAGGCGGCCGCCGCGCTCCAACCCCTCGTGCGCGGCTTCCCCTACGCGGGAACCATTGCTCGCGCCATCTTCGCCCTGGGCGTCGTCGGCACGGGCCTGCTGGCCGTCCCCGTGCTCGCCGGCTCCGCCGCCTACGGCATCGCCGAGGCCTTCGGCTGGCGCG
>CAYMHP010000404.1:0-4238 GCA_964390225.1 uncultured Solibacteraceae bacterium
GCGAACCCGAATTTCCCCCGCTGCTGATGATCAGCGGCACGAACAGGGCCAACACGACCGCGCGGGCGATCTCCCGCTCGAAATACCCCATGGCGGTTGCCGTCAGCATCTCTCCCAGGAAGAGGACCGATAGCCAGCCGGCCCGCTTCTTTACCATGGTCCAAAACCCGATCTCCAGGTAGGGCGCATCCAGCGCCTCCATTCCGCCGACCTTTTGAATGTCCTCGCTAGCCTCTTCCTGAACGACGTCCACGACGTCGTCGACTGTTACGATTCCCTGCATGCGCCCCTCGGCATCGATAACCGGAATCGCCAACAGGTGATGCTGCGCTACGAGCTTGGCGACGGTCTCCTGGTCCATTTCTTCCGTCGCGAATACGAATTGAGTGCGCATCACCTCGCGGACGGTCTTCTCACGGTCGGCCTTGAACAGATCGCGAAAGCTGACCACTCCGAGCAAATGCTGCTCGTCATCGAGCGCATAAGCGTAGTAAATGGTCTCGACTTGCGATGCCTGCCGGCGCAGGTAGCTGATTGCCTCGTCGATGGTCATGTCGGGCCGCAGGCGCGCAAACCGCGGATTCATGAGACCGCCGGCGTCATCCTCCTGATACGCCAGCAGGGCGTTCACTTCCCGCCGGGTAGCTTCATCGAGCTCCGCCAGAAGTACGCTGCGTTCAACAGGAGGAGCAAGCTGGATGAGATCCGCGGCGTCGTCCGGCGGCAGCAGGCGAATCCAGATGCGGCGCTCGCCCTCCGGCATGCCGCGCAAGAGTTCCAGTTGCTCGTGAGGGTTCAACTCGAGGAAGAAGTCATCGGCCTGGTCCCGCGGCAAGCTCGCAAACGATTCGATGCGCTCCTGAGTGCTGAGGTCCGCCCACTGCCTGAGAAGTTGCTCATGGCCTGACGCTAGTACTCGTTCCGTCATGTTCTCGTTCTCCTCTTCCGGATACAGCGGGCCGACAGCGCTGTTGCGTTGCGGCCGGGACCGCTGCGGATAATCATACTGTGACCACCATCGACTTTCGTGATTACTGGCTTGCCCTGCAGGCAATCGGCGAGCGTCTTTTTGCCGGCCTGGCGATCTTGCTCGGCTTTTGGATCGCGGCCAAAATCGCCGAGCAATTAATCCGCCGTGTCCGCCACCGCATGCCGCACAATACTGGGTTGCTGGACCTGTTGGCGCGCACAACCAAAATTGCCATCGTAGTCTTTGGCGCGGCGACGGCGCTTGGCACCGTGGGGGTGAACGTCTCGGCCCTGGTCGCCGGTTTGGGGCTGACCGGGTTTGCGCTCGGATTCGCCTTCCGCGACGTTCTTTCGAACCTGCTGGCCGGCATTCTGTTGCTCCTCTTCCGGCCTTTCGGTGTCGGCGATCACATTTCAGTCACAGGCCTGGACGGTCAGGTGGTGAACATCGACCTGCGGTATACCGTCCTCTCCCAGCCGGACAAGGTAGTTCTGATCCCGAATTCCAATCTGTTCACAAACCCAATTCTGGTAGACGTGAAAAACCCGCAGCAGTCGCCGGCGGCAAGGGACTGAGCCCGGAGGCGGCGGAGCAGCACGTTCAGCCCCGCTGGTGAGGGTTTGTGAAAATGCGACGCGCACCCGTACGGAACGCGGCTGAAAAGCTCTCTTCAGCCCTGTCCGTGAAGGCGGGGGTCGCCGATTCATCGCCTGCGGTTCCCTCTTCCGTCAATCCCGCGGTTGGTGTATAGTCAATGACCACTCCAATGGTACCGACTGCCAGCCACGCCCGGCCCAAGGCGAAAAAAGCGTTCTACGCCAGCCTTACGAATCAGGTGTTGTTCGCCATCGCCCTTGCCATTGCGCTCGGTTATTTCAGCCCAGCCAAGGCAATGGCCATGAAGCCCCTGGGGGATGCGTTCATCAAGCTGATCACGATGGTGATCACGCTTGTCGTCTTCTGCACGGTGGTGTCTGGGATCGCCGGCATGCAGGACCTCAAGAAGGTCGGTCGCGTTGGCGGCAAGGCCCTGCTCTATTTCGAAGTCGTCTCCACGATTGCGCTCGTGATCGGGCTGGTCGTGGGCAACGTCATGCACCCGGGCAGCGGCTTTAACGTGAACCCCGCGACTCTCGACACCAAAGCAGTCGATCAATACGCCGGCGCCGCGAAAGCACAAACCGTCACGGAGTTCTTGCTGCGGATTATCCCGGCGACCGTTACCGATGCATTTGCTAAAGGCGACATTCTGCAGGTGGTGCTCGTTGCTCTGCTATTCGGGTTTGCGCTTTCGATGGTGGGCCAGCGGGCCAAACCGTTTGTGGACGTGCTGGACGCGCTGGGGCATGCCGTCTTCGGAGTCATCAATATTCTGATGCGTCTCGCGCCCATCGGCGCGTTCGGCGCGATGGCGTTCACGATCGGCCGCTACGGGGTTGCGGCCCTCGGTCCCCTGGTCGAGTTGATCGCAACGTTTTGGGTGACCGGCATTTTGTTCGTGCTGGTGGTCTTTGGGGCGGTGGCCCGGCTGGCGGGCTTCAGCATTCTGAAGTTTCTGAAGTACATCAAGGAGGAGGTTCTGCTCGTGCTGGCCATCAGCTCCTCGGAGCCTGTGCTGCCCGCCTTGATGGAGAAGATGGAGCGGCTCGGCTGCTCGCGGGCGCTGGTCGGCCTGGTCCTGCCCACGGGTTATACCTTTAACACGGATGGGAGCGCCCTCTATATGACGATGGTGGCCTTGTTTGTGGCTCAGGCGACGAATACGCATCTGACCTTGATGCAACAGCTCACGATCCTTGCCGTGGCCCTGCTGACCTCGAAGGGCGCCAGCGGCGTGCAGGGAGCATCCTTCATCGCGCTGGTCGGCACCTTGATGGTGATCCCGAGTATCCCGGTGGCGGGCATGGCCCTGGTGCTGGGGATCGATCGCTTCATGAGCATGTTCCGCGCCGCCATTAACGTCATCGGAAACGGCGTGGCCACCCTGGTGATCGCGCGCTGGGAGCGCGAGCTCGATCCGGTCACGTTGCGCAAGAACCTGGCCTGAAGTAACGGTGGCGTAAGGCTCTGCCTTGCGCGGACAAGGCGGAGCCCTTGTCCCACAAATGCCCGACGACCAGTGCCCAGGATGTAACGGTTTACGTTCTCTCGATAACTCCTGACGGATAACTTTTCCGCGCCCTTTTGCCGATGGTATAGTTTTGGCCAATCCGGCCGTCGCGGATTTGTCGATCAACGTGAGGGGGAGACTGCTATGTCAATGAACGCGATCTTTGTGCAGGTCGAGGATGCGGAAATCGCCCGGTTTGAGTCCGATCCGGATTCAGTCGAGGAGCTGTTTACGGACCAGACGCTGCCCACAGCGGGCTTGCTCAACATGGCCAGCGCGATGCAGGGGCGACTGCGGGCAATCGGACCAGAGGCGATGGCGGCGACACTTTCGCGGTTGCCGGACTCGCTCCGGGGGCAGGTCGAAGCGAGTCTCGGCCGCACTACCGCAGCGATGGCGTCGGGCCAAGGCGCTGACGACATCCTAAAGCTCATGGAGAAGCACCTAACGGGCCGCGGGCAGCGGGCGGGCGGAAACCGCGACGTGCTTTCGCTGGATAAAGCCTGGCATGGGGTGCACTACCTTCTAACGGGCGCCGCGGAACCTGGGCCGGGATTGCGGAGTCAGGCTGTTCTGGGCGGCGTGGAATTGGGTGACGATCCCGAAGGCTTCTCCGGCTACGGCCCGGCGCGCTACTTCCGCGCGGCTCGAGTGCGCGAGCTAAGCGAAGAGCTACGCCGCCCGGAACTGGAAACGGAAGTTTTCGCGCGGTTCGACCCCGCGAAGATGTCGCAGCTCGATATCTACCCCGGTTGGCGCTCCGGAGAGCAGGATCGGGAATGGCTGATGGACGCCTTCCACCGCCTTCGCGATTTCTACTCGAGCGCGGCGGAGCACGGGCGCGCGATCGTCACTTGCCTGGTATAGGGCCGCCTCGGCTCAGCGTCTAACGAGATCGCTCCTGACCTTCGTAGTTCCCCCGCCCGTGGAGCGCGCCTGCGGCGGGGTGTATACTGTCCGCATTCGGAACCCCAACCAGGAGCGGAATATGACGAGAACGAAACTGCTCTCCTTGATTTTGGTGGCCGCCGGCTTCGCCGTGCTTCTGGCCGCCTCATTGGTCCGTATGAGCGCGCAGCAGCCATCCGGCGAAGCGGTACGCATCGATGCCGACGACATCGGCGGCGTGGTCTCCAGCTCGAAAGGCCCAGAAGCGGG
>CAYMHP010000405.1:0-4232 GCA_964390225.1 uncultured Solibacteraceae bacterium
GCAAACCGCAGCCGATCCGTTCGGATTCGGCTTTCCCTGGGCGACCTACGACACTACTTCCCACGGCGGTGGACTCGCACAACCCCGACTGCTCGTCCAACAACTGCCTGACGCTCATCAGCATGCAGACGGCCAAGGGCTGGAACATCAACTGGGAGGACGCCAACCAAGTCTACAAGCTCTACGTGCAGATCTATCAGCTTCTGGGGTCGGTCGAGTCCGCGCAGTTCTCCGTGCTCAAGCGTCTTGCCGCCAACCATAATTTCCTCCAGAAGTCCTATTACCTCAACGTGGGCGGCTCCGACGCCTTGGCCGAGGCCGCGGGAGCCGTCAGCGATTTTCGAAAGTCGGCCGACGGGTTTCCCAGCGCCGTCCAGTTCAGCTGCGTCGACAGCATCATCTTCTACGGCAATCAACTCGTGCACAACTTCGGGCAGCCCTACCAGATCTGGTCGAGCAAGCCTGGGGTGTCCATGCCGCAGACCATCAACGAGTGCAACGGCCTCTTTCAGCTGGTCGCGGTCAAAAAGGGCATCCTCGACAGCATGAGCCAGCCTTCTTCCCAAATGTCCTACGGCTGGCCGGTCACGGCCAAGTGGACGGCGCCCAGCAACTACTTCGGCGTCGACTTGAACGGCATGATGTCGGGCGAGGACGGCGGCCCCAAAGTCCACGCCACGGTCTCTCTTTGGCGCGGCAAGAGCCACCAGGCCAACGTCTGGCCGCAGCCGACGCCTAAGTTTCAGGTGCGGTTGTACCCATGAAACGAGCGGCCAGGCGCGCGTCTAGCTGGGGCAGGCGCGGTCAAGCGACCACCGAAACCGTCCTGCTGTTCCCGATCTTCATGTTCTTCCTTTTCGTCTTCGCCAAGATCTTTGCCCTGCTCATCCTGGTCCAGAAAGTGGAGATCGCCTCGTTCTACGCGGCGCGGCGCTGGCAACTGGAGTCGCATCGCAATGTGCAGTTCGAGGCCGACGACGCCGGGCCGCTCCAAGACAGCATCGAGGAAAAGGTCAGCAGCTATCTGGGTTTCGGCAGTCCCGCCGACCAATACGGCAATACCACGGAGAAATTCCTCGACCTGGAGCACATCACGGCGCACGGGGCGCGGTTCCGCTGCGAGCGCCAGCAGGTCTGGAACGTGTGCACGCTCACCGTCAAGACGCGGCCTTTCGACGTGGCCTGGATGTATCATTCGCCCGGCTTCACCTTCGAGAACACGAAGTACGTCCCCAACCGCGACCGGCCCATCGCCTTCGTCCTGCCGGGCTTGCAGAATTAGGCCCAAAGTCCCTAGGGCAGTTCCCTTAGGGCTCATGCGGCTAGCTTCGTCTAATTCCGATAATGTCCGGGTGAGATTTCTTCTGCTTTTGGCGGCGCTGGCCTGCGCCGCCGAGCGGCCCGTCGACCTCGCCCGTCCGGCGCCGTCCGCGCTCGCGATCCACGGCCTTTCGGTCTTGCCCGCGTTGCGACCGGTCCCGCGGCTCATGCCGGCGATCCCCCGCCTCGCCGCCCGCGCCGTCGCGCTCGCCCGTCAGGGCGCGCAAAGGACGGCGCGAAAGGCCCTGGGGTTCATTCAAAGGGGGAACCCGCGGGCTTTCGACGGCGGGCCAGTCGATCCCGCGGCGCAAAAGGATTTCGAGCAATACGCCGCCGAGGCGGCTCTGCGCCTCGATTCCTCGGATTGGAGAAAAGCCGATCCTGAAAAAGTGGACTCCTTGCTTTCCTCCGCCGAAGGCAAGCGCGTTCTTTTGGCTGGCGAGGCGCATCACTTCGTCTGGGAGAAATACGATCACCGGCTCATGATCATCAGCCGGCTCTTCGAGCGCGGCTGGCGCAACGTCGGCCACGAGGTGGGCCGCTCGGATACCAAGCACATCGACGCCTATCTCGAGACGGGGGACGAAGCGCGATTGAGGGAGACCCCTCTATATAAGGCGATGCCCCCGTGGTTCCAAGAGGCGGAGATCCAGTTTTGGAGAGCCGTGCGGCGGATCAGCGAGTCCAGGGCCGCGGACACCGCGCGCATGCGCTGCCTTGGCTTTGACCTCGATATGTTCCCTGGCGGCGGCTACGGCGACGTCAAAGGCGCGCTCAAAGGGCACGAGGCCTCGCCCGTCGTCGCGCCGTTGTCCGCCTTGCTCGAGCCCGAGGCCACGCCGAAGACTTGGGGAGACCAAGCCTATCAGCGGTTCAATTCCGCCATACGCTACGTCTTCCAAGAGCGACGGGATCTCAAGAACGAGCTGGGACGGCCGGCGTTCGACGAGGTCTGGCTGTCTCTTTTGAATCTGAGGGAAAGCTTCTACTTCATGGGGATCATGGACAAGCATGGCGACGATCCTCCCGATTCCGAAGGGGGGCGCATCATGCAGGCGGCTTACCAGCGCCGGGAAAAGACCATGTTCCGGGAGATGCGGCATTTCTTGAGGACCGAGCCCGGCCAAAAGATCATCTTGATGAGCCATGACGGGCACATGAGCAAATCGCCGAAGGACCTTCGGCAAGGAGTGGAGGAGCCCACCGTGCCGATGTGGTTTACGGTCGGCGGCTATCTGGCGCGGCTGCTTCCCGGGCAGGTCTTCTCCAGCTGGCTTCTGGCCTTGGATCAGCCCGATAACGGGGGACGAAGGCTGGGTATCGATTTCGCCGACCGCGTCGAGAAGATCCTGGACCGCGTCGGCGCCGCGCTGTTTCTTCCCCTGAGCTTGTCCGACGCCCGCCAGCGCTACCTGGACGGCTTCCACAATTTCCTGATCAACGGCGGCGGCGGCCTTCGCGGGCGCGTCCTGCGCCAGGCGGACCTCTTGTTCTTTGTGCGCCGCGCCAGCCACCTCAGCGAGCCTTGGCATCCAGACGAGCCGGGATCGCCCGGTCAGCGATAGACTTCGCGTCGATGGCCGATCTTGACGACGGTCACTTCTTTTTTCGCGTCGTCGATCCCGTAAACGACCCTCCAATCGCCCTGCCTTAGGCGATAGCGGTCGTCCCCCGACAGTTTTTCGGCGCCGGCAGATCGCGGCTGGGCGGCAAGCAAGGCGATCTTCGCGGCGATGCGCTTGCGGTCTTTTCGGGGGACATCTCGAATTTCCTTGATCGCGGAAGGCAGGATGAGGACTTTATATGAGCCCGTCACGCTTGAGCTCTTTCAATGCTTCCTCGAAAGGGCGGGGGCGCTCGGCTTTCCTTTCCTCGAAAGCGGCCGTGTCGATCGCGTCTTCCTTGAGGCTGTGGCGTATGGCGTCGGCGATCAGGTCGGAGACGGTGGAGGCCGTCGAGGCCGCCTTCATTTTCAAGGCCCTATAAAGCTTTTCGTCCAAGGCCACGGTGGTTCGCATATAATCACTTTAGCATCGAATCATCTTTTTGTCAAGCTCCACGGGCTTTTCGTTCAATAGCTTGCGCGCGCGAACAAATTGTATAGTCCAAAGGTCTAAAAGGAGACCCCATGCTTTGGGCTAAACTGCGCCTGTTCATGCAGATGTATTGGATCCCGGTGGCCATCGTCATCGGCGTCACGATCTCGATCATCATCCCGATCTGGTACATGTCGGGCATGGAAGAGAGCGTCCGGCGCTACATCATCGGCATCAACGTGGCGTCGCTGCCGTGGGGCATCCTGCAGACCCTGGTCTTCGTCGCTTTCCTTTATCTCCTGCAGTACGGCGGGGGCTTCGCCCAGTTCAAGAAGGGCAAGATCGACGCCGACAGCGTCAACGTGAAGTTCTCCGATGTCATCGGCCTCATGGAAGCCAAGCGCGAGGCCTGGGAGATGGTCCAGCTCATCAAGGACCGCGCCGTCCTCAAGCGCGTCGGCGGCCGCATCCTGCACGGCATGCTCATGATCGGCCCGCCGGGCTGCGGCAAGACCATGCTCGCCAAGGCGATCGCCACCGAAGCCGGCGTGCCCTTCCTGTCGACGGCCGGCTCCGAGTTCGTGGAGATCTTCGTCGGCGTGGGCGCGGCGCGCGTGCGCAAGCTCTTCAAGCGCGCGCGGCTCTACGCCCAGGCCTACGGCGCCTGCATCATCTTCATCGACGAGCTCGAGGTCCTCGGCCGCACGCGCGTCTTCATGGACGCCTTCGGCGGCTCCTCCGAGGGCAACAGCACGCTCAACCAGCTCCTCGTCGAGATGGACGGCCTGCAGGACGACGCCGCCCACGTCGTCGTCATCGGCGCCATGAACGCGCCGGAAAACGTCCTCGATCCCGCGCTCATCCGCCCCGGCCGCT
>CAYMHP010000406.1:0-4215 GCA_964390225.1 uncultured Solibacteraceae bacterium
CCATCGACCTGAACCTTCCGGAATTCTTTCTCAAACGCAACGGCGGCTCCATGGACCTGGCGGGTATCGAGTCGAAAGCAACCCCTGGCCTCGTCGACCGGATCAGCGCCGCATTTCCTTCGTTTCCTCGGGAGTGGGTCGACGATCGCGCGCGCACGCAGGCTTTGCTCTACCTGCTCAAAACCGAAAGCCCGGACCTGATGCTGGTCCACCTCGTCGACCTCGATTCAGAAGCTCACGATAATGGGCCGTTCACGCGGGCCGCCAACGCGACGCTCGAGTATACGGACGAACTGATCGGGCAAGTGCTCGCGGCGCTGCCGCCGAGGTACGTGCTGGCGCTGGTTTCCGACCACGGCTTCGAACGAGTCGACCGGGCGCTCGATCTGAAGGCGCTGAACCCGCCCGGCGAACTCCAGGTAACCGGGTTTCTCGCGATCACGAAAGATACCGCCGTAGCGGATTGGTTGCGCCGCCAACCGGGTGTGGGCCGGCAAATTCCCGAACAGGAACTCGAACAATACGCGCCGGCGCTGGCGGGATCGCTGGTGTTTGAACCGGCCGAGCATGTTATCTTCGGCGCGAAGATATTCGAAATCGGGACCCACGGCTATTTTCCGACGCGGACCGACTACCGCTCGGTGTTGGTCGTGCGCGGCCCCGGCATTCCGCACCGCGAAGTGCCAGAAGCGTCCATGCTCTCGATTGCTCCTCAGCTGGAAAAGATTCTCTTCACGTCAACTGCCAATTCAGCGAATGTTCAGACGAAATAGCGAGCCCGGCATGTTTAGACGGTCGCTTTCCCGGAAAGGACATCACTGGATATACTAAGAAACCCATTGCAAGGAGCAATGCGTGTTTCAGAATCTCAATCCCAATTACAGCCTGAGGAATGCCGTCTTGATGGCTACCGTGCTTGCCGCGAGCCTTGGGGCGCAGCGGACGCCTACGGTGAGGTTTCATCTACAGGACGCTACTATCGGCGACATCCAACGAGCCATCGTGGCCAAGCAACTCACCAGTGTGCATCTGGTCGAGCTGTACCTGAAGCGAATTAAGGCATACAACGGCACGTGCGTGAGCGAGCCGACGGGGATTCTCGGACCGATCACGACGATCCCTCACGCCAGGCAGATCAACGCGCTTTCCACTTTGAACCTTAGGCCGTCCACGCGGAAGGCGTGGGGATTTGATGACCGTAAGGCGCGCAGCCTCACCAACACGGCCGATGACGACCCCGAGATGCCCGACGCCCTCGAGGTCGCGGCTGCGCAGGATCGGCAATTTCAGCGCACCGGCAGGCTCGTTGGCCCGCTGCATGGAGTTGTCCTGGCGATCAAAGACCAGTACGACACATTTGACTTGCGAACGACGTCTGGCGGCGACGTCCAGTACGCCAATGACCGGCCTCCGGAAGATGCCACGTTCGTTAAGCGATTGCGAGATGCGGGAGCGATCATTCTGGCCAAGGCCAATCTGGCCGAGTATGCCACGGATGGCGCGCGAAGCTCGTTTGGCGGCACGTTCTGCAATCCGTACGACACGGAGCGGGAACCCGGGATGTCCAGCGCGGGCTCGGCGACAGCCGTGGCCGCTAATCTGGCAACCTGCGCCATCGGCGAGGAAACGGTCGTGTCGATCCGATGGCCCGCATCGGTCAACAGCCTGGTTGGGCTCGCGCCGACGCAAGAACTGGTTAGCCGTAAAGGGATGATGGGAGCGGGCCTCACCACTCGTACAGGACCAATCTGCCGCAATGTGCAGGATGCGGCACGAATACTGGAAGTAATCGCCGGATTTGATCCCAAGGACGAAATGACGGTGTTCAGCGTGGGACGAAAACCTGAACGGCCGTATCTGACCTTCGCCGGGGCGCAGCGGCTCGAGGGTGTCCGCATCGGCGTGGTTCGTGAATACATGTCGAGAAAGCTTTTCTCCAAGGCCGACGACGAGAGTATTGGCATTGTCGAGCATGCCATCGCCGATCTGCGCAAACTCGGAGCGAGCATCGTGGACCCCGGCCCGGAGGGCGCATTATTTCAGGGCTGTATCGCCCATTATGCGCCGGACCTCTTGAACACCGCGTTCACCCGTCAGTACCGGGATTTATTCCCGATCGATGCCGCCGGCCAGCCGCAATCGGATCAGATCGCCACGCTTTTGGATATGCGCGCAGAGCAGGCGCGAGTGCCGCCCGGTCTTTCGCTGCGCAGTCTCATCACACCGGGTGCGGAAGGCGAAAGCAAGTACATGATCAACCGATACCTGCGGGAACGCGGCGACGCCAATATTAAAACCAACGCGGACCTGATCACGAAGGCGAGGTTCTACGAGGACCCCAACTTCCCCGATCGCAAACAGGCAAGGCAGGCGGCGGAACGGGCCACTGTCCTAGACAGCTCGGCACGCCTTCAGACGCGCTTCGCGCTGCAAAACGTGTTCCTGCAGTGCATGCAGGAAGAACGGCTCGATGCTCTAGTCTCTCCGATGTCGACCGTTCCGCCCCGGAAGCTCACAGCCCCGCGCGAACCCAACGCGCACGGCCGCTCTCCTATTGGCTGGTCGCTCATCGGCCAGCAGGGTTTCCCCGCACTCACCGTACCGGCCGGTTTTGCGACGCAGGTCTGGGACCGCGTACGCGATGGAAACGGCGGGACGCGCCTAGTCGGCCCTGTAGCCGCCAACTTGCCCGTTGGCGTCGATTTCATCGCACGTCCGTTTGACGAAGCGATGCTCTTGCGCATCGCCTCGGCCTTCGAAACAGCAACCCGGCATCACAGGCCACCGCCGGAATTCGGACCACTCCCGGACGAGCCGTAGTCCTCGACAAAACCAGGCAAGTGAGCAAAAAAACATGGCGTTTCGGGCGATTGGGTACCCGACTCCCCGAGATGTCACCATCGATTGGGATGTGATTCTGAAGCAGAATAGGGTTGAAACGGATGGCGGGGACGACGGGGCTCGAACCCGCGACCTCCGACGTGACAGGCACATGCCAAGTCGGCTCAAATCGCCGAACGCCCACGATTTCAGCAAATTGCGCGAATCGGGCGGTGGCCTATTTCGACCTGCTACAGTACGTTCTACAGTTTACGTCGCGCGAGCTATGCCAGATTTGGCATACAATGGATCTTGTGCCAGAGAGGCCAACCGAACCACGCCAGCTGATCTGGCTTGTGGATTCGCTTGACCGGCTGTCGAGCTTCCCGATCGTGGTTCGGAAGAAACTCGGGTTCGCGCTCTACCAAGCCCAAATAGGGCAGCAGCACGAGAGCACCAAGATCCTGCGCGGATATTCCGACACCGTCTGGCAGGTGCGCGCGGACGATCCGAGCGGGACCTATAGAGTGGTATACGTGGCGCAACTCGGGGATGCGATCTACGTCCTTCATGTTTTTCAGAAGAAGGCAACGTCGGGAATTGCAACTCCCCGTCGAGAATTGGACCTGATCCGACACCGGCTTCAACTCGCTCGGAAGTTGGCCGGGAAATGAGGAGAAAGAACATGCCTAATCGAGAATTCACGCCGAGTTCCGGAAACGTTTTTGCGGACCTCAACCTTCCGCACGCGGACGATCTGTTGGCGAAAGCCGAATTGACCGCGAAGATTATCACCGAAATTCAGCGGCGGCGGCTCACACAAAGCCAAGCGGCCGCGATTCTCGGAATCGATCAGCCCAAGGTATCGGCGCTCAAACAGGGCAAGTTATCGGGATTTTCAATCGAGCGACTGATGCGCTTTCTGTTGAGGCTCGGGCGTGATGTCGAAATCACGGTGAAAAGCAAGTCGAGGCCCGGATCAGCCGCGAGACTTCGCGTTGCGTAGCGTCTGTTGTGGGTACCCGGCATATGGGAAGGCCCACCTCAGCGGATCGAGTGTTGCACGCGGAGCTCATGTAGAGCAGGATTCCGGTGGTTGCGGTATTCGCAGAATCACGCGAACTGCGAGTGCTATGTTGATATTACGCTGTGCCGGCACAAAGAACTATCGCTGTGAGCGATTGTTCCATCGCCGCTTAGCGGGTGCCGGGCTGCGGGCGCGATCAATCGGCAATGTCAGAAGCAGCGAAATGTCGCGACATCAACGGGTTGCGGCCGAAACTGTAGCACTGGCGAAGATAGGCCGAAAATCCCTGTCTGCGATTGCTTGTAACTGATTAAAACAGATGGCGGGGACGACGGGGCTCGAACCCGCGACCTCCGACGTGACAGGCC
>CAYMHP010000407.1:0-4171 GCA_964390225.1 uncultured Solibacteraceae bacterium
TCGCCGTCCCCACCGTCGCGCTGAGCGGGTTGGCGGAATAGGTCAGGTTCGAAGGAGCCGTAACGCCGCCAAGTCCAGCGCTGAAATACGGGTCGGCGCCCATCGCGGCGAACTCGGCAATCCCCGCGCTCGATAAGCTCCAGGTAGGAGTAGTGCAACCCGAAGGAGATTTTGGGTTCCCAACGTTATCGAAATATTGAACGCCCTTGACCCCGGGAAAGCTCGCCGTTTGCGACTTGCCCTCGACTTCCGCCTGCATCGAGGAAATATACTGCGCTTGGACGTCCGGGCAGGCGGCCGTCTCAGTGATCAAGATAGGCTTGCCTTTGCCGGAGAATTCGGCGTAAAAAGGTCCGAAGTGGGTATTGAAATCGGATATCTCGTTGCGGGCATAGCCGTCGAAGCCGATCCAATCGACATAGGCGTCGCCGGGATAATAGGGCATCGGATCGGGATTGCTCGGTCCTCCCGACGGGTTCCACAAGAAGGCGACGTTCGTCGCTCCTCGCTGTTGGAAGATCGTGTAGATGTGCTGCCAGGCCGCCACGTATCCCGCGGGGCCATCGGTGCCCATGCAGTCCTGTCCATTGACGCCAGCAGGGAGATTAAACTCCCAGTACCACCGCAGGAAGAGCGGCTTGCCGAATTGCTTGAGCTGGTCGGCGGCATTGATGATGATGCCGTCGTCATTTCCGGCGACGACGTTGGCATTGAGGTCCCCGCATTGCCACGTGACAATGGGAATGCGCCCCTTCGCCGCGTCGGACAGCATATTGTCATTGGGAAAGGTCGCTGTCCAAACATAGGGGATGTCGTGCAGGTGCATCGCCAGCGTGCGGCCGATCTGCGACTCCAAGGCTTCGGTATCGGCCTCTTGCGTCGCTTTATTCGACGAGGGGTTGACTAAGGCTCCAAAGTAGACCTTGTCGCTGTAAGCGGGAACGGGGCCGCCCTGGCCGGCGTTAGCGCCGGTGGAGCATGAGAGGAAAGCGAACGCAAAAACGGCGGCGAGGCTCCAAGTCCTCATGTCGCCCACAGTGTAAGGGATTTATCGGCATTTTACCTGGGGCAATTCTAAAGGAATTCTGAATTGATTCCGAAAAAGCAACCGATGGGTGGGCAAGCGGGGACTTGAACCCCGAAGGCCTTGCGGCCACACGGTCCTGAGCCGTGCGCGTCTGCCAATTCCGCCACCTGCCCACCGATCGGCACCGTCCGGGAGGACGATGAGGTATTTGCTATTCTATCAAATTCCCGTTGGGATTCCATGAGCAAGGCCGCCAAGAAGAAAGAAGAAGACAAGAAAACCGTCGCCTCCAACCGAAAGGCGCGGCATTATTACGAGCTTCTGGAGACTTTCGAGGCCGGACTGGCCCTCAAGGGCTCGGAAGTCAAGGCTCTGCGCTCCGGTCATGCCTCTCTCGACGGCTGCTTCGGCCGGGAAGACAAGGGCGAGCTGTATCTGTTCAATTTCTACATCCCCCCCTACCAATTCGCGACGACGGAGGTCCCCGACCCCAGGCGCTCGCGCAAGCTCCTGCTCGCCCGCAAGGAGATCAACAAGATCTCCGGCAGCCTTCAGACCAAGGGCCTGACGCTGGTGCCTCTCGAGGTCTATTTCCGGCGCGGCTGGGCGAAGGTCGCGCTGGCGCTGGCGCGCGGGCGCAAGGGCCCTGACATGCGCGAGCAGCTCAAGAAGAAGGCGCTCGACCGCGAGGCGGGAAGGACTTTCCGCGGATCGTTCCGCAGTTAAAACCGCACGCCCAAGCCCGCTTCCGACCCGCTTTGACCGTGCATCAGCACGTAAGCGGCGTGGACGTAGCAGAACGTCCAGGGGCGGAACTGCATTCCGGCCGTGTAGCGCGACTCAAACGTTGTCACGGTGCCGCCGTCGAGGGTGGGATCGACGAGCGAGGAGCGCACCAAAAGGTGGGTGCGGTCGAAGCCGACGCCGAGGTAAGGCGTAAATACCGTCGTGCCCATCGAGCCGACCAGGCTCGCGCCGAAGTGGCTGGCGGAGAATTGCTGATGGACGACGGAGTGGGCGACGGCGGAAGCCAGAAGCTGAGGCGACCACGGCTTGTCGCTGGCCTGGCTGCGCAGGCCGTAGCGCAGGCCGCCGCCGGCGATCGTCAGGCCCTGGTAGCTGATGCCGCGCACGAAGCCGTCGAGGCGAAACGGCATGCCGATCTCCGCCTGGACCCAGGGAAGGCCGAAGGCGTGGACGCCGTTGTTGCGCAGGATGCGGTCGTTGCGGTCCGGCGAGAACTGCATCCCGCCGCGCGCGCCCACGTCGAAGCCGGAGAAGCCCAGGCTGCGCCCGCTGTGGAAAGTGGCCGAGCCCAGCACGCCGCCTAGATCACGCGCGAAGGGCTTGAGCGCCCCGCTGTCGGCGTATTGCTGGAAGCCGCCGTATTGATCGGCGAAGGCGCCGCACGCCGACAGGATCAAAGCCGCTCCCAACGCCAGAGATCGTCGCACCATCATCGTCTTTTCTCCCCCGTCAAACGGTCGTAGGCCAAGCGCAGGCCGTCCAAGGTCAGGTCCGGCGCGTGGATGACGTCCTTGGGCAGGTCCCGCCGAAACAATGCGGCCAGTCCCCCCGTCGCGATCACGCGGACCCGGCCCCGCTCGCCTCCCTGCCTCATCTCGCGCAGCGTCAGCCGCAACACATTCTCAATCATACCCAAATATCCGAAATAAAGCCCGGCCTCGATGCATTCCACGGTGTCGCGGCCGATGACGCGCGCGGGCTTGGCCACGCGCACCAGAGGCAGCTTCGCCGTCTTCTCGCGGAGCGCCTGGGCGGCCATGTTGGGCCCGGGAAGGATCGCGCCGCCGAGATAAGCGCCGGCGCTCGAGAGGCAGTCGAACGTCGTCGCCGTCCCGAAGTCGATGACGACGGCCGGACCGCCGTAAAGGGAAAGCGCGGCCAGGGCGTTGAGGACGCGGTCGGCGCCGACTTCCGACGGATGCTTGACCTTGAGCTTGAGCCCCAGCCGGCTCTGCGGCCCCACGCCGACGGCATGGACATGGAAGCGCTCGAGGACGGCCCGTCTCAGCGTCTCGTCGAGCGCGGGCACCACGCTGCCGTAGACGACGGCGTCGAAGCGCGCGTCGCGCGCTTGCTGCTGCAATTGCCGCCCCAGCTCCTGGACCGAGACGTCCGGCCGGGTCTGATGACGCCACGAGCGCTTTAGACGGCCGCCCGCGAAGACGCCGGCCGTGATGTTAGTGTTGCCGACGTCCAAAGCCAGCAGCATCCTTTAGCGCAGGGCGGCCGAGAGCTCCTTGACGGCGGAGGCGGACTTCATGAGCTCGCCGCGCTCCTCGACGGAGAGATTGAGCTGGATGACCTGCTCGATGCCCCGCTGGCCGAGCTTGACCGGCACGCCGACGAAGACTCCATCGACGCCGTATTCGCCCTCCAGGTAAGCGGCGCAAGGCAGGACCTTCTTCTTGTCCTTGAGGATGGCCTCGACCATCTCGGCCGCGGAGGCCGAGGGCGCGTAGTAGGCCGATCCGGTCTTCAAGAGCTTGACGATCTCGGCGCCGCCGTCGCGCGTGCGCTGGTTGATCGCGGCGATCTTGTCCTTGGGCAGGAGCTCCGTGATCGGGATGCCCGCCACCGTGGAGAAGCGCGGCAAGGGGACCATCGTGTCGCCATGGCCGCCCATCACCATGGCGTGGACGTTCTCCATTGAGACGTCGAGCGCCTCGGCGATGAAGGAGCGCATGCGCGCCGAATCGAGGACGCCGGCCATGCCGATGACGCGGTGCTTCGGGAACTTGGACGTGCGCAAGGCGACCAGGCACATGGCGTCGAGGGGGTTCGAGACGATGATCAGGACGCAATTCGGGGAATATTTCACGACCTGCTCGGTGACGGCCTTGACGATGCCTGCGTTGGTGTTGAGCAAGTCGTCGCGGCTCATGCCCGGCTTGCGCGGGATGCCGGCCGTGATCACGACGACGTCGGAATTGGCCGTGGACTCGTAGGACGTCGCGCCGGCGACGCGGCTGTCGTAGCCGTAAATCGGAGCGGATTCCGTGATGTCCAGCGCCTTGCCGGCGGGCATGCCTTCGGTCTGCGGGATGTCGACTACGACCACGTCTCCCAGCTCCATCTCGGCCAGCCGCTGGACGAGGGTGGCGCCGACGTTGCCGGCCC
>CAYMHP010000408.1:0-4165 GCA_964390225.1 uncultured Solibacteraceae bacterium
CAATTGGTGGCGCGTCAGCGTTTGTGATGGATCATACGCATGGCCAACGCGCTGCGTGTCTCCACCGATAGGACAGTATCAGGCTGGCGCCGCGCATGCGAATAGATCGGCGCAACGTTTGACTTGAAAGAGGGGATGCGCAACGGCGCATGATAGGCCATACTACAGGTCACAGCGATGTTGCGACCTTAGGACCGACCTGTTATGCTGTAGCCGATTGTTTCGTTCCACTTGTGGAAGGGCGTATCACGACGCGGGCTGCTCAACCGCTCGCTAGTGGATGCGTCACCTGCATGGAAAGCCGCACGCTCCTGGGCGCTCGCTCGTTTCCGACCGCGACCCGTTAGCGTGGCTGAGAGAGGTGGTATCGCGTGGGGTCTCCGCTGGAGCCGACGAGCCTGACGCTGGGCGCAGCCGCATTTTCAGTTAGCTCACTCTCCGGGCTAATCAGCGTCGCTGCGTTCTTCTTCTTCGCCTTCCTGGCGATCTTCTGGATCGCCCTCGTCTTCTGGACATGGCGCGACGTCCGCTCGCGCACGCAGGATGTCATCTTGCAGGTCACCGCGACGTTGCTCGTCGCCGTGTTCAGCATCGGTGGGCTGTTCATCTACCTGATTGTGCGCCCGCGACAGACCCTGGCTGAGCTGTATGAGCGCCAACTGGAAGAGGAGTCGCTGCTGGCGGAGATGACGGAGCGCCAGACCTGCCCGACCTGCCACTATCGCGTCGAGGGCGACTTCCAGCTCTGCCCCTCGTGCGGCACCAAGCTGCGGCGCCCCTGCCCACGCTGCGACCATCTGCTCGAACTCAAGTGGAATGTCTGCCCGTACTGCGGCTACGGCGGCGGCGCGATGGAGAGCGGCCGGGCGCCGTCGCGCGCGCCATCGCGTGTCGAACGGTGACGCTGACGCGTATCGCCTCGAACCTGCCTGAGGGTCACTCCAGCGTGGCCCAGGCAGTCTGACGCGGAAGACGCTTCGCCCGCCATGCGGGATGGCGTCTTCCGCGTTTGCGTTGCTGACGCCGCCTGCATGAGACCCCTCAGACGACCTCTCAGACGCTTGCGCCAGGTGAATAGGATCACACCTGTAGACTTGCGCGCGGCTGAATCGGGTGAGTACGATACGCACAAACGCCGATATGCGTCTGTATCAGCAACAGCGCCGGTGAGATGATCCCGTCAGCAGAGCGCCACGCAGCGTATCCGCACGTGAGAGGCTGCGCGTCCGAGCGCCCTGCGCCATGTCGGGAGCCATGAGGAGTAGTCGCGGATGGCAGGCAAGGCTGACGAGGCGGAAATCGACGCAGCGCAGAGTGATGTGCAGGATGACACACAGCGCAGGGTGAGTGGGGAACAGTCCGCGAAGCCGGAGGCTCCGCAGCGGCCACGCCAGGACTTTGAATCGCAGTTGAATGACCCGCGCATGGTCGCCCGACAGCAGGCGGCGCTACGTGAGATCACGATGACGCTGCTCATCACGCTGGCGCTCTTCGTTGGCCTGCACTCCTCCGCGCAGGCCGTGCCGCTCGATGGGCCGAGCATGCAGCCTGGCTTGCACACCGACGAGCGCGTGCTGGTCAATTCGCTGGCCTATACCTTCCATGGCCCGCAGCGCGGCGATGTGATTGTCTTCCATCCGCCCATCGCGCCCGACCAGCGCTACATCAAGCGGGTCATCGGGCTGCCCGGCGACACCATCACCCTCACGCCCAACGAGGTCATCATCAACGGCGTGACACTCGACGAGCCATACATTACGCCCCCGCCGCCCGGCGAGACGCAGAACCCCGAGCCGAAGACCATCAAGCTCGACGAGACGCAATACTTCGTGATGGGCGACAACCGCACCAATAGCGAGGACTCCCGATTCTTCGGGCCGATCACGCAGCGCATGATCCTCGGTCAAGCGGAGTTTGTGGTCTGGCCGCTCTCCAACTTCCACGCGATTGACACGTATCCCAGCGTCTTCCAGAGTGTGCCAGACGCCAGCAGACCGCTCAGCCCGCCGCTGGCCTGGCGTTCGCTCGCCCCCGCCCGTTGATGCGACGGCGCTAGGCTTCGCGGTCGGCGCGCGGGCTGAAGCGATAGAGCGCTGCTGGGCGGCGCCTACCGGTTTTGCGTGTGTGGGTGGTCTGCTCCAGAATGCCCGTCGAGAGCATCTTCTTGCGGAAATTGCGCTTGTCGATCGGGCGCGGACCTTTGGGGAGGATGGCCGCGTAGACCTCCTGAAGCTCGCTCAGAGTGAACTCTGGCGACAGCAACTGATAGCCAATATGCGTATATTCGAGCTTGCCGCGTAGGCGTTGCAGCGTGTACGCGAGGATCTGCGCGTGGTCGAAGGCGAGCGGCGGCAGCGTATCCACCGCGAACCAGGCCGATTCCGCCGCGTCTTTCGGCGCGACTTCGGGAAGCTCATCGGCGCGAATCAGCGCGTAGTAGACCACCGTGATGACCCGCGCGCGGGGATCGCGCTGTGGATCGCCAAAGGTATAGAGCTGCTCCAGGTAGACATCGCGCACGCCCGCGTTGTCTTCTAGCTCGCGCCGCGCCGCGTCTTCCAGCGATTCATCTGGGGCGACTAGGCCGCCGGGGATCGCCCACAGCCCCTCGAATGGCCACCGCTTGCGCTTGATGAGCAACGCTTCCAGGCGCCGCTCGCGCATCGTCAGAATGACGACATCCACGGTAACGGCAGGGTTGTCGTGGCGCAACTCGCCTATCGTCTGTGGCGTCTGTGGCGTCTGTGAGGCCTCGGCAGCCTCCGAGACATGTTGCGGCGCGGCTGGCGCATGCGCCGGGATGCCCTTGGCGTGTCGCTCGTCCTCCTTCACCGCTGGCCGCTCCTCTCCGTCCATCGGGCGCCCGCGCCGCAGCCCCAGATGGGCGGGTCTGCCTGCGAGCACGCAGAATCAGGTGTAGCGTACGACTGGCGCGCAGACGCCGTCAAGCGCGCGATGCGCGCTCAGGCCGCGTTTTGTGAGTCCGGTCACGTTACTTTGCTTTCTGGCGCTCGTCTCAATTCAGCGGAACGGCTTGGCGCTGTCAAAGGAATCGAGCAGGATTGCTGGGCATGTGCGCGGGGAGGATTCCGATGATCGAGACGAATACGACGGTAGGCGGGCCTGCGGGCGCCACGGCGCCTGTGGCGCCAGGCGGCGGGCCACAGCGGGGCCAGCGCCGACGGCGAGTGGGCATCGCGTCGGCCATCATCTTCGTCCTGCTGGTCGTGACGCTGATCGTTTCGATCTTCGCGCCAGTGACGCCCGCGCCATCCACCTTCTTCGTGACCGCCCCTCCCGCGCCGCTGGCCCACGAGCGCGCCGCCGACGCGCACGCCGCCACGCTGTCGACTTCTCTGCGCCAGGCCGCCGAAACCCAGTACGTCAACGCGATGATCGCGCACATGTCGCTGGACGACGAGATCGGCCAGATGATCATGATCGGCTTCTCCGAGACTCAGATGGACGATGCGCTGGCCTACCAGATTCAGCAACTCCACGTCGGCTCGGCCATCATCTATGCCTTCAACATCCAGAAAGCCGACCAGCTCAAAACGCTCATCAGCTCGATGCAGGCGGACGCTCACACGCCACTGCTGATCGCCACCGACCAGGAGGGCGGCGAGGTGAACCGCTTGCAGGTGGTGATTGGCGATACGCCGAGCGCAGCGGCGGTGGGCGCTACGAACAATCCCAACTTTGCGAAGCAGCGTGGCCAGCAAGACGCGCAGGCGCTGGCGCAGATGGGCATCAACCTGAATCTGGCGCCGGTGGTGGACGTGCTGCAGACCGATGGCGGCGATGTGCAGAGTCGCACGTTCGGCTCGACGCCCGCGCAGGTGACGAAGATGGCGGGCGCCTATCTGCAAGGCTTGCAGCAGAGTGGGCAGGTCGTCGGCGCGCTCAAGCACTTCCCTGGGCTGGGCGATGTGCCAGTGGACCCACACGCGACGCTCTATACGCTCAACCGCAGCAAAGCCGACCTGGAGAAGATTGACTGGGCGCCGTATCGCGCGCTAATCGCGACAGGCCAGGTACACGCCGTGATGTCCACCCACTTCATCCTCAGCGCAATCGACCCGACGCGCCCTGCGTCGCTCTCGAAGCCAGTGCTGACAGGCATCCTGCGCGATGAGCTAGGCTTCAACGGCGTCATCATCACCGA
>CAYMHP010000409.1:0-4164 GCA_964390225.1 uncultured Solibacteraceae bacterium
ACCACCGACCTTTGGGTTATGAGCCCAACGAGCTACCAGACTGCTCCACCCCGCAATCACATCGTAACGTATATGTGAAGGTTGGTCAACGAACGTCACGAGTACGCCGCACCGGAAGCCGAGGTCGTAGACCGCTGACCTTTCATGACCTTAGGAATGTGCGACATTCGAGAGAGGACGAATTTGTGAGAAGCGCGGCCCTACTCTCATTGTTGGCGACAGCGGTCGCGTTAACGGCCGCGGGGCCAGCCTTTTCCCATCACTCCACGGCTGGCTACGATCTGATCCACGGGACGATCATTTACGGCACCGTCGTGCGATTCGACTGGGAGAATCCGCATTCCCACATCCTGCTGGATGTGGAGGGCGAAGATGGCGCTGTCGAGCACTGGGCTGTGGAACTGGAGAGCGCCACCATGCTGCGCCAACTGGGGTGGGCCAAGGACACGCTGAAAAGCGGCGTCCATGTCACCGTCACGGGAGGACGCGCTAAAGACAGCAGCCTCCGGATTCGCGCGATTTCGGTCGAATTGCCGGACGGGCGGAAAATGCAGGCATTGCCGGTATCCGAGAACTGAACCGATGTTGGCGATAAGGGAACTGGTACGCCCGGGCCGATTCGAACGGCCGACCCTCATCAAGGGATGGATTCGTGTTCACTTTTCCGGATACTCTCGTCGCAATGAGCGATCAGCTCCGATCGCACCGCGTCCCAGCTGCGACTCTTGGTCCGCTCGAGGGCGCGTATAACGAAACCGGTCATATTAGCGACTGCAAAACTGATTCCGCTCAGATTCCGTTCTTTGGGGACGCCCGGAACAGGGCGCGGATATCCGGACGCGAAGAACTCGGTGCCGTTCCGGCAGACGTACGATTCACGCGGCAGGTCCCAATCTACGCCGACTCCGATCGCGCCGGGCAGGCTCCCGGGAAAGGCCGGAACCCCATCCATTTCGCGCGCTGAAACCAGGATTCCGGCATAAGGGATCAGCGGCAGGAATCGGTGCGCGTGCGCCGCATTCGCGGTACCTAAACTGAGGTTGATTACGTCCATTTGCTGCTCGATGCACCACTCGATCGCGCGGACCAGGACATCCGCGTTGGTCGTGAGCTCCGAGCGGAATATGCGAACGGCGAAGTAATCGGCTTCCGGCGCCTTCTCCTGGATCGCGGCCATGACGGCTGTGCCGTGACCCAAAAGATCGGTGAACGAATTCTCGATTGACTGCTCTCCAATGGTCACCCCGCCGGCTACGCGGCCGATGTGAGGATGCGACGCGTGCACGCCGCTGTCGATCACGGCCACTCTCACGCTGTGTCCTGTCATGCGGGTTCCAGCGCCGCCCAAATTTTTCCGTCGCGCAGGTTCAAAACCTGATCCGCAATCTCGGCCAACGCCGGGCGGTGTGTAATCAGGATGACGGTGCATCCGCGCAGGGATTGACGGAGGTGGCGCGCCACCATCGCTTCGCTTTCGGGATCGAGCGCCGAGGTCGGCTCGTCGAGAAGCAATACGCTCGGCTTGCGAAGTAACGCGCGGGCTAGGGCGATGCGCTGCCGTTCACCCGCCGAAAGGGCCAGACCACGTTCGCCCGTAGGCGTGTCGTACCCTTGCGGCAAGCGGTTAATCAACTCGTCCAGCCCGGCCCGGTGTCCGGCCGCTTCGATGTCCGATCTTGAGGTGTCCGGGCGGGCGTACGAGATATTCTCCGCGATCGTCGCGTTGAACAGATGCGGAGCCTGATCGACCAGAACTACCTCGCGCCGGAGATCTTCGAGCCGCACGTCCCGAATGTCTTGGCCATCGATCAGAATCCTGCCGCCGTCCGGATCGAGGAAGCGAACCAGAAGGTCGACGATCGTCGACTTTCCCGCACCGCTCGGTCCAACAATGGCGCAGAGGGCTCCCGCGGGAACTCCAAAGGAGACGCCTTTCAGAACCTCCTCCCGATCATGGCGTAACGTGACATTCTCGACGACAATCTTGTCGCGGATCGGACCGAGCGGAAGCGGGTTGGGACGTTCGGTGACCTCCACCGGTGCGTCCAGGATTTCGAAGATCCGGGCCAGCGATGCCCGGGCCGATGCGAGGTTCGCTGACAGGTTCATCATGTTCTGAACGGGCGACAGCAAGCGGAGGTGGTAAGCCATGTACGCGACCAGCGTCCCGATCGTCATCCTGCCATCCATGATCATTTTGCCGCCGTACAGGAATACGAGCGCCGTGGAAGCCGTCAGAATGGTTCCGGGCAAAGCACCGCTCAGAAAGGAAGTCATCTGCAGGCCGAGCAGAGTATCGACAAACGCGAGGTTCCGCGTGCTGAACCGAGCCACCTCATACTCGGCCGCGTTTGAGGAGACCACCGTCCGCATGCCGATGAGGGTTTCGACGAAGAGGCTCCCGATGTCCGCCGACCGCTCGCGCATGCGCCGGGCGAAACCGGTGAGCCTTCGTTGATAGTGACGAAACGTGAACAAGCACAGTGGAACCAAGGCGATGCTCAACAGAAAGAGGCGCCAGTTCAGCCAGAGCATCATGGCGATGCTCCCGATCAGGAATACAACGTTGCTGAGCGCGGCCAGCAGAGTGTCCGCCGACACCCGCTGCACCTCGCCAATGTCGCTGTTGAGCCGAGAGACCAGGTCCCCGAGCCTCCACTTCGCGTAAAAACGCGGCGAGAGTTGCTGCAGGTGACGGTAGACCGCGACACGCATGTCGAAAAGCATCGCCGCAGAAGCCCGGACGTACTGGTAGCTGGCGAGGATGTTGAGCGCAAAGCCCAGGACGGTCACTGCGAACATCAGCGCCGCGATCCAACAGAGCGCCCGCCAGTCGCGTCGCAGCAGCGCCACGTCGATCAGGAGCTTGGAAACGTAGGGCTGTACGAGCCCGAGTCCAGTCGCCAGCAGGCCCGTCCCGACGATGGGCGCGAGTCGGCCGGTATAAGGCCTGAGGAAAACCGTAAGCCTGCGATATTCACCCCAGTTCCGGCCAGACGGGCCGGCTGCGCCAGCGGTTGTCACGTCTTGCGTGATCGTATCATGTAGGGCCGCCGGAATCCGGTCATATACCGGTTTTTAACCCGCTTCGGCCGACGCCTACACGCCTGTTTTTTCACGGCTTGTGCTGAATCGCGGCGGTCTTGACAAAGTTTGCCGCCAGTTCCATACTGCTCTCTATTCACGTCATCCGAGTTCCGCCACGACAGCAGAAAGCGGGTTCATCCTTTTAGCATGGTCAGGAGACAGAAGTTCATGGTCCGACAGGTTGCACTCGGAGTCGCCCTCTGTGTTCTGCCTTTTGCCCACTCCGCGTGGGGACAAGCCGGCAACAAAGGCCCTACCTCGGAGGAGAAGCCCACCGAAGGGATTCCGGTTACCGATCCTTTAGTCATCGCGAAGTGCAGCGGTTGTCATAAGAAGGATGACAAAGGAAATCTTTCGCGGATCTCGTGGGAGCGGACGACGCCCGAGGGTTGGGAAGAAGTCATCAAGCGGATGGTGCGCCTGAACGGGCTCATGCTGCGGCCGGATGAAGCGCGGGCAGTCGTCAAATCGTTGAGTACGACCCATGGCCTCGCTCCGGAGGAGGCGAAGGCGGTCTCCTATATGTCGGAGCACCGCATTGTCGACGAAGCCTATCCCAGCGAAAATATTCACACCACTTGCGCTGCTTGCCATCCATTTGGGCGAGTGGCCTCTTTCCGCCGCTCTCCCGAAGAATGGAAACTGCTGGTGGATCTGCACGTCGCCTTGTATCCAGTCTCGGAATTGACCGCATTCCATCGCCGCCGCGGGCCTGGGCCGCAACCGGCAGCCGCGCCGGGTACGCCACCGCAGCCGCAGCCCGTCGAGCAGGCCATCGAGTATCTTACCAAGGCGTTCCCGTTGCAGACTGCCGAGTGGGCCTCATGGCGGGCGCGCTCCCGGCCGCCGAAGTTGGCCGGCAGGTGGCTGGCTTCCGCGCACATAGCCGGTAAGGGTGCCTATTGGGGAGAAGTCAATATCAGTGCCGGAGCTTCGCCTGACGAATTCACCACTAGTATCAAGTTGGAGCCCGTAAGCGGCGGGCCTGCCATTGAACGCTCCGGTAAAGTGGTCGTCTTCGACGGATATGCGTGGCGCGGCCGGTCCACGGGTTTGGCCTCCGGCTCCGCTCCGGGA
>CAYMHP010000410.1:0-4104 GCA_964390225.1 uncultured Solibacteraceae bacterium
CGCTCCTGCTCCTGCTCCATCCAGTCCATCGTCGCCGTGCCTTCGTGGACTTCGCCGAGCTTATGCGTCCGCCCCGTGTAATACAAAATCCGCTCGGTTGTGGTGGTCTTACCGGCATCGATATGAGCGGCGATGCCGATGTTTCTCATCCTTTCGAGCGGGATATTTCTTGCCATAAAGATTCTGCTTAAACCCTTAATCCGCGGGGACTTTCCTGGTTACCACCGGTAATGCGCGAACGCCTTGTTGGCCTCCGCCATCCGGTGCACGTCATCCCTCTTCTTAATCGCGCCGCCACGCAGGTTGGCGGCATCGTTCAATTCGTTCGCCAGCTTTTCCGGCATGCCCTTCTCCGGCCGCGTCCGCGCGTTGCTGATGATCCAGCGGATGGCCAGGCTGGTGCGCCGGTTCTGCGGCACTTCGATGGGTACCTGGTAGTTGGCGCCGCCAACGCGCCGTGTCTTCACTTCCAGCAGCGGCTTGGTGTTCTCCACCGCTTTCTTGAACGCCTTCAGCGGGTCGTCACTGGTGCGTTCTCGAAGCTTGTCCATCGCGTCATAGAAAATGCCCTGCGCGGTATTCTTCTTGCCCTGCCACATCATCGAGTTCACAAATTTCTCGACCAGTGTGGAGTTATACACCGGGTCGGGCACGATTTCACGAACAACGGCTCTTCTTCTGCGTGGCATAGGTTTCCTACGATTTGGGCCGCTTGGCCCCGTACTTCGATCTTCCCTGTTTGCGATTTGCCACCCCGGCCGTATCCAGCGCTCCGCGAATTACGTGGTAGCGCACTCCCGGCAGATCCTTTACGCGGCCTCCACGAATGAGCACGATCGAGTGCTCCTGCAGATTGTGGCCAACCCCGGGGATATACGTGGTGACTTCGATTCCATGACTCAGCCGCACACGCGCCACCTTCCGCAACGCCGAATTCGGCTTTTTGGGGGTGGACGTGTATACGCGCGTACAAACGCCGCGCTTCTGCGGGCAACTGTCCAGCGCCGGGCTGGACGTTTTCCAGCGTGGCGCTTTCCGCCCTCTACGCACAAGTTGGTTAAACGTCGGCACGAATCTTCCTCTTCGCGATCAAAAATTCAAAGTTGGAGCAATCCACACTACGGGGATTACTGGCTTCAGACAGGCCCATGTCCACACCCGGTGTAACCGAGGGAACCTCGGGGCCTCACCCCTGGCCGGACCCGCCTCAGCAGACGAGTGGTAGCACAGGGACAGAAAGCGACTCGCGAAACTTTACAATCATACCCGAACTGTGCAAGCGAGTGCAAGTGGGAGTCGCGCGGTACCGCCTGTCGGTTTTCAGCCCCGTCCCGTGAGGGCGGGGGTACACGGCCGGGCGATCACCGTTCCCCGCGAAGCTCAACTCGAACATTACCAATGGGGTAAGAAATAAACCGGAATTCCGTCTCCGCTTCACTGAGAATTCATATGGAAACGGGTTGACTTCACCTGCGATCGCGAATACGCTGAACGTATACTCACTTGGGTCCGGATTTCGGAGTTCCCGACTCGAAATCCGTCCGTAGCGCCTTCGCCGGTTGCGCGGGGACCCAGCCGTCGGCCACCTCGGCAAGTGAAGTTCGCCTTGTGAAGTGTGAGGTATGCCAGTGGCAAAACAACGGAACAAGATGGCAGAGGAACCCAAGTCGGGTCCACACTCCAGCCACTCTTCGACCCCAAACCACGCCGTGACATCGCAGCAAATCGCCGCCCTGGCCTATACTCTCTGGCGCGCCAGAGGTTGTCCCGAGGGCTCGCCGGACATCGATTGGCTCCAGGCAGAACAAGAACTGCTTGAGAAAGTTCCCGTAACAAAGCCGGAGCCCAACAAGCGCCGTTCCGCCGTGCGCTGATCGGATACTGCCAAATTGCGAATGAACACGTGTCTGCTCTAATCCCGCCCATCCGGCGCTAACCGCCGAGATGGTTTTTCGGGCGAGGCAGTGCAGCGGAGGTCTCTACATTGAAACAGCAAACCGAACCCGGTTTCACGACGATTTCCGTGCTCTCAGTCGGACCGGCTGAAAATAGCGCGGCGCTCCAGAAAATCTTCGCGGCATCCGATTGGTCGTTGTGCCCTCAAACTAAGTGGACCGTCGAGGCCTGTGGTTCCGTTCGGTCCGCTGTGGCATTGCTTCGCAGCCGCCGCATCGCCGTCGTTCTTTGCGAGAGCGACCTCGGCGAGAGTACCTGGCAGGAATTGCTCGAGCAGATCTCGGGCCTCCCGCACGCTCCTTCTCTGATCGTCACCTCCAGGCTAGCTGATGAACGCCTCTGGGCGGAGGCGCTCAACCTGGGAGCCTACGATGTTTTGGCGACGCCGTTTCACCCCGCCGAAGTGGAGCGAACCTTGAGCATGGCTTGGTTGCGCCGCCAGAACACGGCTAAAGCCCGTCCACCTACCAGGGCATTACGTCAGGGACCCGTGCTTCGAGCCGCGGCTGGGTAACCCAGACATTTCCCTAATGCAGCACCGTAATGGGTGCCCACACTTCTGTGTTTTCCCAGCGAATCGCCAGCGTCCCTTTGTTTGCGCTGTCCGCCGATAACTGAATCTGCAGCGTTTCGACCGGCGACGGCAGCGTCTTCAGGTTGATCTTCGTGCGGCCCAGGTCGCGATCCTGGTCGTACTCGGTGTGCCACTGTCCCGTCTGCTTATTGATGATCAGCAGCCACTCGGTTCTGTTCGGCAGCGTCCAGAGCGTATAGGTTCCCTTGGGCACTTTCAAACCGGCGATGTCGAGATCGGCCTCGGTCGTCAAGGTTGTCGCGTCGTTCGCTCCGGTACACCAAACCTCGCCATACGGCACAAGCCGGCCCATCACTTTGCGACCGCGCGCCGAAGGAGCCCCGTAGTCGACCGTGATCTTCTTGCCGGCGATGGTCACGGAGGTGCTCGTCGGCGGGCTCAGTACCCGCCCTTGTCCAAAGGCGGCCAGCGCCGTTGCGAATGCAACCGATACCAGTAGAACTCCAGTGCGAATCCGAATCATGAGGATCATCCCCCAGTAGCTCGCAGTATACACCCCCGCCTGGAATTCAGCCGCGTCCCGCTGGGATAGGAGCTAGAGGCGTTGAAAACCGCACTGCCCCTACCCTCGGTTCCCGCGCGGCCCTTTCGGCCCTCGTTCGCCGAAGAAAAAAAAGAACGAATGCGCCCAACCACATCGGTCGAAAAGTAGGAGCTAGAGGCGCTGAAAACCCCACTGGGAGCCCAGAAGTCAGCGGAATTTTGGTGGGCGGAAGCGCCGCTGCACCCGAACAGCGACTTCTCGCTCATGTCGATTCCGTCCGGTTACCGAACTGCGAACCGAATAATCGACAGCTCATATTTATGTCACAAGATTTCTAAATTCGAAGTATCCCAGGGCAATCAAAGCCTGAACAAGAGCCTCATCAGACGGAAAGACGTTCTCTTCCGAATCGTCCCTCCAGCCCCGGCTGGTTCCTAGGCCCTTGGGCCTGCGAATCGAGTGAACCCTTGACGCCAACTCTGAATCTCGTGAAACTATTGAGGCGTGGCACTCTTTTCCAGGAGACCTTTGGTATTCTGTAGTCGCCCAATTGCGTTTGGCGCGTCAGGAATATCCGGGGCGATTTGGCTGCTCAGCAGTGTGACCGTCCTGGCGCAAATGAATACCGGCCATATCTCCGGCACGATCAAGGATCAGCTTGAGGGATTGCTGCCGGGTGCGACAATTACGGCGGAACAAACTGGCACCGGGCAGAAGTTCACAACCGTTTCCAACGAGGTCGGAGCGTACCTCTTTGCGCAACTTCCCATCGGTTCGTACTCACTCAAGGTGAGCGCACCCAACTTCACGCAATCGGTGCTGGCAAAGGTAGAAATCCACATTGGCGACAATCTCCGTTACGATTTCACCTTGCAATTGGGCAGAGCGAGCGAAACAGTTACGGTGGAAGAGCGCAGCGGAGTGCAACTGCAGTCCGCGGAAATCAACGGTGTCATCCAGAACCGTCAGGTGGTCGCGCTACCGCTAAAGACGCGGCAGTTTCTTGATCTGGCGATGTTGAGCCCGGGTGTCGTACGGCCTCCTGGAGGTACACGCGGGGACGCCTTGC
>CAYMHP010000411.1:0-4103 GCA_964390225.1 uncultured Solibacteraceae bacterium
AACGGCTGGGACACGAGCGCGCCGTTGCGGAAGATGCGAATAATCCCGTTTTGCTGGACGAAAAACAGGCGTCCCGATCCATCGCCGGCGTTCTGAATATCAGTGGGCGCCTGGATGCCCGAACTCACCTGCTCGGTGCGGATTTCCTGCGCGAAAACGGGGACCATCAGCGCCGTAAACGCCGCCGCCAGCATCCGGGACATACTCTCAATTTACGGTATGCTGAACGGTTCGTATGGACATCATCACGGGCAATGTCGGATGGATCGAGGTCATCTGCGGTCCGATGTTTTCGGGCAAGAGCGAGGAATTGATCCGGCGCCTGCGACGGGGCATGATTGCGCACAAGCGCGTGGAAGTGTTTAAACCGGCCATCGACAACCGTTATTCCGAGGACGAGATCGTTTCTCACGGCGACCTGCGCATGCGATCGGAGGTGATCGGCGATGCCGGCGAGATCATCGACCGGATAGACTGGCGCTCCGAAGTCGTGGGTATCGACGAGGCTAACTTCATGGGGCCGCGGCTGGTGGACGTCGCGCAGCGGCTGGCAGACAGCGGGAAACAGGTGATCGTCGCGGGGCTCGACACAGACTACCTGGGGCGTCCGTTCGCTCCGATTTCCGACCTGCTAGCGCTTGCCGAATCGATCACCAAAACCCTCGCCATTTGCATGCGCTGCGGCAATCCGGCGAAACATACGCAACGCCTACGCGGTTCCGATGCCCTGATCGTGGTGGGCGCAGCCGACATGTACGAAGCGCGCTGCCGCCGCTGTTTCGAGCCGGGAATCCCCAAGCAGACTGAACTCGAATTTGTGAACGCGAAGAAATGGGTGGGCCGCGAGTAAAGGTGGAGCAGGCCTTTGGCCTGTCCAGACCAGACTTCTGTACTCGCTACGGCGCCCAGAACGGCGCCACGTAGGCGTAGAACAGCGACAGCAGCCCCATCGCCGTCGTCAGAATCAGGCTGTGCTTCAACGTGAAGCGGAACAGCAGCGATTCGTCTTCGCGTTTGAGCGAAGTCGCCGCAGCCGCCACGGCGACGCTGGTCAGGCTGATCATCTTACCCATCACGCCCCCGGCCGAGTTCACCGACGCCATCAACACCGGGTTCATGTTCAGCTTGTTGGCCGTGACCTCCTGCAGGGTTCCGAAGAGCGCGTTGGCGGAGGTGTCGCTGCCGGTCAGAAAGACTCCCAGCCAGCCCAGCCATGCGCTGAAGAACGGGAAGGTTACGCCTGTGGCCGCGAATGCCAGTCCGAGCGTGCCTGTCGCGCCGGAGTAGTTCATCACGTAGGCGACGGCGAGCACGGCCGCGAGCGTCAGTTCCGCAAGCGCCAGTTGCTTTGCCGTGTGGCCAATCACCTTCGCGAAGCGCGCCGGGCTGAGGCCGGCTACAAAAGACCCGCAGAAGGCCGCGAATAAACACGCGGTCCCCGACGCCGCCAGCCAGCTGAATGTAAACACCGCGCCGTAGGGGGCCTGCTTGGGCACGACCGGCGGCATCCGCTGCACCATGTTGTGCAGGCCGGGCCACTGAAAGACGACATTCTTGGACGCAAGCCACGCCTGCACCGGCGGGTAACCCCAGATCAGAACAAAGACCACGAGCAGCATATACGGGCCCCAGGCCAGCGCAAGGTCGCGTCCGCTGTGAGGCAGCCCGCCGCGCACTCCGCGCGCCACGTCCTTGGGCTTCCAAACGTGAAACAGCAGCACGAGCGCGCCCATGGCAAAGAGCGACGCGAGGATATCGGTGAGCTGGGGACCGACAAAATTCGAAATCGCAAACTGCATTCCGGCGAACACTACCCCGCAGACCGCGGCTGCCGGGAAGATGGCGCGCAGCGCCTTCCAGCCCGACATCACCAGGATGAGATACGCCGGGATAAAGAGGGAAATCGGCGCGCACATCCGGCCGACGCCGGCGCTGAGCCGGTCGAGCGGCAGCCCTGTCGTGACCGAAAGCGTGGTGATCGGGATGGCGATCGATCCGAATGCCACCGGCGCCGTGTTGGCCAGCAGGCAGATGGCAGCGGCATAGTACGGCGAGAAGCCCAGGCCTGCCAGCATGGTCGCGGCAACCGCGACGGGTGTTCCAAACCCGGCGGCGCCCTCGATAAACGCTCCGAACGCGAATGCGATCAGCAGCACCTGCAGGCGCCGGTCATCGGTGAGATGCGCGATGGAGTCTTTGAGCAGGTCGAACTTGCCGCTTTCCAGTGTCACGCGGTAGAGAAGCACCGCGCTGAAAACCACCCAGCCTATCGGCCACAGCCCGAACGTAGCCCCATAGACAATGGTGGGAAACAGCAGATTCGCCGGCATTCCGTAGACGGTAAGGGCGACGATAGCGGCGGCCGCCAGGCCGATCAGCGCCGACATCCAAGCCGGCTTGCGCAGCACCCCAAGCAGAAACAGCAGAACGAAAATGGGAATCGCCGCAACCAGCGAAGAGAGGGGCAGACTGCCGTCGATGGGAGTGTAGTTTTGTTGCCACATGCGCGGTGGTCTCCTGATTGTACAGGGGACCCCGCGCCGATGCAAAAGGATTTAGGAGCCTACTTCGCTTTCGATGCGCATGCCGAAGAAGCTGCGGTAGATGAAGAACAAAGCGATCAGGAAAAAGACCGCCGACAGCGCCTGGCTCAGGCCGGGGCCCTGCTGCCGCTTCAGCGATTCCGCCAGTTCCACCGCCAGCAGCCCGAACAGGGTGGTGAATTTGATGATCGGGTTCAAAGCCACGGAACTGGTGTCCTTAAACGGATCGCCCACTGTGTCGCCCACTACCGTCGCAGCGTGCAGGTCCGTGCCCTTCGCCCGCAACTCGGTCTCGACCACCTTCTTGGCGTTATCCCAAGCGCCGCCGGCATTCGCCATGAAGATCGCCTGGTACAGGCCGAACAGCGCGATGGAGATCAAATAGCCGACAAAGAAGAATGATTCGACGAACGCAAACGCGAGCGTGATGAAGAACACGGTGAGAAAGATATTCAGCATGCCCTTCTGCGCGTACTGCGTGCAGATGGCAACCACCTTCTTCGAATCGGCCACCGAGGCCTTCTCGACACCCTCGAGCTTGATGTGCCGCTTGATGAATTCCACGGCCCGGTAAGCGCCTGTCGTTACTGCCTGGGCGCTGGCGCCCGTGAACCAGTAAATGACGCCGCCGCCGGCAATCAGCCCCAGCAGGAATGGCGCGTGCAGCAGCGAGAGCTTCTCGACGTTTGCGGTCAGCCCGTTGGTGAGCGCAACGATGATGGAGAAGATCATCGTCGTGGCCCCGACCACCGCGGTGCCGATCAGAACAGGTTTGGAAGTCGCTTTGAACGTGTTCCCCGCGCCATCGTTCTCTTCGAGATTCTCTTTCGCTCGCTCAAATTCCGGCGCGAACCCGAAATTCTTCTGGATATCCTGATTGATTCCGGGCATCGTCTCTACCATCGAGAGCTCGTAAATCGACTGCGCGTTGTCCGTAACCGGGCCATAGCTATCGACCGCGATAGTTACCGGGCCCATTCCCAGGAACCCGAATGCGACCAGGCCGAAGGCAAACACGGCCGGCGCCGCCATTAGCGCGCCGAGCCCATAGTTGCTGGTGCTGAAAGCGATGGTCATCAACGCCAGCATGGTGAAGCCCAGCCAAAATGCGCTGAAGTTCCCGGCTACGAAGCCGGAGAGAATGTTGAGCGACGCCCCGCCCTCGCGCGAACTGGTGACGATTTCGCGCACGTGTCGCGATTTGGTTGAAGTAAATACCTTCACGAACTCCGGAATCACCGCGCCGGCGAGCGTGCCGCAACTGATCACGATCGCGAGTTTCCACCATAGCGAATCGTCGCCGCCCAAGACCGGGATCATGTAATAGCTGATCAGGAACGTGAGTCCGATGGAAAGCAGCGAAGTGAGCCAGACGAGCGTGGTCAGAGGCGCTTCGAAGTTCATCTTCGGAGCGTTTCCGTAGCGGCTCTTCGCGACGCCTGCGTTGATGAAGTAGCCGAGACCCGAAGAGATGACCATCATGACGCGCATGGAGAAGATCCACACCAGAAGCTGTACCTGGACCACGGGGTCTTTCACAGCCAGAAGAATGAAGGTGAT
>CAYMHP010000412.1:0-4011 GCA_964390225.1 uncultured Solibacteraceae bacterium
GCGCCTCGGATTCCATCGGCGTGCCGGTAGCGAGGGATCCGCGCCACTTCTCCGCATAGGGCTGACGATCCTCCGGGTGAATCGCAGCCGCCCAACCGCCACCGGCCGTTTCTTCCGCGGACAAACCTGTATAGTCCGCCCATCGCCTGTTCACAAACTCATTCGATCCGTCCGGAAGAGCGGTCCAGGCCATTGCCGGAATGGTTTCGATCACATCCCGAAGCTGCTTGGACTCCCGTTGCAGTTGTTGGACACGAAATTGGTAGGCTGCCCACAGCAGTGCCATAAAAGCCGCCGCGAGCAACGTGCGAAACCAAGCCGTCTGGTAGTACGCCGGAGCAATGGAGAGATCGGCCACATCGCCCGCTTCGTTCCAGACTCCGCTGTTGTTGCTCGCGGTCACGCGAAACCGGTAGTCGCCCGGAGGGAGATTCGAATACTGTACCTGGCGGCTGTTGACGACCTCTCTCCAGTCCGGGTCCTGCCCCTCGAGTTTGAACCGGAACCGAACCTTTTCCGGCGCCACCAGGCTCAGCGCGGTGTAATCGATTACCAGATTGCGGACGCGCGGAGGCAGGCGCAAACCGTGCGTCGCATCGTACAGTTTGCCATCGGCGGCAATCTTCTCGATGTGGACCGGCGGAGGGAGCGTGTTGATTCCGATGCGCGACGGATCGATGACACTCACGGTGTCTCCATTCAGGAACCAGATTCTCCCCTCGGACGACTTCGTAACCGCCGGCCTGAAACCCTTAGTTGTCGCCACTGGCCGAATTCCATCCGCGGTGTCGAATGTCGTCACCCGGACCGTCCGCTTCGGGTCGGCCGCCCAGGCGTCCAACTCGGCTCGCGCGATACGCAAGAGCCCGCAGCGCGTGTACAGCCAGTAGGAAGACCGGTCGTCTTCGACGATCCAGTGAACGGTTTCGCACGGCAAGCCGTTGGCCGCGGTCAGGGTCGCGACGCGCCCGTTCTGGATATGGCTGAGACCATTTTCGGCGGCGGCCCAGAGCGAGCCGTCGCGATCGCGCCCAAGCTCCAACAGTCTCCGGGAGCGCCCCCTGTCGTCAACCAATGGCAACTTCCGGATTTGGCCGGCGCGGAAATACGCAATCCCGCCGCTCAGAAGCCCGGTCCAAACGCCTCCGTCCGGGTCGGGCGCGAGGCCGGTCCCCGGTCCACCACCGATCTCCCGCCACGGCGCCCGCTCCATGATTTTGCCGCCGGCCAGGTGCACCAGGCCAGAATTGTCGGCGGTGAGCCACAGGCTGAGCCACAGGCCGCCATGGTGATCGCTGGCGATCGCATGCACAATCCCGGCAGGGACTGACGAAACCGCGTGAAACCTGCCGCTCTCGAACACCGCCAGTCCACGGAAGCCGGAAACCCAAAGACGGCCGGTCTCATCTTCGAAGAGCGATTGAATCGAGTCATCCGGGAGGCCAGGATCGCTTCGCGTCCGATAGAGCTTCATACGTCCGTCTTTCCATCTGTTGAGTCCATCCGAGGTGCCGATCCAGATACTCCCGTCGTGTGCCGCCAGTATGGACGTGGTGGTCGGGCTGGACAGCCCCGCGTTTACGGAGAGCGAGCCCACTGGCGATTCACGAAACTGATCAAGGCCCTTAGGCGTAGCAACCCAGATAGTCCCTTCCCGGTCTTCGAACAGAGCGAGCACCAGATCGCTGGTGAGGCCGTCGGCTTGGGTAAACAGGAAGGTCTTTCCCTCGTACGAGTGCACGATCCCATGAGCCTGTGTGCCGATCCAGAGTCCGCCGTTACGATCACGGAGAAGAGTTCGGGCAGTCAGGGGCGACGGTGCGCCCGAAAGGGGATAATTCACGAATCGTCCGCCGGCGAGTTGATAGACGCCGTCGACGGCGATCATCGCGCCTGCCCCATGATCGCCTTGCGTGAAGGCCTGAGAATTCGGGATTGGTTTTGCCACATAGCGTGTGGGAGAACCGGGCCTCCATCGCCATACTCCTGTGGCCGCTCCTACTAAAAGGCTGCCGTCCGGATCTTCATACAAGGACGACACCGCGGCGCCGAAATTTCCGTCCTCACCGTAACAGGTCGCCTTTCCGCTGCGAATCGCGCAGAGCTTTCCCGTTTGACTTCCAAACCCACCCGCCCAAACGGTTCCATCCCGCCCTTCGATGAGCGCGAGAACCGTTTGATCCGCGAGCGCCGGATATTCGGTCAGCCGGCCATTATTCCAACTCGCCAGCCCGTCGAAGGTGCCGATCCAGAGGGTTCCGTCGCGTCCCGCCAGCAGGGCCCCCACCGCGGTGCTCGGAAGCTCCTGCCCGGCAGGCAAAGATAACGGCACCGCTCGAACGCCGTCGAACCGGACTACACCCGATTGAGTGCCAAGCCATAGATAGCCGTCAGGTGTTTGGGCGATTGCATAGACTGCCCCATCTAAGAATCCGTTGCGATAGGTCCACGCGGTGTGCGCGTATTGGCTGACATCCAGCGATTGGTCCAATGCCACGGCAGGAAGAGACCAGAGCAACACGGTAAGCGTGCAAACCGCGAGTCGCACTGCAGCGATAACACTGTCAGACCGCGGCGGCTCGCGCATTTTCGTCTTCTCCCTGGTGTCTCGGAACCGCAAAGTGGAACCTCGTACCCGGGCCGTCATTGGGCTCCCCCGCGTACCCTCTGGAACTCGGTCGACAGAAGTGGATCGCCAAACGCCGGCCGGAAAAGTTCGAAGCGGAGACCATCGAAGCGATACAGTCCGGATGGAGTGCCCAACCAAAGGTAACCGTCAGCCGTTTGCGCGAGAGCCTCGACTGACTCCGGCGCCCCTTCTTTAAAAGTCCACAATTGGTGAATAATTCGCGGATTTGCGGGCAATGGAGTCTGCGCTCTTGCCCACTGAGGGCTCGAGGCGGCAATCAAGATGGTAAGAACCAGCCGAAACAGCCGGCCTTTGCGCAGTTGAAGCCAGCGGGTCATCTTGTTTCCCAACCGACGGAATTCTCGGGCCCGAGAATCGGAATCTGCGAGATGTCGGCGCTCATGACGGTCAAGCGCAGCTATTCGAAAGTCGCTGTCCCGTGCTAGAACGAAACGCTTAGGCCAAAGCCTTGGACAGGGATTTTAGCAACTCGACGGCCCAAGCGACACCCCCTTCGTTAAATATGCCCTTACCAACGGAAAAGCCGCGGCAGTGAAATAGCCAGCGGCCGGCGCCTCATTGATAAAGGCGTCCGATATTGAATTTCCGCATGCGGGATTGCATAGTCGTCCGCTTCAGGCCGAGCCGGGCGGCTGCGCCGTTCGGCCCACCGACCATTCCGTTCGCTTCCTTCAAGGCCTGCAGGATTCGCGCGCGCTCGGCGGCTTCGGAATTATGCGAAACCCTGCCGTAGAGGGCCGCCGGGCTGGACCTGCCGCTGATCTCCGGCAGCGCAACCGTGAGCTCAGGCCCGTTGCTCAAAATCACCGACCGTTCGATCAGGTTTTGCAGTTCGCGGATATTGCCGGGCCACTCGTAATTCGTGAGCGCCTCCAATGCCTGCTTTGGAATTCGTTCGATTTTGCGGTCCATGCGCTGCGCGTGTTTCTGCACGAAGTAGCGGGTGAGCAAGGGAATATCCTCGCGGCGCTCCCGCAAGGGGGGAACATTCAGCGGGAATACGTGCAGCCTGTAGTAGAGGTCCGACCGGAACCGATTCTCCTCGACCATCGCCCGCAGGTCGCGATTGGTGGCGGCGATAAACCGGACGTTCGTCCGGATGGTGCGATTGCCGCCGACCCGCTCGAACTCCTGGTCCTGTATGGCGCGCAGCAGCTTCGGCTGGAGTTCGAGCGGCATTTCGCCGATCTCGTCGAGGAACAGCGTTCCATGGTGCGCCAGTTCGAAGCGTCCGATCTTCTGCGCCACCGCTCCCGTAAACGAGCCCTTCTCATGCCCAAACAGCTCGCTTTCGAGGAGGCTGGCAGGGATTGCCGCGCAGTTTACTTTCACGAAACTGCCCTTGCTGCGGCTGCTCATCT
>CAYMHP010000413.1:0-3993 GCA_964390225.1 uncultured Solibacteraceae bacterium
TGCCGGTCAGCTTCCGCAGAGCCTGCGACATCAGCCGCGCCTGTACGCCCATATGGCTGTCGCCCATCTCGCCATCCAACTCGGCTTTGGGAACTAGCGCGGCCACCGAATCGACCACCAGCACGTCGATTTGGCCGGACGACACCAAGTGATTGGTGATCTCCAGCGCCTGCTCGCCGTAATCGGGCTGCGACACCAGTAGGTTGTCTATATCAACGCCCAGCTTACGGGAGTAGATCGGGTCGAGCGCATGTTCTACGTCGATAAATGCCGCGATGCCGCCCTTCTTCTGCGCCTCCGCGATTACCTGTAGCGCGATGGTGGTTTTACCGGAAGATTCCGGCCCGAAGATCTCGCAAATGCGGCCACGTGGGAGCCCGCCGACACCCAACGCCGCATCCAGCGAGATCGAGCCCGTCGAGATCACCGAGACTGGAACTATGGCGTCTTTCGATCCGAGACGGAGGATCGAGCCCTTGCCAAACTGTTTCTCAATTTGGCCGAGCGTGAGGTCTAGGGCGCGTGCTCGCTCTTTTTCATCCATGGGGGGCACTTCTCCTGTAAAAGTGACGCTTTATTGTAACCTGAGGCCCGCAAAATCAGGCGGTAAAATCAACAGAGAGGGCTCCTGCATGGCATTCCGCGTTTTCTCTTTGCTGTTCTTGACGGTTCTGGCATCCACCGCCGCCAAAAACACCGTCGCGACTTCGAAGGGTGAGAATCAGGATCTGATCCTGACCGTGACGCTCCACATCGACCGGGAATCCATTAAGGAACTGATCGGGAACGACCTGGATGGCCATTACTTCATCGCCGACGTGAAGGTCGAACCCAAATATGGCAAGGACGTTGTGGTCGATAGAGACGATTTTCAGCTCCGAACCGACAAAGACGGTGACCGAACAAAGCCATTTGCGCCAAGCGAGATTGCCGGCGGCGGCGCTTTGATCATTTCGCAGAAGGGGCAGCAGGGAGCAGCCTCGCCAGGCATGGTCGGCCTGGGTCTGCCAAGCATCGTGGGCGGCGTAGGCGCGGGTAAATCCGCGGAGCCAAACAGCCCGGTTCGCCAGCAGAATCACGACCCGGACAACAACCCGTTGAAGAAGCTGCTGACGGATAAAATGCTGCCCGAGGGCAAGACCGACAAGCCGGTCTCGGGCTTGGTCTATTTCCCTATGGAAAAACAGAAGATGAAAGACTTGGAGCTGACTTACGGGGGACAGGAAAACCGCATCACGCTGCGCTTTAAGTAGCGCCTCCCCCATAGCCCGGCTGCTCCTGCGCTAAGCTGAAAACAATGAGAATTCTGGTCGTCGAGGACGAAAAACGAATCGCCGACTTTCTCTCCCGGGGATTGCAAGGTGCGGGTTACGCCGTAGACCTAGCCGCCACCGGTGGGCAGGCCCTGGAATGTGTCCACGCGGCCGACTACGACCTGGTCATCCTCGATCTGATGCTTCCGGACATGGATGGCCTGCAGGTGCTTGAGAAGGTCCGTAACCGGAAACTCGGCCCTCCGGTGCTCATCCTCAGCGCTCGCGGCACGCTCGACGACCGCGTGAAAGGCCTCGAACAGGGCGCCGACGATTACCTCGTCAAGCCGTTCGCGTTCGTGGAACTGCTGGCCAGGGTTCGTGCACTGCTGCGGCGCGGTCAGCCCGCTCCGGAGCGGCTCCAGGTGGCCGATCTTTCCCTGGACTGCATCCGGCGGAAAGTCACGCGCGCCAACGAAAATATCGAACTCGCGCCGAAGGAATTCGGAATCCTGGAATATATGATGCGGAACAAGGGCCGCCCGCTGAGCCGCACCATGATCGTGGAACATGTCTGGGACATGGATTACGACGGTTTGACCAATATCGTCGACGTTTATATTCGCCATCTGCGCAGCAAGATCGATGACCGCTTTCCCCAAAAGCTCATTCAGACCGTGCGCGGAATCGGTTACATGATCGAGGCGCCCGACAAGCCGGCGGAGCGGCCGGTCGAGCCAGCCTCCGAGCGGCAGGTCTAGCTTGGCCAAGAAAAGCACTCACCGGCGCATCACCCGGGGACTGCGGTTTCGCCTGACCGCCAGCTACGCGATCCTGTTCACACTGCTGCTGGTCGGGGTTGCCAGCCTGTTCCGGGAACGGCTGGCGGGTACACTCGACGACCAGGTGCACGCCATCCTGGACCAGGAGTGGGCCGCGATGAAAGGCTACCTGCGGATCGAGAAGGACGGCCCTCATTGGTACTACGATGACCAGGATCCCGACGAGAGCCTGATTGTGAATCGCATCCGCCGCGTTTACCTGCTGGCGGATTCGCGCGGCACGATGGTTCAGGCATCCACGGATTACCAGAGCATGGGAATTGACCCGCCTTCCTCCATTCAGGAAGCTGTGCGGTCGGCCTTGGCCTCGGCTGCGGCCGAAGGCGGCGGAAAGCCATTCTGGTATGAGCGCCGCGATAAGCATGGAGCGGCTTACCTGATCCGGGCCGGAATCGTATTCGATGAAGGGCACCATGCGCCGTACTACGTGGCGCTGGGCACTCCGCTCGCGGCTAACAACAACATCCTTCACGAGTTTACGTGGATTTACTCGGGCATCATCCCGGCCGCGCTGATTTTGGGCTCCTTGCTGGGCTGGTTTATGGCGGGACGCGCGCTCACCCCCGTGCTCGAGGTAGCCCAGGCTGCGCAACGCATCTCCGGTTCCAACCTGAGTCTCCGTATTCCGACGCGCCAAGCCAATGACGAGCTCGACTACCTCATTCTCACATTCAACAGCATGATCGATCGGCTGGAGGCGTCATTTCAACAGATCAGGCAGTTCTCGACCGACGTGTCGCACGAGTTGCGCACACCCATTACGGCCATCCGCGGGCAGCTCGAGGTGGCGCTGTTCACGGCCAAGACGACCGAACAGTACCGCGAGGCCATGCTGAATTCGCTCCAGGATATCGACCGTCTTTCACAGATTGTCCGCGCGCTGTTGCTGCTATCGCAGGCGGAATCGGGCCAACTCACGCTGCAGAAGACCCGAGTCGACCTCTGCGAAGTGGTCGACGACTTGGTGGAGCAGTTTCAAATCCCAGCCGAGGCAGAAAAGATCAGTCTCGTTTCCGATCTTCCCTCGCGGTGCCTGGCGGAAGTGGACCGCGTGCAGATCGAGCGGATGATTACTAATCTGCTCTCGAATGCTCTCAAGTTTACGCCGGAGGGCGGCGAGGTGCGCGTTACTCTGCGGCCGGGGTCCGACTCGATACAGCTCACCATTGAGGATACCGGGCGTGGAATTCCGGAGCAGTATCTGCCTCATATTTTCGATCGCTTTTACCGGGTACCGGGTTCGGGGTCCGCGCCGGGACCGGATCAGGGGCTCGGGCTCGGGTTGAGCTTCGTCGCGTGGATCGTGAAAGCGCATCACGGTGAGGTCCACGTCGACAGCACGCCGGGAAAGGGCACGCGCTTCGTTATCACGTTGCCGGCCGGCGATATACGGGCGGATACTTTAGAGGCGGCCCAGCAGCCGATCATGAAGGAACTTTAATTCCGTCTTTAGCTGTAGTTCATCGCCTGCACATAATCTGATATGGTGCGGTTTCTCTTGTCCGGAGTTCTCGGTGCGTTTCTGGCGAGCAGCGCCACGGGCCCTCTTTTTCCGCGGCCCCAAGTGCAGGCTGGCGAATCGCAGTCAAAAGATCAATTCTTTACCGGGGTTGTGACGTCGATAAGCGACGAAAGTCTGACGGTCAACCGCACTGTGCTCGGAAAGAATTCGTCGACCAAGACCTTCCTGGTCACACCGCAGACGCAGTTTGAGGGCGGCAAGCCGCGAGTCAATTCGCAGGTGACCGTCCGTTACGTCACCAGCGATGATGGAGACCGTGCCGTTCGCGTTATCCTAAGAAGGTCACCGAAGTAACCCAAGGTCCTATCGGAAATTGCTACAATCCGTCTGTTGCTTCAGGCTCGCGAACCAATGGCGCCTTCAACTTCTACACGCT
>CAYMHP010000414.1:0-3990 GCA_964390225.1 uncultured Solibacteraceae bacterium
GGACACCGCGCTGATCAAGGTCATGCGTTGATCATACAAGCTTCACAGCCCCGCCACGGGTACACGAGCGAGTTCAAGTCCGACGTCGATACCGGATGATCTCCAACTGTGACTGAGGTGACGGGCCATCAACCGCACGTCCATCGTGTCCAGCGTCGGTCGCGACGAACCATCGTCGACCATCTCCAGCACGGGCACGAGCAGGCCGGAGAACAGCTCACACCATTCCGCCAACGAAGTGACGTCGCGTCGACCGAGTTCGGCGATCCTTTCGGAGAATCCAAGGTACGCGATGGTTTCATCGAGTTGGGCAGCGAGCTCGTCCAGTGCGCGATTATCGAACGACGATGGGGCCGGCGAATCGAAGACTTCCTGCCAGTCCGGCCCATCACGCAAGGCGAGAGCCAGCAAGAAGCGGTATTTCGCGAGCTCGAGCTCCGCATTCGCCCAGCTGTAGCTGATGAGGTCGTCGAGGTCTACCAGGTCCGCCACCCACCGGAAACGCGGCGCGCGGCGTGGACCCAGACAGACCTCAAGGAACTCCCGGACATGACGCACAGGGCCGGAGCACGCGGCGTCCGGCGTGAGGAACACCCCGCGGTCCTCAGTCTCCTGGAAGAAGTCGTCCGGATTTGGCGCCGTTTTGTAGTCGTCCCCCGCGAGCATGATGTACTCAGGCGTCATCGCCATGCCGAGGCTCGGCTTGTACAGACTGGCGATGCGCCGCGGGACGACGGTGCGGCTTCCTTCGCCGGAGCGCCGCGCGTACAGGGTCGGGAGCGCGGTGAGTACCCGGCCGAACACCCACACCCAGCGCCAGTCCAGCTCCTCGTGGCCGTACCGACGGTGGAAGGCCTCGCGGATCTCCGCGACACCCTCGAGGACGTCGGGCCAATCGGCTTGAATGCTGCGCAGCGCTGAGACGTTCATCTCGAAGCCGGACCGAGAGCCGGGGTACGGGCAGCGGCGCATGTCATAGGGGACGCCTTCGCGTACCCGGGCGGCGGCGTACCGCTCGCCGAGTGGGCGGCCGTCGTCCCCGTAGAGCAGCCGGGAGACGTCGAAGCCGAGAATGTAGAACTCGCAGAGTTCCCAGACTCGGCCGGGCGACGGCGGCTGACCCTTGTCGGTCAGGTCGTGCGCTGCGGACACGCGGATTCCTCCCAGTGGTGCGGGCGTCAGGGGCAGGTGGTCAATCGAGGACGGGGGTGTGCCGGGACCGGTCGTAACCGCTGAGCTCCAGCGGCATCGGCAGCGGTACCCGCCGCCAGGAACGCGGCGTGAAGCGCCAGAAGCGGCCGTTGCCCCCCGATCGTTCCGCCTCGTCCTCCCAGTGTGTGGTCGACGAGCCGGTCAACACGACGAACTCGTCACTGGCGATGAAGCCGATGCTCATCCGCGGCTCCAGCAGGAGGTTGCCGATGGTCTGGTACATGGCGTTTCCGGCGAAGTCCGGGATCTCGAACGTGTTCCGCGCGACTTCGCGGATGAACCCCGGGTCCCCGCTGCGGGTCGCCGCGTCGAGCTGGCCCTGCGGATTTGCGGTGCCGACGAAGACTAGCGATGCCTGACACAGCAGGGCGGCGTCGGCCCGAGTGATCGACCGGCCGCGGGTCGCCGCCTTCGGAGAGACCTGCGTCGACGTCGTCAACTGCTGACGGACCAAGTACTTCTTGCAGTTGGGGAACGCCTCGAGGATGGACACCTCGAGGGGGTCGGTGCGGGAGTCCACGACCTCACCGTTGACCCGGAAGCGTCGACGGGTGTGCGGATCGAGGTACACGAGACCGATCCGCCGATCTCGTCGCAGGTTGTCGAACAAGGCGTCTTCGGGGCTGACGGCCGCGCGCGGGATCGTGAGACCCGACGAACCGAGCGCGCCGAATGCCCCAACATCGACGGCGAGCAGCGACAGCACCGGTGCGCCGTTCGGACCAATCGTCGTTGCCACGGCAATGCGTGCGGAACCTATGAGTGATCGTCCGCCCTCCGCGAGGAACGGCTTGACGACTGGTCCGAGGCATTCTGCTTCGACTGTCTGGCCGGCCCTGATCTGAGCGTCCAGCTCACCCGGATGGAAATTCGCCGGCCGATCGGAATCCCGTGGCATCTTCCCCCGATTCGATTTGTGCGGCGTCGGTGCACGCGACATTAGGCACGGATCTAGCGGTGATCAAGAGACTTCCGGTGGCAAGAACTGGCATGGTGTCAGAACGTGTCACCGAGCTGTGACGGCCACCAGAGCCCGTCTCCGACACCCGGGCATTGCCAGAGGTCACCCATGCTGGGGCGGTGTGTGCTGGACGGAAAGCCCCGGCCGGACCGGGTCGGGGGACGACAATGCTCAGCGCAACTGATGGTCTTCCAGGCTCAGTTGGTTGACCACCCGGACCAGCCCCAGAACGCTGGCGCGGAGGTGTTCGAGTTCGGCTTTGTCCTTTTCGCGGAGTTCCTTGAGTCGTGAGACGTAGCTACTTGCCCCTGAAGAAGTCCGGGTCTGCCTCTGAGCTGTGCTCTGGGCAGAGCTGGTGAGAGCCGGGCCATGGCCGCGACAGTGGAGGCGAGTCGTTGCGGCCGGGGGTGGGGCGGTTGCGCGTCGCGGGAGTGCAGGACACCTGGTGGGAGATGTTGCCGGAGCAGGCGCGGCAGTTACCCGCCGAGCTGGCTCGGGTCGATGCTTTCCTGGACGACGAGCGCTTCATCGCTCCGTGGCGGGCGGTGTTCGCCGAGCGGCTGGGGCGGCCGTCGGTGCCCGTGGAGACGCTATTGCGGCTGCGTATCTCAAGCACCGCTACCAGCTCGGTTACGAGACCCTGTGCCGCGAGGTCGGGGACTCGTTGAGCTGGCGCCGGTTCTGCCGTATCCCGCTGGCCGCCCCGGTGCCGCACCCGACCACGCTGATCAAGCTGGTGCGCCGCAGCGGACCGCAGACGGTGGGCGAGCTGAACGCCGCCCAGCTGGGCAAGCTGGTCGAGGACAAGCTGCTGCGGTGCCGCAAGCTGCGCATCGACACGACCGTGATGGAAGCCGACATCGACCACCCCTCGGACGCCGACCTGTTCGAACACGGGGTACGCAAGCTGGGCCGGCTGGTGGTGCGGATCAAGGCGTCCGGGGCAGCCAGGCGCACCCGCTTCCGTGATCGCAGCCGGTCAGCGGGGCGCCGTTGGAAGGAGATCTTGCGCACGTTGCGGCGGCGCACCGGCCAGGCGCTGGGCGAGATCGACCGGCTCACCGGCGAAATCGCCGCCGTGGCTGGCGCGACGTTGCGGGACGCGGCGGCGGTGCAATGCCGGGCGCGCGCTGGGCAAGCGGCCTTCGGGACGGCTCGCGCACCTGGTGGGCGAGCTGGCCGAGACCGCGGCAGGCACCCGCCGACTGCTGGAGCAGACAGCCTTGCGACTGGCGGGCATCCGCACCATCCCCGACCGGCTGGTCTCGTTGGCCGACCCCGACGCCCGGCCGATCCGCAAGGGCAAGCCCCAGCACCCCACCCACTTCGGCTACACCGCACTCGTGGCCGAGGACGAACGCGGCTTCATCGTCGACCACCAGGTCCAGCGCGGAAACCCGGCCGATGCGCCGCAACTGGTTCCCTCGGTGCAGCGCGCCGTGTCACTGACCGGCCGCCCGCCGGGCGCGGTCGTCGCCGACCGCGGCTTCGGCACCGCGGCCAACGATCTGGCCCTGGCCGAACTCGGTGTCCAGCGGATCGGCCTGCAACGAGCCGGGAAAGGCACGGCGTGAATACGAACAGAGCCGCCGATTCCGGCGCATGCGCAACTGGAGAGTCGGTGTCGAGGCCCGCATCAGTCACCTCAAGCGCAGCTTCGGCTTCCGTCGCACCCGCCTGCGCCGCCTGGCCGGCGCCCAGACCTGGGCGGGACTGGGGCTCTTCTCCTACAACCTCCAGGCGGATGACCGTCCTCAGCCGGTGAGGGGCCCACCCCCAACAGGGCCAGCGGCGCAGCGCCGTGCTGCAGTCGACCC
>CAYMHP010000415.1:0-3870 GCA_964390225.1 uncultured Solibacteraceae bacterium
ACGGCATGTTCGAAGAATCCAGACATTACGATCGTGCGGACCGCAGCGGCCCGAAGATTTTTGTGGGTGAATGGGCAACGCGGGAGGGCGGGCCTACTCCGAATTTCGGCGGCGCGCTCGGGGATGCCGCATTTATGACGGGTCTGGAGAGAAACAGCGACCTGGTAGTGATGGCAGCGTACGCGCCGTTGTTCGTGAATGTCGAACCGGGCGCGATGCAGTGGACCTCCGATCTGATCGGCTATGATTCGCTGAACAGCTACGGGTCGCCAAGCTACTATGCGCAAGTCATGTTCGCTTCGTGCCTGGGCGATCACACGGTGAATTCGTCCGTTTCGGGATCTGGAGACAAATTCTTCTATTCAGTCACCGGATCGGCGACGTCGAAGAAAGTGTGCCTGAAATTGGTGAATGCGTCGTCCACCGTGCAGCCGGTCGCGATTACTTTCAACGGGCTTGGCACCGGAGACCATACTGTCCAGCTCGACACACTCCAGGCAAACACCGTTTGGGCGACGAACACCATTAAGGACCCGAGACGCATCGTGCCCGTGAGGTCCACGGTTTCGCTCAGCGGCGAGCGCCTGAAGCACACGATGCCGGGCTACTCGATTCAGGTTTTGGAAGTCGCCCTGAAATAACGCCTCATCCCGTTACAGAGTGCCCTGCACGTGCGGAGTGTTCCCCACGGGCTGCCCGCCGCCAACGCTGATCTCAACCTTGGCTTCGGGGATGGCGTCGGAACCGAGCGTGAAGGTCACTTGCCGGCTCTCGCCAGCGCGCAGATGAATCCGCTGGAAGGCGCGTAGACTTCGGAGCGGCGCTTGTTCTTCGGCGCTGCCGGAGACGTATAACTGAACCACTTCGTCGCCGTCGCGGGCCGAAGTGTTCTTGACGGTAGCACGGATTTCGGCGCCTTTCTGGGTTCGCTTTGCGTTCAGACTGGAATATTCAAAATTCGAATAGCTCAATCCGAAGCCGAAGGGGAAGAGGGGTTCTCCCTTGAAGTATCGATACGTGCGGCCTTTCATTGCGTAATCGGTAAAGGGGGGCAGCTGATCCACACTCTTATAGAAAGTTACTGGAAGACGGCCGGCTGGATTGTTCAAGCCTGCCAAGGTGTCGGCGATGGCCGTCCCGGCCTCCTCGCCGCCGTACCATGCTTCCAATAATGCCGTTGCGTGCTCGGCGGCGTAGTTGGCACTGATCGCGCTGCCGCTGGTCAATACAACAACCACCGGTTTGCCGGTGGCGGTTGCCGCCTGCACCAGCTTTTCCTGAGGCTCGGGCAAGTCGAGGCTGGTTCGGTCGCCGCCCAAAAACCCGGGGATATTCATCCCTCTCATCTCTTCCCCTTCGAGGTCGGAACTCAGACCAACGCAGAGGATCGCAACGTCGGAATCTCTGATGATCTTCTCCGCCTCGCTCAGCAGAACGTCCGCGGGCGGAATCCAGGCGAGTTGAGCACCACCTCCGGTCCCGGGCTGCCGGTATTCGACACGCAAGGCGTACTTTCGCCCTACTTCAAAGTGGACTTGTGTCTCCTGGTTCCGGCCGGCCGCGGTGAAATCTAACTCCTTGTCATCGAGAAAGACGCGGGCCGGGGCGGCTTGACGGCCGAAACCCGCGCGTATTTCCAGCCGATAATCGCCCGTCGCGGGCGGCGCCAGCGTTGCCGTCCAACGCACCGAGTATTTCTCGCGGCCGACTGCTGCAAGCACGGCGGGGTCTTCCATATTAAAATCGAAGTACACGCGAGGTTCTGTCCGGCGGAGTTTCGGCTGCCCTTGCAGGTCAGGATTATTGAAGTATTCGGCCTGCAAGCCCGTCAGAACCGTCGAGGGCACCAGCGCCGGGCTACTGGGCGTGTAGGTGGCGCCCAGGGCATAGGTCACTTGCGCCTTCGAGAATTGGTGCGCGATTCCTTCCAATGGCGTTACCTGCTTCGAGGAAATGGCGTGATAATTTCCCAACAAGCCAACTGGGTCGTCCGCAGCAGGGCCGATTACCGCAATTTTCCGCACCGAAGTGCGCAATGGCAGAAATCCACCTTGATTTTTCAGCATGACGATCGCTTCGCGCTCCGCGTTCCGCGCCAGTTGCCGGTGTTCGTTTGAATCGTTCTCCGAGATGGGAATCTTGGAAAACGGCACGCGCTCCAGCGGATCGAACATTCCCAGCCGGAATCGCGCGACGAACAGCCGCTCGATCGAGCGGTCAATCTCGGCCTCGGTAATGTTGCCGGTCTTGACCTGATCAACGAGAGTCCGATACTCGTTTCCGCAGGTGAGGTCTGTACCCGCTTTCACGGCGGCCACGGCCGCTGCGCCCATCGTCTGTGTATATTTGTGATTCCGGTAGATATCGCCCACCGCACCGCAATCGCTGACGACGTAGCCTTGGAATCCCCATTGGTCGCGGAGGCGCTTCTGCAGAAGATCGGTGCTGGCGCAACCCGGCACTCCATCGACCGAGTTGTAGACGCACATGATGGAGTCCGCTTTAGCCTCGGTCACGGTGGCCCGGAACGCGGCCAGGTACGTGTTCACAAGGTCATACTCGCTGATCCTGGCATCAAAGACGTGCCGCTCCGGTTCCGGACCGCTATGCACCGCATAGTGCTTGGGCGTGGAGACGACCTTTAGATAATGAGGATCGTTCCCTTGCAAGCCGGTAACGAACGCGACGCCCATGCGGCCGGTGAGATAGGGATCTTCACCGTAGGTTTCCTGCCCGCGTCCCCAGCGGGGATCCCGGAAGATATTGATGTTGGGCGACCAATACGTCAACCCGGCATTGCGGCCCGGAGCGTTTCCGGCCGCTTCGCCGGGTTCGGGGACGGGATGGCGTAACCCGTCATTGTATTTCGCCCGCGCTTCGGTGGAGATCGTGTCGGCCACCCGGAGCATCAGGCCGGTGTCCCAGGTTGCCGCGAGCCCGATGGCCTGAGGAAAAACCGTGGCGCGCCCCTGCGCGACCCCGTGCAAAGCCTCGTTCCACCAGTTGTAGGCAGGCACGCTCAGGCGCGGAATCGCGGGAGCGCGATTCTGCATTTGCAGCACCTTTTCCTCCAGAGTCATCCGGGAGACGATGTCGGCCGCCCGCTTCTCGAATGACAGATTTGGATCAAGGTATGGAGGACTGCCCGGCTGTTGCGCGAATGACGCGGAGCCAGCCAGGGACAACAACGCAATCAGGAACGTTTTCACCTTCGAATCTCCTGTCGTTCTGTATTACCTCGGCACGAGCACCAGGCGCCTCAGGCGATTGTGACCTTCAGCGTGACCGCATGCTCGCACGGCTTTTCCGGCGGCATATCCACCGTCAGTTCAGTGTCTCCCTGGACCCACTTGAGTTTGCCTTTATGACCGAGCATGTCGACGTGGCGGACCTTGACCGGTTGTCCGCTTTTCGCTGCGAGCGCCTTGATACGCGCCGGACCTTCCGGCCAGCCCATCACGAACGCGTACAGAGTCTTGCCCTTGACGGTGAAGCGCACGTCTTGCGGTGTCAGATCTTTCCTGCGGCCCTCGTTGAATCCCAGTTGACCCTGCGGTTCCGGCGGCGGCATCACACTCGGGCCCTCTCCGTATACTCTCCAGGGACGCGTGGCATAAACGGCTTCTCCGTTCACCGCCATCCAATCGGTCAGGGACGAAAGCACAGCGAGTTCCCGCTCGTCGAGTGCGCCGGTTCCCGGCAGCGGAAAATTCAGGAGCAGATTTCCGTTGCGGCTCACGATATCCACCAGCATGTCCACCACGATTTTCGGAGATTTGTACGCGATGTCGCGCTTGTAGTGCCAGTTGCCGATACAGGTATCGGTCTGCCAGGGTTCCGGCCAGATCCGGTCGACGATGCCGCGCTCGA
>CAYMHP010000416.1:0-3861 GCA_964390225.1 uncultured Solibacteraceae bacterium
AGTGGGTTGCTCGGGAAGATCTTTGGCGGCCCCGGCAAAACCAGTATCCGCGTAGGCTATGGGATGTTTTACTCCGTGATTCAGGGAAATACGATCGCGATTGACGAACCGCAGCCACCCTATGGCCTGAGCTATACGAGTCCAGCGCCCCCCCTCTTTGCTACGCCGTTCATCTCAGCGGCCGACGGCGCCACGCATGTGCAACCATTTCCACTTATCTTTCCGCCGCTGAATGCCTCGATCCACCATCCAAACCCTACCATTGATTTCTCGCCGTATGTTCCCCAGGCGGGCATGACCACGCCGTATCGTGGAAACACCTACCCGTATAACGAGAACTATTTTCTTTCAATTGAACGGCAACTCGGTGCGAGCACGCTCGTCAGCTTGGCATATGTCGGCTCGCAGGCGCACCATCTCTTGGTCGTGTATTCGGCGAATCCCGGAAATCCCGCCCTGTGTTTGGCTTTGAGCCGTCCCAGTGCGGTTGCGCCTGATTCTCCGACCTGCGGTCCTTTTGCCGAAGATGCGACTTATATAACCGCTGCTGGGAAGGTCATCCAGGGAACTCGGGGGCCGTTTGGCCCGAATTTCGGCAATGACGATTTCGAAGGCAGTTTTGGAAATTCTGTCTACAACGCGCTAGAGGCCAGTGTCCGCCACTCAAGCTCGAGGTTGGACCTTATGCTGTCCTATACCCTCGGCCGGTCCATCGACGCAGCATCCAGTATTTCCGATATTGTCGATCCTTTCAATTACAAACGCACGCGCGGGCTTTCGGCATGGGACATGACTCACAACCTGGTCGCCACCTACCGCTACCAGCTGACACTCGACCGCTTCTCCAACCGCGCCCGGTTTCTGACACGCAACTGGATGATCTCCGGCATCACCCGTGCGAGCACCGGCTTTCCGGTAACGCTGGCCGAGCATGGCGACAATTCGCTAGAAGGCAGTATTCCGAACGGCGTAAACAACCACAGTCTCGATCTGCCCGACTACAATGGAGAACCGCTCAACCTGAACGGCAACCCACGTAACGCACGGCCCTACTTCAATCTGTCAGCCTTCACCACTAATGCCCTCGGAAGTCCCGGCTCGGCGCCACGGCGTGGTTTTCACGGCCCGGGCTCCTTCAACTTCGACCTGGCTCTGTTGCGGTCATTCGCGCTTTCGGAGAAAAAGGCTTTGCAGTTCCGCTTGGAAACTTTCAACACGTTCAACCATGCCCAGTTCTTCGGACCTGCTGCAGTCAATGGTGACTTTGGGACAGGCACGTTCGGCCAAGTGGTTCAAGCGGCGCCCCCGCGGCTGGTGCAACTCGGTCTTAAATTTACGTATTGATAAGGTCCCTATAACCGTTAACGCCTTTTTGCGACCCGCGCGGCGCGCGGCCTTGGAGCATCATAGGACTTGTTCCTGCGGTATTGGGCCTTCACTGGCGTGTTCATTTGCTGTCGCCGTGTAATTTGAAAAAGTCATCGAACCCGAACATCCAACCGGAATAGCCCGCCCGCAGATCCGGTCGCGCCTGTGCCTCGAAGTGCTCGCTCTTCGGAATCATCCCCCGCCTGCGTAAACCGCGAGCCAACAAAGACGAGAGCAAGACTTTTGCTCCGGGCAGCGGGCCGAGCAATTCTCTGTGCGGTTGGTAGACTTGCGGCAAAGCGGAATTTGCTGGAATTGGCGGAGTTTCGCGGTTCCAGGGCTCTCCGCGGCATGGTCACGAACTCGCGGCACACGGCTTGCCCGCCAATTCCGGGCGAAACAGTCAGAGATTCTCCGTGCTCTCCGGAGAGGTGCCTTTTGGTTAACTGGGAGGGGCCTTTCTCCTGCACCTTCATTCCCATTTGGCGCGGTGGCGTTTCTTTAAAATTGCATACTGGGCAGCAGTCCTCACAGTAAACCCCGCGCTGGCCACGTGGCATGTGGACCGGCGTTGCTGGCCGACCGCACCGATCACACGGCGCCGTCATGCGGGCTGCAACGATGCAGGGCGACATACCTGTCTAGTAGCATAACGAGGACCATTATTGCGATGATGACCTTTAGTTCATCCAAGGTTGGCCGCAGCCTAGCCTTGATCTCCCGGTGAATAGGCAAGAAGTTCGAAGACGGACTCGTTTACGACAAGCAGTGAATCCTAGGTGGGCAACCAGTCGAGCCACTCAGATCACGACGCCTTCGCCCCACGGCGCTTGGCCCAATAATCCTTCATGCGCCGGGAGACCTCTCGCCGCTCCGTCGCGTCCATTGATTTCCTGCCCCTGCGCGCTTTTGGGGTGATTCGCTGCTCCAGCAGCTCGATGGCGCGAACGACGAGTTCGCGCTCCGCGCGTAGCTCCCGAAGGACCCGCTCAAGTTGCACTCAGTAAGAATAATCCAACTGACAATTGAATTCCAGCAGGAATTCTTTCGCCCGCTCAAGCGTTCATTCTGCGCACCTGTTCCCTGTGCTTGACGGCGATCTGGATAACCGCACAGGCCAGTTCATCCGGTTCCGTCTGAGCGTGTCCAGGTCCTGCCAGTTCTCGGAGGCGCGTCATGTCTGCTGGATCGGGAGCCCGCCGCTCCGTGATAGCCGTCAGGACGCGCAAAGTGGTCTGCATAGCGTCCAGGCTGTCTTGCATACCCGAATGATGACGCAAAACTCTGGGCATTGTTTTCCCCACGCTTCTCCGGGCCGTAAATCTATGGGCGAAGCGGAGCGCCAAGAAGTCTCCCGGCGCATGAAGGCTTACTGGGCCAAGCCGCGCAGCGCGTAACGCCCATGGCCGCCCACGCTCGTACCCGCTGCGGTCGCTGCGTTGGTTGCGGACATGCAGCGGGCCGGACAGCGTGTCATCGCTGCTCAAGACGTAGAGGAAAGGCTGGGAGCGCGGGCATGTGCCCTTCCTGAGGATAACGCGCTCTTTTGCGTTTGGGCGAAAGCCAGACTGGAACTGGAACGCGCGAGACAGGAATACCTCGACGCGCTTGAGTGCTGTCGGCGCTTGGCTTCGGCCGACGTAACAGAGTACTGACCGATTTCGGGAACAAATCGAGCCAGGTCGCGCGTGGACCGGGCGCTCGGAGGCCGCTCGGGCACAGGCGGCAGATGCTAGCGACGCTCCGCTCCGGCGCTCGCCCCGCGCACCTGTGCGCGGTGCTTTAGGGCTTCCTGGATCACTTCGCAGGCCATCAAGTCCGGGTCCGTGGTCTGGTGCTCAGGTCCGGTTAGTTCTCTGAGGTGCGCCAAGTCTGCCGAGCATGCTGCCGTGGACGAACCCGATGTGCCATGTGATATAACACCGCTCAGTTTCACCGGAATACTCCTAGTGGCACCCGCGCAACATATTCGTTGCAGAATCCCACGATTCTTGGCAGCCGGCATGGTCCTGCCAATCCCGCCACCACAACGGCAGCCAATGTACTACTGCGAGCCACTGCGAATCAAATTGGCGCCCACCCGCTCATCCAATCGTAAATTTGTTTCATCCACACAAAAACCTTGAACACCGCGTCGGGCGTCGCGTCTGCCAACTGGAAGCCATGGAAAAGCGGATTACGAAGCTCTTTGTAGAACAGGCTCACTTCATTCCAGAGACGCTGGTCCATAAGCCGAAGCGCGAAGGTCGGGTCAACGAGTGCGGGCATGAGATTGTACAAAGAGTTTGCCATCATTGTATTCACCCTCGCCTCGTACTGATGGAGAGGTGGCCGTGCGGCGCATTCTGGGTGTGCTCGCGTTTGCCAAGAAGTACGGTGCTGCTTCCGCTGATAATGCCTGTGCCCTGGCCTTGGAAAGCGGCGTCTGTACCCACCGTTTCGTTCGCCGCTACCTGGAACGGAATCCACAACTGCCCCTGAGCCTGCGGCAGG
>CAYMHP010000417.1:0-3860 GCA_964390225.1 uncultured Solibacteraceae bacterium
CGAAACGGGATTGGCCGCCCTTACCACGTCCTGCAGCACGCGGTTGACGACGTTTTCCTGAAAGATTCCCAGGTCACGGAAGGCCAGCAGATACATCTTGTAGGATTTCAGCTCGAGGCAGCGCTGGTCGGGCACATAGCGGAGCACGATTTTGCCGAAGTCGGGGAGACTCGTTTTCGGGCAGACCGAAGTGAACTCGGGCATTACAATTTCGATTTCGTAGTCGCGATACTGATTGGGCCAGGTCTCGATTTCGGGGAGCGTCGCGTGGACGCCTGCGCTGGCGTGTTCGTCGGTATAGCCGCGTTTCATGCGAGGGCTTTCGAAAGCAGATCGAGGAACAGCCCGACGTCCGCAACAACTCCGACGGCCTGGCCGGTGCCGCGGTCGCTCACCTTTGTCGCGACGGCCGGGTTGATATCGACGCAGACGATTTTCACCCAGCTCGGCAGCATGTTTCCGGTAGCAATGGAGTGCAGCATGGAGCCGAGACAGAGCACCAGGCCGGCGCCCTTGAGCTGCTCGGCATAGGCGTCCTGGGCACAGTTCATATCGGTGATGGTGTCGGGGAGAGGACCGTCGTCGCGGAGACTTCCCGCCAGCACGAAAGGAACGTTCGCCCTGACGCATTCGTAAAGGATGCCCGACCGCAGGCATCCGGCGTCGACCGCCTGCCGGACCGAGCCGGCGTGATACATCGCATTGATGGCGCGCATGTGATTGCGGTGCCCATGCTCTTCCTGGCGGCCGTCGGAGAGCCGCACGCCGAGCGACGTGCCGAACAGCGCGGCTTCCACGTCGTGAACACCGAGCGCGTTGCCCGCCAGCAGCGCCTGCACACAGCCATTTCGAATGAGGGCGGCGAGGCCGGGCGCGCCGCCGGTATGGACCACTACCGGTCCCGCAACCACGATCACCTTCTGCTTCTCTTCGATGGCATGACGCACCAGCGCGGCCGTCTGGCGCACGGCGGTCTCGACCTGCCGCTCGGAGGAGATGCCATTGGACATGAAGGCGAAGGACAGGCGGTCGCGTTCCTTGGACTCGGGAATGACGCGGATGCCACGCAGGCCGACTACGATCTGGTCACCCTTGCGCAGGTCGCGCAGACGCCGGCAGATGGCGCGCCCACTACGCACCGCGATCATGGCGTCCATGCGCTGGTTCTCGACTTCGATCCACTTTTGCCCATGGCGTACATAGGTGCGATGGTTCGTGGTGGAGTAGAAATCCTCCGGGGCGCACTTGTCGAGTTCAACCTCGCGCAAAGCCGCATCGCCGCCATCGACGGGAGCGCAGCCAAGACCGAGGAGTTCCTGGAGCAGATGCTCCATGGCCGTCTCGTCCGGCGCCTCCACCTTCAAACGCAGATACGATGGCTCGCTGTTGGTTCGGCCGATGCGGAACTGTTCGACTTCGAAACGGGCATTATGCTCCACCACCTTATCGAAGATGTTCTCCATGACATGGGAGTCGATCAGGTGGCCTTCGGCCTCGACCACTTCTTGAATTTGCATAGAAAGAACCATTGTACGAAATGGGGTTCGGAACTCGCTGAATTGGCCCCGGCGAAGGTCCTTGGCGAATGCACGGATGGGTCGGGAAACCGCGCGAATGACCGCTTTAGCTAAACGTGCGAGAGCCGGAGTAAACTTTGCCACCAGGCCCGGACACAATACAATTTGTAATGTGATTGTCGTGAAAGGCGGTTACACTGTTTGTTAAAAAAATTTGCGGCTGCGCCAGTTCGCGGTGCCGGTCTGCCGACAAGCCCGGAGTCATCGCGAGGCAGTTGCGAAATCTATCAGGAGATATATGCGCTTTCTCACACGTAGTGTCTTGTTCGCTTGCGCCTTCTCGTTTCTTGCTCAGGCGCAACAGGCTCTTACCGGAACCATTAACGGAACCGTCAGCGATCCAACCGAAGCTGCCATTCCGGGCGCCCTGGTAACGGTGAAGAACGTAAATACCGGCCTGGAGCGGATGACTATTGCGGGTGACATGGGCCTGTATACGCTCACTCTGCTGCCCGTGGGCGACTACGAAATAACGGCGACGGCCAAAGGTTTCGCAGACGTGAAGGTCGGGCCGGTGCGTGTCGGCGTCGGTCAGGCTGTCACCGTCGAACTGCGGCCCGCGGTTGCCGCGGCCACGACGCAGGTCGAGGTGGTTTCGAACGTGGCCGCGGTGGAGACGACGCGGACCAGCGTTGCCAGTTCGGTCGACAACAGCCAGATCGCCAATCTTGGGGTGAACGGGCGCGACTTTTTGAAATTCCTGCTGCTCACCCCCGGGGTGACGCAGGACGTGCGCACCGGCGACCTCAGCTTCGGAGGACTGCGCGGGACGCTGAATAGCGTGCAGGTGGACGGCAGCGACAATAACAACAATTTCTATGGCCAGACGGTCGGGCGAACTGGAACCGGCCGGGCACCTTACCAGTTCAGCGTCGATTCGGTGGAGGAGTTTCAAATCAACAGCAGCAGCTACTCCCCCGAGTTCGGGCGCGCCGGAGGAGCGGTCACTAACGTCGTCACGAAATCGGGCACCAACGATTTCCACGGCTCGGCGTTCGAGTATCTTCGCGACCGTTACATGAATGCCAACACCTGGATCAACAACTCGCGCGGCATCCCGCGCCAGCCTTATCACATCAACCAGTTTGGCGGCACGGTGGGCGGGCCGGTTGTCAAGAACAAGGATTTCTTCTTCTTCAATTACGACGGCCAACGGCGGCATTTGCCGAACCCGGTATTTTTGGGGGTGCCGATACCGGCCGCGTTGGCAGCCGATCCGGCGAACCAGACCAAGATCCAGCTGCTCAACTCGAAACTGACTCCTTACCAGCTCGCCTACGACCAGGATGTCTATCTGGTGAAGAACGATTGGCAAATTAACGAGAAGCACCGGCTCTCGGGACGCTATAACGCGCAGAGGTTCAACGGTGTCGGTCTGGAGTCGTCCGGCAACCAGGTCGCTTATGAGCATTCCGGAACGGCGTCCGTTTATACGGACACCGTGGCCATGGCGCTGGATAGCGTCTTCTCGCCCACGCTGATCCACGAATTCCGCTTCCAGTACATGCGCGACGACGAGCCGAGCGTGGCCTATTCCAGCGGCCCGGAAACGGTTCTGAGGGAAAGTGGCGTGACCGCTCTGCAGTTTGGCGCGAGCTCCATTACACCTCGCTTCGCCAACATTAAGGGCGTGCAGTTTGTGGACAACCTGACGCACATCATGGGCCGCCACACCTTTAAGTTCGGCGCGGACATCAACCACAACTCGATTCAGAATTATTTCGCGGGCAACGTGCGGGGGTCGTACACGTTCAACAGTTACGCGGATTTCTTCGCCAACAACCCGGCGTCGTTTGTGCAGGCATTCGCCGCGCCGAATACTCCGGGCTTTACCACCAAACCGAACTTCACCGAGCTTGGATTCTATGCGCAAGACGAATTCCGTGTTACGCCGAAGTTGACCCTGAACCTGGGCCTTCGCTACGATCTGGCGCTTTTGACCAAACCGCCGGTGAAGAACCCCGACCCGCAGCTCGCCGCCTTCGGGCTCGACACCAGCGCACTGAGCAACGACACCAACAATTTCGGCCCGCGGTTCGGGTTTGCGTATAAGCCGCTCTCCTCCGACAAGCTGGTCATTCGCGGCGGTTATGGCATGTTCTATGGCCGCACCCCGCAGATCCTGGTGTCGACGGCGTACAACCAGAACGGCGTGAGCGCCTCAACCCTGACGTTTACCGGGGCGGCCATTCCGACGTATCCATCGAATTTCTCGTCCCAGCCGACGAGCGGGACAGCAGCGGTGCCGTCGATTCTTCTGTTCGATCCGAATTACGTGCTGCC
>CAYMHP010000418.1:0-2599 GCA_964390225.1 uncultured Solibacteraceae bacterium
CTCGTACAGTGGAGGGGCAGATTACGCCGTTGTTGGCCCAATGAGCGCAAGTGGGAGGCCAACACAACGTTATGGGTCGCCGCTCTGCTTGCCGCATTTGCGGGTTATTGGCTCTGCCGGTCGCTCGGAGAGTTATTCGTGACGTGGAACTCGCTCGATTCAGGACCTTGGCACGCCATTACCTTCGGCACGCCACTGCTGCTGACGATTTATGCCCTCATCGTCGACGTGCAGATCGGGATTCTCGGAAACCGGCATCCCGACGAGCGCCGCGAATGGTGGAGCCGCATGCGGGCCTGGACCATGATCTATTCCTTCGCCTGGCTGGTGGCGTTCGGCCTGGCAGCGTATGTGCCCTGGGCCTGCGAGTGGTTTGTGGGGAAGGTGGCGAGCTGGGGCGGCTACGGCGCTGTACTGGCTTGGGCATGGGCGACTTACCAAGGCGTGAGCAAGACGAATGCGCTCCAGAAGGCGGGGAAAAAAGGTGCTTCCGGCGTGTCCTTCGCAACCAGAGCGATTGTCCAGATCGCGCCCTATATATTCGTTTCGGGCCTGCTCGTGATGATCGCCATGCTGCTCCACAGGATTCTGGGGCACTACCGGTCGCCCCAGCCAGCCGGTGGTGAGCTGTACCTGAATTACTGGCCGAATGTGGGTGCCTTCCCGCATGGCGTTTTGCTTCTGGGGTGGGTGATCGCTCTGGCGGTCGCCGCCATCCTGTTCTCCTGGCGTGTGGGGGTCAACGAGTTTTCGCTACACCATTTCTACAAGAACCGCCTGGTTCGCTGTTACCTGGGTGCTTCCCGCTGGCGGGAGCGCAAGGCGAACAGCTTCACCGGGTTCGACCCCGCCGACGATGAACCGTTAACCAGCTTCGGCAACGACTACTCTGGTCCATACCCCATCATCAATACTGCTTTGAATCTGGTGAAAGGAGAGGATCTGGCCTGGCAGGAGCGCAAAGCCACCTCCTTTACCTTCACCCCGAAATACTGCGGCTACGATGCCGACCGGGCGGTCCTGAAGAGGAGTACACCAACTACTCATGCAGATGCTTACGTTCCCACCGAACGCTTCGTCCGGCCCGACGACGGCGGTCCGCGCCTGGGCACTGCAATGGCCATCTCCGGGGCTGCCGCTGCTTCGAGCATGGGCCGGATGACCACGCCTGCTTCCGCCTTCCTGATGACCATGTTCAACATCCGCTTGGGCTGGTGGGTGGGCAATCCCCGCAGAAAAGTGGCGCCCAAGCGCACTCCCTACTGGAAAAGGCCGGCTCCCAAACTCGGAGTCATGTATTCGCTCGTGGAACTGTTCGGGCTCACCAACGACGAGCGCGCGTTCGTGAACCTTTCCGATGGCGGCCACTTCGAAAATCTAGGCGTCTACGAGCTGGTGCGCCGTGGATGCCGCTATATCATTGCCTCTGATGCGAGTCAGGATGGTTCGTTCGTCTTCGAGGATCTGGGCAACGTCATTCGGAAGTGCCGCACCGACTTCGGTGTCGAAATCGATATCAATCTCGACCTGATTCGCAACCGCGATGATGATGGACGCAGTAAATCCCACTGCGTCGTAGGCAAGATCCACTACCCCAATCAGAGCTTTACGGCGGCCAATCGCAACGGCAACGGAGAGAAATACGGTCTGCTGGTGTACTTGAAACCGACCATCACGGGCGACGAACCGTTTGACATCCTCGAATACTGCAGGCGAGTGCCGGAGTTTCCGCATGAGTCGACCGGGGACCAATGGTTCAGCGAGAGCCAGTTTGAGGCTTACCGCCGGCTCGGGCTGCATATCACCGAGAAGGCCTTCCAGCGTTACAGAGTCGGACATGAAAACGAGCCGATTGACGGTCTCTTCGATGATGTGTTTCATTACTGGTATCCGCCGGCGGCACAGGTGACCGAGAGTGGCACCCGCCTTGCGGACGCCTACCTTAAGGTGATGGAAATCGTTCGCGAGAAACCGGCGTTCAAGCATCTGGACGCCGTGCTCTTCGACCGCTGGCCGTGGCCGCCGGAATCGCTTTTCCAACGGGAGAGCTTCTACCTCTGCAATTCGCTTATCCAGCTTATGGAGAACGTTTACGCAGATCTCAACCTGGAGGATTATTGGGACCACCCGCACGTGATGGGCTGGCGCCAGGTGTTTACGTTATGGGCCAAGACTGAGCCGTTCCAGAAGACGTGGGAGATCGCAGGTTGCACCTACGCCGCGCGGTTCCAGCGCTTCTACAACGACCGCGTCGCTCCGAAAAACGGCCAGGGAGCAGCGGCCGGAAAGGCGAAGGAAGCCCAACCGGCTTAGACCTCGGCTCCTCATCGAGCGGCGGCTTGGCAATGCTCCTCATAGCGGATGCGTTCGCCGGCGGCGAGAGACCGCCGGAGTTCTGCTGTTACGGCTTCAGGACGACTTTGATGCACTCGTCTTCCTTGTTCAGGAACATATCGTAAGCTTCGGGTGCCTGGTCGAGCGGCAGCCGGTGCGACACCACGAAACTCGGATCGATCTCGCCCTTCTCGATGCGTTCGAGCAGTGGCTTGAGATACCGGTGCACATGCGTCTGGCCGGTTTTGATGGTGATCGAGCGGTT
>CAYMHP010000418.1:2609-3856 GCA_964390225.1 uncultured Solibacteraceae bacterium
AACGAAACCGCCGTAAACGCCGGCAACCGAAACGGTCCCGCCGTTGCGGCAGGCCATAATTGCCTCACGCAATGCGATTGGCCGGTCGGTCTCCAACATCAGTGCCTGTTTCGCGCGATCATATGCGTACATGAGGCCGGGCGTGTGCGATTCCATTCCGACGCAGTCGATGCAGGAGTCGGGGCCGCGCCCGCCCGTGATTTCCTTCAGCACCTCCAGCACATTCGCCTCTTCGTAGTTGACGGTCTGCGCCCCGCAATCTTCCTTCGCCTTGCGCAGACGCTCCGGGAAGCGGTCGATGGCGATCACACGGTCGGCGCCGAGCAGAAAGGCGCTCTTGATCGCAAACAACCCCACCGGCCCGCAGCCCCAGACCGCAATCGTATCGCCGGGCTTGATATCGCAGGCTTCGGCCGCCATGTAGCCCGTCGGATAAATGTCGGAAAGGAACAGGACCTGCTCGTCGGTGAAGCCGTTTTCGATCTTGAGAGGGCCGACATCGGCGAACGGCACGCGCGCATACTCCGCCTGGCCGCCGGCGAAACCGCCGAGCAGATGGGAGTAGCCGAACAAGCCTGAGGGCGAATGGCCCCACATCTTCTCCGCCATCCAGGCGTTCGGGTTGGAATTCTCGCACAGAGAGGTCATCCCTCGCTCACAGAAAAAGCACTTTCCGCAGGCGATCGGGAACGGAACCACCACGCGGTCGCCAACCTTCAGGTTCTTGACCTCGGGCCCCACTTCGACGACTTCGCCCATGAACTCATGGCCGACAATGTCACCCTGCTGCATGGTGGGCACGAAGCCGTTGTACAGGTGCAGGTCGGACCCACAGATTGCCGTCGAGGTGATTTCGACGATGGCGTCCTGCTTGTTCAGGATTTTCGGGTCCGGCACCGTCTCCACGCCCATTTTTTTCTTGCCTTGCCAACAATTCGCTCTCATGATTTGCCTCTTCCTGCTGAATACTTCCTCGGGGTTTACCGGGCGATATTGTCCAACCACGTTGCACCGCTCGTGCGCCCTGCCGGCTGTCCTTCGGTTGTAATCACATCGCCGGTTTCCAACATCTGTTTAAACCGGCGCAGATCCTTGTTCACCAGTTGCTCGGGATGCTTGCCGATCAGCCTGGCGAAGCCGCTGAGCGCCTGGGCCGGGTGCCCGTAGTCCATCTGGACGCGGACGATGGTCCCGCGGCCGCCGGGTGCGCGTTCGAACTCCACCGAGCCGGAAATTGAGACGTCCGA
>CAYMHP010000419.1:0-3764 GCA_964390225.1 uncultured Solibacteraceae bacterium
CGCCTCTGCAACTAGGTTGAATGCCCGTTGCGCTACTTCTTGACACGCCCAAACCGATATGTTAAAAATACTTACATCACTACAACCCATGTTTAAATTACCTGATAGATCGGGGCAGGCGTATGTACGTGGACATCTTGATCCTGTCGTATCTCTCCGTGCGCCCTCAGCACGGCTACGAGATCAAGAAAAGCGTCGAGCAGGTGCTGGGAGCCGACTTCAGCCTCAACAACGGCATGCTCTATCCCGCCCTGCGGCGCTTCGAGGAGATGGGCGCCGTAGAGCGCCGGGTCGAGCGCCAGCAAGGCAAGCCCGACCGCCACATCTACTCCGTAACACCGCTCGGCAACGAGGTCCTGCACGACCTGCTCTGCGAGTTTCCGCCCGAGGTCGCCCGCAACGCCAGCGAATTCGTCGTGCGCGTCGCCCTCTTCAATATGCTGGAGCCGCGCGAGCGCCTAGACATCCTCACCGCACGCCGCAGCATCCTGCGCCGCTCGCTCGACCACCACGAGCAGATCCGCGCGATGGTGGACGCCGAGAAGCTACCCATGCCGGACTATGCGCAGCGTGTGCTGTCGTTTCAGGAGCGCCAACATCGTGACGAGATGGCATGGATCGAAGAGATGATGTGCGAGAACACAGCCGAAATCGAGGCGCACCCTTGATCGCCAACACCACACGCATCGCACAGCCGAAGCGCCTTCCCCTCCTCGCCATGGCGGGACTGCTTGCCGGGCCGTTTCTCAGCATGGTGGACTCCAACGTTGTCAACGTGGCGCTCCCCGCCATCGCGACCCAGCTCCACGCCTCGCTGGATACTGCCCAGTGGGTCATCAGCGGCTATCTGCTCGCGCTGGCCGCCGGTCTCGCCGCGAGTGCCTATCTCGCCAAGCGTTTCGGCACTCGGCGGATGTATCTCGCCAGCCTCGCCGGCTTCACGCTTGCCTCGGCGCTCTGCGCGTTTGCCCCAAACATCGCTACCCTCATCGCGTTGCGTGCGGTGCAGGGTGCGCTCGGTGCGGCGCTCGTACCGCTCGCCATGAACATGCTGCTCGGCGGCGAAGGCGCCTCCCGCAACATGCCTGCCGCGGCCGGGGTAATTCTCTTTCTTGCGCCCGCGCTTGGCCCAACCGTCGGTGGTCTGCTCATCAACCTCGCCGGGTGGCCGCTGGTCTTCCTGATCAACGTGCCGTTCGGCATCATTGGCGCATTGGGCATGCTGTTTGTGCCGGAGCAGCCCTCCCAAGCTGCCGATGCTGCCGTCCGCTTCGACGCGCTCGGCATGGCGCTGCTCGGTGCCGGGCTCGTCCTCGCTATCTACGGCGCAACGGAGGGTCCACTGCGCGGCTGGTCGTCCCCCGGCGTCTGGCCGTATCTCGCGGCTGGCGGAGCGCTCTTGCTGGCATACGTCGCTTGGGCGCTGCGCAGCCAACACCCTGCCGTGGATCTCAAGCTGCTGCGCCACACGCAGCCCGCGCTTGCCGTCGCGCTCTGCACCCTCGCCTCCGTCGTCATGTTCGCTATGCTCGTGCTAGTCCCTATCTTCATGGAAGATATCCAGGGCGACTCGCCTTTCGTCGCCGGGCTGGCGCTGCTGCCGCAGGGACTGGTGACCGGCCTCGGCCTCGTCGCTGGCGACCGCCTGGGCGCCGCACGTGGCGCGCGCTTCAGCGCCTTTCTCGGCCTGTTGCTGCTCGCCGCCAGCACAGCCGCCCTGCTCGCCGTGACCTTCACGACACCCGCCTGGGTGACAGCGCTACTGCTCAGCGGGCGCGGCTTCGCCGTCGGACTCACGATTCAGCCGCTGTTGCTCGCGATGCTCTCCGGCCTCGCGTCGCGCGAAATCCCCGACGGCAATACACTTTTCAACGTCGCGGAGCGCCTCGGCGGCTCTCTCGGAATCCCCCTGCTCGTGACCTTCTTCACGCTGCGCGAGCAGGACCGCGTTCAGGCGGCGCTGCACCCCTTTGGAATTGCGGCCGGCGCGCTCCAGGTCACTGGCAGCCATGCTAGCGCGCTTCCACCCGCGCTCCGCGCCCAGCTTGCGCAGGCAGCCTCCGCCGGCTTCCACGACACGATCTGGCTGCTCGTCGCCATCTCAGTCCTTGGCTGCGTCGCCACTCTGCTGTTGCGCGGCCGTCAAGCCCCGGCATTACCAAGCGAACTGGTGGACAGCGGCGGCGAGCTGGAGTCGGCTGTCGTATCCCACTGATACCCGTGTATGCCCAGGTCGCTCGATAAAGCTGATGCGGGTCGAATCATTGGCTGTAGTATAGCCGCCGTCCAGCCAGACGCAGCCCCTCGACGATGTCGTGGACCAGCGCCGGGTCAAAGGTCCAGATGCCGGCGTACTCGCGGTGGGATTGGCGCGGCGCGAAGAGGTCGCCGCCAGTGTGCTGGGCCAGCAGCGCGGTACACAGCAGTGGGTGATCAACGACGACGAACCAGAACCACTCCAGCCCCGTGTAGAAGCGCCGGTCTATCGCGAAGCGAAGCAGGCGCGGGTGTTGGAGCATCGCCACCTCTGGCGCCCGCGCCATGTCGTCCAGACCATAGACGCAGACGTTGGCCGTGTATTCGAGCAGCGCCCGATAGCGTGGAAGCTGCGGCTTAAGCAGCGACAAACGCTGAAAGCCCGAATACACCTCGCATGGCAGGCGCTGCGCGATCACACGCTCCTCAATCGCATGGCTGACGACGTTCATCGAGCGCAGGTCGGTGTAGAAGAAGGCGTCCGGCTGCGTCGCGTCGGCCTGTGTACGCAGGCGCGTCGCCGCCGCGTCGAGCAGGTTTCCGCCCCAAACGGCGGAGCGCGCCCCAATCTCAGCAATCAACTGGCCGAAGGCGAGCCCAGCCGGTCCGGCCAGCGCCGCGCGGTCCAGTCGCGGGCTCGGTCCCGCTGGCATCGGCGGCGGCAGCGCGCCACTCCCCTGATGTGCCAGCCGCATCAATCCTTGTCCAAGGGTCTGAATCTCAGCATCCAGCGATTGCGCGTGAGCCGGCGCTGGGCGGCTGATCCCGCCACCAGCGGTGCCGCCCGAGTACGGAGGTTGGGCGCGTATCATCTCAATGTACTCCTGTCGCCCGATGCCATGTTGTAGGGAGGGATTGCAGGCATAGGGATCGCAGGCAAATTGTAACGGAAGAGCACAATCATCGCCAACTAACTACCCCAGCTACCCTATTGGAGCGATCAGTGATTTCTGCTACACTGAACGGCGCGTACCTCGAATGGTGACGGCGGAGCGAGACGGAATGGACGGTTCGGAAACACTGATCGACAGGCCGCGCCCCGGTCGCGGCTACCTCGCGGCCTGCTGCGCGTTGGTCTTCGTGTTTCCCGCCGTGCTGCTGGGCATCCTGGCGTCGGGCGCCGTCCCGCCGCAAGCCCAGGTGATCCTGCTAATCGTCTCGGCTCTGCCGTTCGTGCTGGTCAGCGCGCTGCTCGGCATGGCTGTGCGTGCCGCCCGCACCACCGTCTACGTCATTCGCGGCGAGCAACTGGAGCTCGCCTGTGGTCGGCTCGCTCGCGCAACCGCTTGCGGTGGATTTCGATGACCTCGGGCGCGCGCCGCTCGATGTCGCGGCCCAGCTTGCGCACGCGATCCAAGCGCTTCACGAGGTCCTCGCGCTGTCCCTGGCTCAGTCCCTGCTCGGGCCGCAGGGAGAGGTATGTGCTGTTGTTCCCGACGAAGGTCTGCAGCTGCTGCTTGACGATGGGGTTGTTGCGATAGCGCTCGACCTGCTGGTACTGCGCGCGG
>CAYMHP010000420.1:0-3710 GCA_964390225.1 uncultured Solibacteraceae bacterium
CGAAGAAGGCGCGCTGGGTGGCGTCGCGGAGCATGGGGTAGGTGGGGGCGCCGATGAAGCCGAGAGAGCCGGGGCGCTCGACGGCGGCGAGGATCGCGCGGACGGCGCCGGAGTACGTTTTTCCGGCGGCGATGCCTCCGACGTAGAAGCTGAAGCGGCGCGGGCTATTGACGAAGGCGTACTGGGTGCTGTTGAGGCGCCAGTAGACATTAACCGGATTCATGGATGACCTCTCTCCCCGGCTCCCCTCCGTAGATTGGAGGGGGGACGAGGTACGACTTCACACGAAGGGAACGAAGGAAGGACAACGGTTTCACCACAAAGAGCACGGAGGACACAGAGGGTGGAGGAGAATTGAACCATAGAGGGAGCGGAGGCAACCATGTGCGGATGAGGGAATACAGGTCGGCTGGTGTCCGCAGGGTGTGTCCGTTTTGTCCGCTTTTTTGTTTTTTTAGCGATTTTCCTCCGGGATTCAAGCGGGTAGGTGGTCGTTTTGGGCGGAAATGAGAGGCGCATCAATGTTGGAGCCGGTGGGGTCCATGCTGATGTGGACATGGACGGGCGGGCGGTCGCGCTGGATCTGGTCGTAGAGTCCCTGGAGGCGGCCGATTTCGCGCTCGGCGGCGAGGGCGACGGAGAGGTAGCGGGCGCTCTGATGTGGGACGCGAGGGCGCTCAAGCTCTTCGAGCACGGTGTCGTCGCGATCTGGTGTGTCGCGGGGGCCGGCGGTGGGAGCGGCGGCGGAGCGGGAGCCGCTGGAGCGGCGAACGCGGCGGCGAATGTGGTCGAGCTGGCCGCTGAGGATCTCGCGCTCTAGCTCGCGCTCGTGCTCATAGGCTTCCCAGGCGGCGCTGACGATGGCACGGTGGCTTTCGATGGCGCGGAGCAGCTCGGCGGCACGGTCGGTGCGGGATTCGGCGGCGATGAGCCGGCGCATGTCGCCGAGCCAGCGGCGGACGGTGCGCGGGTGGACGCGGAGGGCGTTGCCGATGGTGGTGGAGCGGAAGCCGTGACAGTAGAGGGTGAAGGCTTGCTCGCGCTGTGGGGCGTCGGGATTGTCGAGCAGGGCAAGCAGGGCGTCGGGATCATCTGGCTGGGCGGCGCTGGCGGATGAAGCGTCGGCGATGGCGGCGGCGAGCAGATCGGCGCTGGCGGCGAGAGCGGGAGTGGGGCTGTCGTCGTTGTCGGTAGGGTCGGGGTCATTCAGGTTGGGTGTCATTGGGAGGGATGTCCTTTGATGTGATGGTATTGGAAGATCGGTGCGTAGGCGAGAACCCGGCCTGAAGTGCCGGGGCTAATCCCTTTGGGGCAGGCGAAGCGGTTAGCTATTGGGGATGAGTGCGGGTCATCTCGTAGCGAAGTCGCAGTACACTGATACGCGCTAGAGTTCAATGTTGAGCTTGCCCGTGATGGTGGCGTTTTCATTTCCCTTCCAGGTAAGCCAAAGCTGGCCGCGGTCACAGTGCGGAGAGTTGATGCGGGCTTGGTTGCTGGCGAGCCAGAGGATGAATTGCAGCGTCCGCCCTCGCACGGTCGCTTTGTACCCGTGGTAGAAGATGCGACCTTCGTCTGGATTCCAGTCGCCGGTTTCTCCGCCTGCTGGGGTTCCACTCGTTGCTGGAGGGGTGCCTCCGTTGTGCTCGGATGAGCACGGTCCGAGGTGATCGCCTCGATTCGCTGGCTCGTGCTGTCTATGCAGGCCTGTGTGCGAGAGATATGGTTTCTCGTCTCCGCTAGGTTGCTCCATCGTGCTTCTCGGCATTCGCACCCCCTTTCATAAGATGGTGAACAGACAGGTTTCTACTACGCTAAGAACAAATTAGAACATATATTCTAGTATTACAAGGAGTTTTGAAGGGATTCGCGGATGAGTTTTCAATCTCGTGACGGGACTTGTCCGTATTTGTCCGTATTTGGGGGTGCGGACACGGTGGGGCGGGGCGCGATGGCACAGGGTGAGGTACGGCCGGCGAGGACGCCGGTGGTACGGGGTGGTGGTATATACAATTGGGCAGTAGTATTGTATCAGGCGGGGCGCAGGTGGCCTTTCTCGTAGGTGGCGATGAGGTGGACGTGGTCGGGGGCGAAGAGCTCGGGGGTCCAGCGGGTGCCGATGCTGCCGGGCGGGGCAATGTCGCCCTCGTCGAGGTTCTGGCACTCAGCGGCAAGGTTGGCGCTGAAGTGCGCTCGCAGCATGTAGGCGAAGGCGTCGCCTTCGCGCCAGTAGTAGCGCCAGCCGCGTTCGTCCTGATAGACTCGGACGCGCTGCCTTGCCATATCTATTTCCTCCGTCAGGTTCCTTTCCGGCGCTGGTGCGCGGTAGGTGGACGCCGTGCTGTCGGGAAGCCTGGGTACACGGCGACGGGGCCGGCGAGGACGCCGGCGGCATTGCGATAGGTGCGCAGAGTCCGAGATGCGAGTGCAATTGGCGAGCTGGCGGCAGAAATGCCGCGGTTAATCTATACCGGCGAGCCGTTACACGACGGTGTGCTGACGTGCGGGTACGGGTTAGAGTGGTCGTTGGCCGTAGGCGAGGAAGTAGGGCCAGATGTAGCGTCCGTTGGCGATTTCGTTGTGGGCGGCACGCATGGCCTGCTCGAAGGCTTCGGCGGTGGTGATGTTCTGGGCGATCATCATAGCACGGAGGCCGTTGTGCAGGGCGAAGTAGTTGGTCTCCATCATGACGCCGGCACGGCCACCCCAGGCGCCGAGCGCCATGGGTAGGTTGTGCTCGACGACGTTGACGGCGCCGGCATTGCGCAGAAAGGTGGCGATATTGGGCGTGATGAGGGTATTGACGCCGCGACGGAGGCCGACGCCGACGAGCCATTCGTAGAGGGCGTTCATGCCGGGGCCGCCCTGGGTGGGAATGGCTTCGAGCAACTCGACCCAGCCGCCGGGGCGGGTGACGCGGAGCAGCTCGGCGACGGTCCCTTGCCAGCGGTTTTCGGGAAGGGCGGCGACGAGGAGGCGCTGATGGGTGAAGTCGAAGGTGGCGTCTGGGAAGGGTAGGCCGTCGAGGACGTTGCCCTGGACGTAGAGGTAGTTATCGGGGCGACGGTCGAGGCCGTGGCCGAGGGAGGCGGTGTCGTCGGCGGGCGGGGGAACGACGTCCAGCCCGATGACGTTGGCGGTGGGGAAGAGGGCGGCCATCTCCATTGCCCAGCGTCCGGTGCCGGTGCCGACGTCGAGGATATTGGCGGGGGAGTCAACGGGCGCGGCGTAGTTGCCTTTGAGGGCGAAGCGGAAGAGATAGTGCTGGAAGTCGAGCCGGTTGACTTCCTGGTCGTCCTTTGGCAGAAAGTACGGTGTTTCGGCGAGGTAGCGGCGTCCGCTGAGTGAGAGCAGCGAGCGCCCGCGCCGCGCAGCCGCCACTTTGGTATTGTTCTCTTGCGCGGTGCGCGCGCCGCGCCGCCATCCGAACCATCCCATAGGTGATACCTTAGCTGCCTCTCCTTTGGCGCCGCTTGCCGCGAGGCGGGGAAGCGGCCCGCGCACAACATTACTGTCCTGTTCCTTTGATACCAGGGTAGCAGACGTGTCAAGCGTAGGCGGCGGGCAGAGAGAGCGTGGATAGCGTGCGGGCAGGGTATCCACCGGGCACGCGGGACGATGGACAATACAGTGCAGCAGAGACGGAGGGTGTCGCGGGGCGGCCGTGGGGCGGACACTGACCGGACATCAGTTGCCTGTAAGGGTAAGGGTAG
>CAYMHP010000421.1:0-3708 GCA_964390225.1 uncultured Solibacteraceae bacterium
CCCTAATTCCTCGGCGCGGGCCACGAGGGTATGGACGGTGTCCCACCGCTCGTTCCACAGGGTGGCCAGGTCCTGCGCCTCGGGGTCGGCCAAGGTCTGCCCGCCGATGTGCGCGTCCACCGCGCGCACCGTTGCGGCTCCCGCGGGCACAAACGTCTCCCGCCGCATGAGGTGCACTAACTCGGCAGCGATCGCCGTGGTGTGGATCTGGCGCAGAATGGCTCCATAGGCGATCCATTGCTGCTCCGACATACCATGGTCCATGCCGGTGCTTCCCTCGACGAACGGGTAGAGGATGAGGGCATAGCCTGCCACCTCCGTCCATAAGGTCCCCGTGGTGGTGGGCAGCGGCGCGATGACCTGTGCGACCCCATGATCGTGAAGATAGCGCGGTACTACGAGGCTGGGCGTGTTCGTCACGCTCGTGCGGACTTTGAGAAAATAGGAGACGTTATCGACCGTCCGCACGCGGTACACCCACGCGAAAGTGTCGTGCCCCAGCGGGAGCAACGTGACCGCGGTAACGGCTAGCCCATAGTGGGTGCGCAGACCCGCGGCCAGCATATCGTCAGAGAGCTCGACCGGCGGTTCATGCACGGACCACGTGTCCTTTCAGCACGGGCAGACCGCGCAGCACGAGGGACGGCACCGGGTGGCGGGACCTGCCTGCGCCCAGTATACCAGTAGCTGCGACCAGCGCGTTTGATCGCATCTCGTGCATGCCGTGGGCGGCTTGCCCTATCACGTTGCGACCACAAACCGCTGACTGTCTTCGTGCTCCTCATCCACATCCCACTCAGGCAGACCAACCACACTCCTGCCTGTGCTTGTCCTGTCCGGCCAAACGCCGCGTCACGGTCCAAGTCTCGGGGCGCAAGATTCAGAATCACCCGAGGTCCTATCGTCGCAAAGCCAACGCGTGCGCGTTGGCTTCCGCCCCCGGCGCACGTACCCAGATGCACGCCGCGATAGCGAGGGGGATCACGCTTGCGAGTGACACCGGTAGCAAGCCGCCGACCGCCTGGGTCGTGCTGATTCGCGTGACGATGAAGGCGCCGGCAACTTGGCCTGTGGAATGCGACAACATTATCAGCGTGATCAGCCGCCCCTGCAGGTGATCCGGCACCGTGTGCTGTGCTAGTACATCGAGGACGATCTCGGTTGCGACAGCGAACACCTGGATGACGAAGATGACCCCAACCGCTAGCCAGATAGCACTGGTGAAGGAGAGGAGCGCCCACATGGGGATGCTGACGATCGTCACTGTGCCGGCGACGGTCCCGGTGAGGTAGCCGTGCTTTTGCCCGTGCTTTGCCCAGAGCCCACCAACGAACCCGCCGACGGCCAGAGCGCCGACAAGCACGGTCATGAACGAGGACGGCTGACCGAGGTGGGTCGCGTACGCGACTGCGGATCCCATGAAGTAGAAGAGCGGCACGAACGGCGCGATGCCTCCGATGCAGATGGCCCTGACGCGTGGATAGTCCCGCAGGATCTCGATATACCCGCGCACGATTTGCCGGATGCTCTTGCCGGTCTTGTTACTGCGCGGCCCCGCAGGCAGCTGAGCGAGCAGCGCTGCGGAGATCGCGAAGCTAGCAGCGTTGGCGATGAAACCCGTGGTGGCTCCCGCGAACGCGACCAGTGGCGTGGCAATGAGCGGTCCCGCGCATTCAGATCCCTTCAGCGAGAACAGCGTGAAGTTTGTGATCGCGTGCGTGATCTGATCCTCCCCTGCCAACTGCCGCAGATAAGCCTGCTGCGATGGTTTATAGATGCAGTTCAGTGACGTCAGGACGAATCCACAGGTGTACATCAGCGGCAGCCACGGCGAGGAGGTCACCAGTATCATGAGACCAGCGGCGACAATGCTGACAAGGTCCAGCCGGATGAGCAGATCCCGCCGGTCGACGCGATCCCCTATCGCCCCCCCGATGGGGAGCAGTATCAGGCGCGGCAGCAAGGAGAACAAATAGGCGCCGCCAGCGGCGGCCACCTGCCCTGTCAGGCGGAATGCAACGATGGCTGCTGCCATCCTATAGAACGTCGTGCCCGTGTTGGACACGAAGGAAGACCAGATCACCATCTGGTAGGGATACGCGAACGTGGGCAGACGCAGCGTGCGCACGGAACCACCTCCTCATTGTCTCAACATAGCCTGGTGCTCGCCCCCAATCCACACCGCTCGCGCGATGGACAGAGCCAGGCCACTCCCGCAGACTTGGAGGCGTTGGCCCACGCCCAACCTCTCCTTGTAGAATAGCCGGGGAGCAATCGCAACGCCACAGCACCTGTAAGATGCACAATGCCCAATCATGGGTGATCATCTATCCCCAGCATCAATCTCGGGCGTATGACGGGCCGCGTGTACGGCTTGCACATGGTACGAGGCGACGTGGTACACTACGCTCGCTGCATCCCGCCGTGTAAGCTCCGGGGAAGGAGTGCACCGCGTGCCGGCATAAGAGTGCACCACGGGGGCGCTGCCGTAGTACAACCCAGTCGAGAACGACTGGGAGAAAGTGGATGTTACGGCAGATGGAACGCAGCACGATCCAGTGGATGGCCAAGCAGGGCAAGAGTATGCGGCAGATCGCCCAGGAGATGGGACGCAATCGGCGGACGGTGGCACGGGTCTTGGCGGAACCGGTGGTGCCGGCCCCGGTGCGGCGGCAGCGGCGCTCGCAGGTGGACCCCTACCGAGAGCAGATCGCGGGGTGGATTGAGGACGGCTTGAGTGCGGTGCGCATGCTGGAGTTGGCGCGCAGCGATGCGGCGCAGCCCTACAGGGGCAGCCGCAGCCAGTTCGGGGAGATCGTGCGCCAGGTACGGCGGGCGCTGGAGCAGGAGCAGGCGGCGGCGGAGGTGCCGATCCGCTTCGAGGGCCTACCCGGCGAGTACCTGCAAGTGGATTGGGGCGAGATCCGCGCCTTCCCGTTCACGCAGCAGGCCCCGGCGACGCGCTACTTCCTGGCCTGCCGGCTCAAGTACAGCCGCTGGAGTTGGCTGCGCTGGACCAGCGACATGCGCCAGGAGACGCTCTTCCGCGGGCTGGTGGACTGCTTCTGCGCGCTGGGCTGGGTGCCCTGGGTGCTGGTCTTCGACAACATGAAGACGGTGACCAGTGGCCGCGACGCGGCGGGTCAGCCCATCTGGACGCCGGCGCTGCTGCAGGTGGCGGGGGAATACGGCTTCCATCCGCAGGCCTGCGATCCGGGGGCCGCCAACCAGAAGGGTAGCGTGGAGGCGCTGGTGAAATGGGTCAAAGGCTCCTTCCTGCCGGGGCGTAGCTTCGCCGATGACGCGGATCTGCTGGCCCAGAGCGGGCAGTGGCAGGACAGCGCCAACACCCGAGCGAATGCCGCTACCGGGGCGCCACCGCAGGAGCGACTGGTGGAGGAAGCGGCCCACGGTGGGGTGTTGCCGGCCACTGCCCACGACTATGGCCTCTTCCTGCCCGGCCAGGTCTCGGCCGAGGCCCTGGTGGCGGTGCTGGGCAACCGCTACAGCGTGCCCATCGCCCACGTCGGCGCCCCGGTCACGGTGCGGGTGCACCACGAGCGCGTGCGCCTGTGGCGCGACGGCACCTTCCTGGCCGAGCACCGCCGGCTGCCCGATGGGGCACGCCAGCGCAGCGTGGACCCCGGCCATTTCGCGCCGCTCTTCCCGCGCAAGCCACGCGCGCAGGCCATGCTGTATCGCGAGGTG
>CAYMHP010000422.1:0-3633 GCA_964390225.1 uncultured Solibacteraceae bacterium
TCAATCTGGGCTGCATCGATTTGAATCCGTGGTACGCGTTGTGCGAAACGCGCGATCAGCCGGATTTCCTGCACTTCGACCTCGACCCAAATGAGTCGCCGTTTTCCGCAGTTCGCGAGGGTGCGCTGATCGTGCGCGACGCCCTGATCGCAATGGGTATGAAACCGCTGGTAAAAACATCCGGCGGCAAAGGGATGCACGTGTACGTCGGTATCAAACGCGGTCCTGTGCAACATGACGTCTGGCGTCTGGCAAAGACGATCGCGTTCGAGCTCGCAAAGGCACATAAAGACGTGCTCACCGCGGTGTACAAGAAAGCGGATCGTCCCAAAGATCGGGTGCTTGTTGATTACAATCAAAACCGCTGGGGCTCGACTCTGGCCTCAATCTATTCCGTACGCCCGAACGATTTTGCCGGTGTGTCGATGCCGGTGACGTGGGAGGAAGTTGAAGGGGGCATCGAGCCGCAAGATTTTACCATGCTCAACGCGCTTGACCGCTTGAAGGGAAACGGCGATTTATGGAAGCCGCTGACGCAAACGCGCGGCAAGTTTGACATCGAGCCGTTCTTGCAAGGATTGCATGTTCGATAATCTGCCGCTGCGCCCGCCCATAGAGCCGATGGAAGCGCGCTCCGTGAAAACGATTCCAAGCGGCGCGAACTGGATCTACGAACCGAAGTGGGATGGCTTTCGCTGCGTCGCGTTTCGGGACGGCGACGATGTGGTGCTGCAATCAAAGGCCGGACAGCCACTGGAACGCTATTTTCCGGAAGTGGTTGAAGCAGTGCTGGCGCTCCACGCGCGCCGGTTCATTCTTGACGGCGAAATTGCCATCGATAGCGAGGAAGGCTTGGATTTCGATGCGCTGCTCCAGCGCATTCACCCCGCCGCTTCACGCATTACGCGTCTGGCGAAAGAAACACCGGCAAGATATTTCGTTTTCGATCTGCTCGCTGAGCGCAAGCAGAAATTCTACAAAGAAGAGCTCGATGCGCGCCGCGAATCACTCGAGTCGTTCGCGAAGGAAAATTTTTCGCACGAGCGCGTGATGCTCTCGCCTGCGAGCCTCGACATCGAACACGCGCGCGATTGGCTGGCGGGCACAGGCGCGTTTTTTGACGGTGTGATCGCAAAGCGCTGCGATGTGCCCTACGCATTCGGTTCTCGCGATGCAGCAGTCAAAATCAAGCGCCTGCGCACCGCCGATTGCGTGGTCGGCGGCTTTCGTCTGAGCAAAGATGGAAAAACGATCGGCTCGTTGTTGCTCGGCCTTTACGACAAGAGCGGCCTTTTGCATCACGTCGGCTTCGTCGGTAGTTTGCAAGCTGCGGAGCGCAAGCGCGCGTACGAGCTGCTACATCCGATCCAGCAAGAACCCGGGTTTACCGGTTCGCGCCCCGGCGGTCCGAGCCGCTGGCGCGCGGAAGAGACGCCGTGGTATCCCGTCGCGCCGAAGATCGTTGTCGAAGTGCAGTACGATCACACGACCGGAGCGCGCTTCCGTCACGGCGCACGCTTCATGCGCTGGCGTCCCGATAAGGCGCCGAAGCAATGCACGATCGATCAGGCGTTCGCGCCTTAGGCGGCCGGTACGAGTACCTGCGCGGCAGATGCAGAAAAAAGCGACGCATCGATCGAATATGGAAAAATAAAATCCGAATAGGTCGTATCGATCGTGAAGTGCCTGAGCGGGACGCCAAGAACACGTTGCGTAAAGTCAAGATGTTCGTCGCAAATCACGGCGTACTGGCCAATGTTTTCGAATGCCCCTGAATTCTTCGCTGAACCGCATCGTGCAGAACATGCCGGTTCGCGAGGAAATCGTCGCATCTGTAAGTGGATGCTTCTGCGGATCGCTCCAAGCCACAACATGTATTTCATGCGCCGGCGTGCCGTCGGTACAGTGTGAGGCGCGCTCACTCTGCACGCGGTAGTACCCGGTTCCCAAGCTCGTCACCGTTGCGATTACGGAAAGGGTTGGCGGTGGGCTGGTACGCGGCGCCGTTACGTGCGCGGCCGGCGTCGAGTCACGTGGCGGACCTTCAACACCGTAGTGCACCCAGTCGTAAACTCCCGCCCATGTTGCGGAGAAAAACGGGGAGCGCGTAGAGCCGTAGTTCGTATCGGACGCCGATACCACCGTAAGATCGTCCGAATCGCGATACGCTGCCGACATGCTGAGATGCTGCGCACCACCGTGATTCGAAAGATAGATGCATGGACCTGTCCACGTGCATCCGCGGTACCCGCTATGGATTAATTTAATCTGCACGCCCTGCGCATCCATAGCGATCGCGTAACGTGCGAACGATGGCTGCGGTGCAAACGCATGCGCTCCAGCGCCCGGCGTATAAAGTCTTAGCCGCTGGGTCTTCTTCAGCCGCTGCATCCTTCTTCGCCGCTGCGATTGGCGGAAATACATCGTTGTAGACTTGAGCAGCAATCTCACCGCTATCGCCATCCACCGAATTGGTCAGCACGATGATTTGCGCTTGCTGATTCGGAAACACTTCGTCGCTGCCGTCGAAACCAAACGTGTTTCCCGGGTGCCATACACGCGGCTGCCCTTCGAGCGAGTCCAAAAAGACGCCGAAACCGTATCCCGTGCTCGAACCGTTGGGCAGATGGTACGCCGTCTTCAACAACCGGTAATCCACAGCCGAAATGATGCGCCCTGATCGTAACGCATTGTTCCATTTCGCAAGATCGCCCGCCGTCGTGACAATGTCGCCCGCCGCTCCGGCCCACGACTCGGAAATCGAGTCCGCTCGAACCGTTCTTCCATCCGCAATTGCGTACCCGACGGCCATGTCGGCAATGTGCGGTTCTTGCGAGATAGAGCCGGTCTCATACATGCCCGCCGGAATGAAGAGTTTGTCTCGCGCATACGTTTCCCAGCTCCGGCCGGAGACCGCCTCGATGATACGGCCGAGAATGAGATAATTCGTGCTCGAATACTCCCATGACGTTCCCGGCTTGAAATCCAACGGCTTCCCTGCGATTCTCGCCATCAGCTGCGCGAACGTCGCGCGCGCGTCCATTCTCGTTGCAGCGCCGGGCACATATTCCGGAATGCCGCTTGTTTGTGTGAGCAGTTCTCGAATCGTTACTTCCCTACCGTGCGGCACGCCGTCAACGTATCTAGCAACGGCGGCGTCGAGGTTGATCTTGTGCGTCTCCTTCAGCTGCAAAATTGCAACTGCCGCAAACTGCTTAGTAATCGAACCGACCTCGTAGCGAGTGTGCGCGTCCGCCGGCGATTCGTTCGTAGTTTCACGAACGCCATATCCACGCAAATAGACAACGTTACCGCTTATAACAACGGGCGACCGTCGCGCCCGGCACATTATTCGTTTTCATGTACCGTTGTACGTCGGCGTTAATTTTCGCCGCTTCAGCGGATCCGATACTTGGACCGGTCTGGGCGAAACACGGAATCGCAAAAAGAACGAAACCCGTGACGAAACACGCAAGGACCCGCATCAGAAGCGCCTTTCGTACGCGGCAGCGGAATCTCAAGCGATTGGCCAGAACAAGAACGCCGCACCAAGCAGGGCGATGAACGATCCGCTGATCACTTCCCCGTGCTGTTCGAAGCGCCCCAAATTCAAGCGTTCCATGCCGCTCGCGG
>CAYMHP010000423.1:0-3623 GCA_964390225.1 uncultured Solibacteraceae bacterium
ATGGCCCGGGCGACCAGTTCCTTTCCCACCCCGGTCTCGCCCAGAATCAGGACGGTTGAATCGGTCGGCGCGACGATCTGGATGCTTTTCAGAACGGACTGGAAAGCCGCCCCCTGGCCGACCATGTTGCCGTTATTGTTGTCGAGCCGAATCTCGTCTTCCAGATACAGTTTTTCGGTAGCGAGCCGTTCTTTCAACTCATTGAGTTGCCGATAGGCCAGGGCGTTTTCCACCGCAACGGCGATTTGCCTCGAGACCTGCACCAGAAACTCGACATCTTCCTCCGTCCAAACGTCGTCGGTGATCCTGGCGATTTCCAGCGTTCCCAGCGTGCCGTTGCCAGTGACGAGCGGAACCGAGCAGGCCGACTTGCAGCCCATCTCCAGAAACCGGCGATAATCCGGAGACGGGTAGAGGTCCGGAGTCAGCTCGCGTATGACTACGGGTTTACCGGTCGCGATCGCCTCCGCCGTCGGCATTCCCTCCGGGTTAATGGGCCCCTGCTCCTTCTCAAAAAGCTGGGGCCCGGTGAAATGAAGAGCGACCATTTCCATGTACCCGGTCTCGTCGCGCAACATCAGCGAGGAGAAATCGTGGGGGACAACTCTGGAGAGCTGCTCGGATATAGCGGAGAACAACTCGTCTGCCGAAAGCTTCGATACAACTGCGTTCGTGATATCGAACAGCGTTTGCAGCCGGTCCCGCTCGCGGACGGCTTCCTGCCGGGCGAGGAACGACTCAACCGCGACCGCGAACTCGCTGGCCACCCGCTCCAGGAAAGCCATCTCGGCCCGGCTGGGATCGAGCGGCGCTACGGAGCTGAACCCGAATGCCCCCAGCCGGTGATTGCCCGCAGTCAAAGGGACCAGAATCATCGTACTGATCCCGAACTCGCGGCCGGCGCGTTCTATGAACTTCGGCCAGCGAGTTTCCGACGGGATCGAGATCACGAGTGGCTGCTGCTTCTGCCATACCCAACCCGCGGGATCCTCGTCTATCGGTAACCGAAGCTCCGTAATCACAGGGTTCCCAGGCCCATTCAGAATGTGCCCGTGCATCGCGTTGCCGTTCCCATCATGCAGGATCAGCCCGACATGATCAAACCGGACAATTCGCCCGAGAGATTCGGCCACGCCCGAGAGCAGGCTTCTCAAGTCGCTGCGGCCCGCAATCGAACGCGAGAGCGCGACAACAGCCTCGAAAATCTCGGTGGAGGATGCCCCCATAGCGCCTATCATAAGGAATTTCGTCTCCGGCATCACGATGGCACTGTAAGGGCCAAAAGTTGAACCAATTGCGTTTCAGAGAGTTACGCCAGTTACGGCGAATCAGTTCGGCAAGTGCCGACGTCATGTGCCGAAGCCACCGTTCACTGTGCCACGGTGCCGTTGAGCTGGAAACCCGCATGCGTCACGTTCGACCAACGTCGCGCGTCACGTCAGACTTCTTCCCTGATCTGCGTCGGAAGGAGGCAGGCGCTTCTTCCACCAGCGACAAAACCAAGCTGACGCCAACCCAAGTACTAATCGACCACACAATCCACATTCACGTGTCCTCATATCCAAGCAGTGCATCTTAGGCTCCCGCGGAAGTATCGCATTCTATTGACCCAAGCAAGCTCGCACGACGTCTCCTGCCGAGCAAGTGCCGGAGTTCGTCGCGCGAGCGCATCCGAGCAGCGGTTATTTCTTGCCAAGGCCAGGAGGATAATTCTTGAACAGCTTGGCCATCGCCTTCTCGAGGTTGCGATAGTTCTTGTCGGAATCTTTGCTGAGATTGAGCGTCTTGGACGCGGCGCCGCGCCAGACCAGTTGTTTCATCGATGGGTCGAATAGCCCAATGGTCAGCTGGCCGATATCGATAGTGGAAGTGCTTCCATTGATGCTGCCGAAGCCGCCACCCCATGGGCCGAAGCCGCCGCCCCATGGGCCGCCGCCCCACCCGCTTCCCGTAGCATTGAACGCCTTCTCCTGTTGGATCCCCGCCATATAACCGACGAGCAGATCACCGCCGCTATCTACTCGCTGGAGACCCTTGCCGGCGAGTTGCTCGTCCACGGCGCGCTTGATGTCGCGGTCCAGGAGCTGGTCGCCTACGTCCACCCGCTTGTAATCGACCCACTGGTACGTCTTATACGCGCCGAAGTTGGCCGATCGGTCGTAGTCGAAATGTACGTCCTGGGCGAATGCTGCTACGCCCAGCCATGCTAGTGCTGTCAAAGTAATGAACTTCATCTTGGATTCTCCTTCGAATTTGTTAAGACTCACTGATTCCAGGCCGCGAAGAACGCGTCAACATCCAGAGACCCGAGGCCTGTGACCGGATCGTATCCGGTTCCGGCACTGTAACCTACCGACTTGGTAGACGAGCTGCAGAGGACGCAGGTCGCCGTGACCGTATTGTTGCCGGTGGTGGTGTCATGAAACGCCACGGACGCCGACGAAGCCAGGCTGTACAGCCGGGTGTTGATGTTCCCGAGCCCGGCGTTCGATTGGTAGCCGTTGGTGACCTGATACTGGTTGAGTAGCGCCAGGATGCCGGCAAACGACGGCGCCCCAGCCGACGTGCCGCCGAATATATACCATCCCTCATCGATCCCGGAGGAGGTATAGACCATATACCCGTCGTGCTGGGCAGAGGCGGGGAAGGCCAGGTCGGGCACATCTCTGGCGCTGTCGGATGGCACTCCAGTCCCCGTCTGCCAAGAGGGTTTACTGAAGAACTCGCTTGCGCCTCCGCCGGTTGATGCCGGCCGGTTGGTAGAGCTGTCGTTCCAGGATGTTTCGGGAATATAGGACTGCGCGGACGCGTACGTAGTCGAGTCATTCGACGAGTTCCAGTAACTGCCACTGCCCTCGTTGAATTCCGTCCCGCCGATTGCGGTGACCTCCGGGACGCTGGCGGGCAAATTCACCGCCGCACTCAGGTTGTTATTGGGGCCGCCGTAGTAGTAGCATGCGTCTGCGCCGGAGTCGCCCGATGAGGCAATCCAGGTGATTCCTTGCGCATTTCCCTGCTTGGCCCATGTCTGCAGCGTCAGCGCATCCGATTTGCTCCACGAAGGCTCGCACCCTCCGTAACTCATGCTGATGACGGGAGCCAGGTTCTGATCGATCGCATATTGCACGGCATCGGTCACGTCGGAGGCGTACACGAACTGCAGGCTCGCGTTCCGCGCGATACCGGATGCCCATTCCAGATCCAGGTCCGATTCCTGCGCATCTTGCTCGCTGTAACCGGGATCATCGCCAACCAGGATGGTGGTTAGCGATGCGTCACCGAGGCCGAAGTGACTACGAAACGCGCTCAGATGGGAGGTATCAATATCGCTTTGGCCGACGATCACGATGCTCTGGCTGGAGCCATCGATCCCATTGCTGTACAGCGGCTTGATGTTGAATATCGTCGCGAAGTCGTCGGGAGCCAGATAGTGCTTCCCGCTTTTATTCGCTGTATAGTTCCGGGTTGGCGCACCGTGTAGCGTGAGCGGTGTCGCAACCATGCGATGCTGCGGCCGCAGCCGGAAGTCATTCAGCCCGTGAATACCCAAAACAATTCCTTTGAACGCGGCCGGGAGAGAAGGCTCGGTGGCGTTGGCGAAGTGCATCTCGCCGCCGACCATA
>CAYMHP010000424.1:0-3615 GCA_964390225.1 uncultured Solibacteraceae bacterium
CGATGACCGTCTATACCGTTCCCATGCTCGCGCAGGGGTTCAAGGGCCGCGCGAAGTAGCGTGCTATAACGCGCCGTTTCGAGGCCGGTTCCGCTTCGACCACGCCGGCACGCAGGCGCACTCGTGCCCCCGAAATCAACGTGGGAAGACTTGAAACCGGCCTCAGCTCAATAGACGCGGGGCGACACCCGGGCGGTTATTAAGCCCCGATTAAACCAGGCCAGCGGCGTCTAGCGCAAGTGAGTTCAGCCGCGCCCGTGAGGGCGGGCGTCTGCCGTAGGTATCATTAGCGGCCGGGCGAGCAAGGGCCCGAAAATTTGTCTTGACGTGACTAAAAAGTCACGTTACTATAAAGTCACGTGAGGAGGGAATTCGTAATCATGACACTTGACGATCTGACGCTAGACATTACCGAGAGTATTGACATCAAGGCCGACATTGGAGACGTCTACCGCAGCGTGCTGCACCGGTTGGGCGAGGGCAGCACGAACGCGCAAGGCGAATCGATGCAGATGACGCTGGAGCAGTGGCCGGGCGGCCGCTGGTTTCGGGACCGCGGTAACGGGGTCGGCCACTTGTGGGGACACGTGCAGGTGATCAAGCCGCCGGTGCTGCTGGAACTGAGTGGGTCCATGTTCATGTCCTACCCGGCCCTGAACCACGTCGAAGTTAAACTCGAACAGCGGCCCGGCGGGACGCACGTCGATTTCCATCACCGCGCCATCGGTTTCATCGACCCGGTTCACCGGCAAAACGTGAGCACCGGATGGCAGCACATCCTGAAGGGCATCGCCCAGGATTGCGCCGCGCGCGCCAACGCACAACGGAGCTAAATGCCCGACGACGATCTCGATGGCGTGTGGAAAGCATTGTCTGACGGCACCCGACGCGCGATTCTCGATCTGCTGCGCCAGGGTCCTCGCACTACCACCGAGATCGTGCAGGGTTTTCCGCACCTGAGCCGCTTCGGTGTGATGAAGCACATTGAGGTGCTCCGTGAGGCCGGCCTGATTCACACGCGTGAGGAGCGCCGGCAGCGCATCAACTCTTTGAACGTGGTGCCCATCCGGCAGATCTACGAGCGCTGGGTCGGCCGCTTCGAAGAGTTGTGGGCGAGCCACCTGCTGCGCATCAAAGAAGACGCCGAAGCCCACGCTGACCAAGCAAAAGCGAAGAAGCGCCCGCGTACGGGCTAACCGATAACCCCGCACGGACCAGAGAGGAGACGTGTGTCCGTGCCCAAACTCAAAGAGGAGAATCCGATGACTGCAACGCAAGCTCGCCACAACGTGGTATCGAAAGAGGAATGGCTGAAGGCGCGCATGGCGCACCTGGAAGCCGAGAAGGAATTCACCCGGCGGCGGGATGAACTGCTCCGGCAGCGCCGCGAACTGCCGTGGGAGAGAGTCGAGAAGAATTACGTCTTCGAAGGCCCGTACGGCCCGGAGACGCTCGCGGACCTGTTCGCCGGCCGCAACCAGCTGATCGTTTACCATTTCATGCTCGGACCGAACTGGGAAGAAGGATGCAAAAGCTGTTCGTTTCTGGCCGACCACTTCGATGCTACGCGGATTCACCTGGCGCATCGCGACGTTACGTTCGCGGTAGTCTCGCGCGCGCCCATGCCGCGCATCCAGGCATTTCAAAAACGCATGGGTTGGCGTTTCCACTGGGTTTCGGCGTTCAGCAATGATTTCCAGCGCGACTACGGAGTGCACTTCACGAACGAGGAACTTGCGGGCGAGGTCAATTACAACTATGGCAAGCGGCATTTCGGAGCCGAGGAAGCGCCCGGCCTGAGCGTGTTCTACAAGGACGAGACCGGGAAGGTTTTCCACACCTACTCCACATACGCCCGAGGCCTCGACCCATTGGTCGGCACATATCAGTTTCTCGACTTGGTTCCCAAGGGCCGCGACGAAGATGGCCTGGCGTTCACCATGGCGTGGGTCCGGCACCACGACCGGTACGGCGACGATTACGTGCTCGATCCCTCGGCCGGATATGAGAAGCCGCGCGAAACTGGCTCGTGTTGCAAAGACGAGGAGCGGGCGTGATGAAGGGCCAGTGCTGCTTGGGCGAGAGGCCATCCGGCCGCCTCGCCCGGCGGCTCTCCGGGGCCGGCGCTTCCATACTGTCCGGGGCCGCAATCGTGTTGTTGCCGAAATGCCCGTTGTGCCTCGCCGCGTGGCTCACCGCGGCCACTGGCGTTGGCGTCTCGGCGGCCGCCGCGGCGCGCCTGCGCGGGCTCACTGTTGCTGTTACGGTTGCGGCCATGGCGTTCGCGGCGGCGCAGGCGATTTGGCGCAGCACGCGAGCGCACGAATCGCGCGAAGCATCGCACCTCGGTGCCGGAGACTTGTCTTACGGTTTGCCGAGATGGGCACGATCTTTCTCGTTTTCGCAGAAGCTTTCGAAGATGTCGGCGTCAGCCAAAAGGTCGTGAGGAACTTTGATACTAAACGGGCGGGTGTACATCTTTGGGTCGTCGAAGGTCATTTCGACATCCAGGTGGCCAAAATCGCGGCGGTGGTATCGCTCGGTCACGCGGAGGGCATCGCTATGCGGGTGGCCGGCCGCATCGAGCGTAGTCTTGTCATTGAAGCCGGTGGTCTCCACGACCAGCGTGTCCTTTTCCCAATGCCCCACGGAGTAACCCAGCCAGGCCGGGAGCGAAAACTCCTCAGGCAGCCGGCGGCCGTCCGTATAGATCTGGCGATGGGAGTTCCCGGCTTCATACATGAGCACGGTGAGCCGCGGTGATTGAACAATCTTGATCGGTTCGGAGAGCAGATCGGCGAGAGGAATGCCGGGGATGCTATCACAAACTCTGGCGGGGTCGCGGCCGAACGCGCTGCGGCGCATGAGTTCGGCGGCTTCGGGACGCATCGGCGATTCTTCCGGCTTGAAGTCGAACAGGATGTTGAAGGCGTATTTGTGCTGGGTGCCAATCTCCATTCCGGGCACGTCCACCTTGACGGCGTCTTCGAAGCGATCGCCGAACAGACGCTTCACCTCGGCAACGGGGGTAATCTCGTGCATCCAGACGCCTGAGAGATCGGGTTTGCCGTTGCCGTCGCGGGGCGTGGGAGCGGTCAGGTTGGGTCTGCCGTCGGGAGTGCGCGGGATTCCCGGAGTCGCAAAGTTCAGCCATTGCGCGGGAGCGCCGGTCGAGAGGAGTATCAGTAGAACAAACAGCCGGCCAGGTGTCATTTCAAATCCCCAGGATCTCAATGCTACTTGAGCCGGCGAGGGGAAGCAAACAATCGGTAGAGTTGTCTACGCTTCCGGGATCTCTCGAAGTGGCAATGGACGCTTCGAGACAGCCACCGGGGCCTGTGCGCGTTGACTGTAGCTCGTTGCGGTGCGGCTGCGGCGCCGATCATCTGGCGCAGGCCGAAGTTGGTGATGCATCAGGCGAGGCAGCGTTATCTACGTGTGCTTTCGAGCTCGAATTCTCCAACAGCGACGCGAGCTGTTTCTCCATTCGGACGGTCCGTTCATTGAGTTCCAGGAGCATGGCATTGTCTTCCTGACCGACAAAGTAAGCGGTGATCGAGGCCGCCAGGGTCGACATCAGGCCCACTCCCGTCAGCATCAGTAGCACGGCTATGG
>CAYMHP010000425.1:0-3607 GCA_964390225.1 uncultured Solibacteraceae bacterium
ATAGCAAAAACGTCTTTGGTAACTCGTTTTGCTCGACAAACTTATTTCCCCGTCCTGGCCCTCAACGCCATCAAGGTCATCTTCCCGCCCAACACGGGCAACGTCAACCTGCCCGGACCCAATCAGGTGCCTATCGACCCGTCGCGAGTCGTCGTCGACCACGATGCGGGGTGGCTGATTAACTGGTCGCCGTTTGTCTTCCAGACGATTGGCTACATGACCGTCTTCCCTGAAGACGTGCCCATTGACATTGACTACTACACGGGTTACACCAACACGGTGGTGTCGACGACAGCGGGCGGGACCGCCATTCTTCCGGCGGGCAGCACGCTGGTCCCGGTGTCGAACGCCAGCACGTTCTACTATGGCGAAACCATCCGCTTCTATGAGGCGGGTAAAGACGAACAGGTGCTGTGCCTGGGCACCACGCAGATGGGCAGCTTCCAGTTCGTCGTGCCTGACACGCCGACCCAGTACGACCACCAGAATGGGGTCACCATCGGCAACTTGCCCCCCGAAGTCAAACTGGCGACCGCCTTCGTGGTCTGTGACTTTGCCGTCAGAAGCCTCAACCCGGAGAATCTGGAAGCGTTGCGCATCGACAAGGTGGAGAAACGCTACCAGAAAGAGTTGACGGTACGTGCGAAGATGAATAATGTAGGCAGCCCGCAAATCGAGACGGAGAGGCCGTTTATCAAAGAAGCCAGACGGCTTTTGGAACATTACTATTCCGACCGAGGCATTAATTGAGTCGACAGTATCCCCTTTTTACCTCCGCTTCGGACTACTGCCCAAGGGGCGAACACCGCTTCGAGACGGCAACCGTCAGCCCGCCCAACCTCTTCACTCCGGGCGCCACGATGGTGTACTGCATCAACTGCCCCTTCCACTACTTCCCCACTATCCCCCAAGACGAGATAGAGACTGATACCCGTGAACAACCCCTATAGGACCACTGACTTTTATTTAGCCGCGTACCTCCGTGCGGCCGGTTACCCCTACAAGGGCCTCGATTTTGACCCGGCAACACGCAAGGCGACGTTTCTGTTCGACGAGGTCAACCAGGCCGACGTGCTGTCCTATTACAACCGCACGGAGAGGCCTGTCCATATTCTTGACTACGTCTCGGCGGTGAGGACCACTCGGGAACTCCTTTATAACCTCCCGGCCTAGCGCGCACTCCTTCCAGAAAGTAGAAGTAAGATGAACCCCTCGGACCAGCCCCTGCCCTCGCAGTTCCCAAATCGGGAAACGCTTGAGGACCGGGGCTTCGTTGTGGAATCGGGGTTCCCCGGCATGGGGGACCGGAAGTACATCGCGGTCACACCCGAAGTAATGAATCTGCTGTGTGAGACCGTCCGCCACCTATACGACATGGAGACCGTCTACATGCGAGGTTCGGCCGTATGTTACAGGGCCGAGGTGCAGTACGTTCGCAAGGACCTCGAAGCCCTACTAAATGCTGTCGAGAACGCCGAATGACCGACAAGTGTAAAAAAGAGGACCAACAGGCCAAGAAACGGGAAGTGGTAGTCACTCTTGGGTCCGTCCTCCTCTTTTCGCTAGCCCTGTACAGCGCCCTCGGGGTCGACTTCGGTCATGTGGTAGCTGTAGTTGTCATCTTTGCCTTCGTGGCTAACCTCGTAGCGGCACTCGTGGAGTCTCTGACATGGTAACCCGGTCCCTCGTTGTCACGGGGAACGCCAAATGACCCGCCTGGAGACCCTTTTTGGCGGTCCGCCGCCGCACGCGGAGTACCTGAAGCTGACGCCGTATGTGGAGGACCTTCTGAGGCGGGCGGTTGATTGCCTCGAAGAACACGTCGAGACGTGCGGAGGTGGAATGGGGGCCATTGGTTCCGACACCCTCCTCGACCTCAAAGACCTCTACCAACTCGTCAAGGAACGTTTCTACCAATGACGCAGCCCCTCATCGTCATCGCCCGGGTCCACGGGGGCAATGTCGACCCCAAGTTCTTCCAGTCCTACGAAGCCTTGGTCCAGACAACGGCCGCCAAGGGCGTCCCTGCCATCCCTGCCGTCGTCGAGAGGCTGCATGTGGATAGGGCCCGCAACGAAATCGTCGACATGGTCCTCCACCCGGAGAGACCGCGACCACCACAATACCCCGAAGGGGTGAACCCGGCCTATAAGCAGGCCACGCACGTCTTCTTTATTGACGACGACATGCTGCTGCCCCCGACCGCCCTGCTGCATCTCTTAAAACACGACGTCCCCATCGTCGGCGGGTTGTATTTCGGGCGTATGCAGCCGCACCTGCCCATCGCCTACCGGCACGTCGAGGACAACCAGTGGATTCCGATTACGGAGTTCTGTGCCGGGTTGCAGGAGGTCGACGCCATCGGCGCCGGGTGTCTCCTCATCAAACGTGAGGTCTTCGAGAAGATGTCGCGCCCCTGGTTCGAGTTCTCGGATAGGATGGGCGAGGACATGTATTTCTGTGAACAGGCCAAGCAGCTGGGCTACACCATCCTCCTGGACGCTGATGTCGAGTGTAAACACATCGCGCAGATGGAGGTCGACCGCCAGATGTTCGAGGCCTACAAAAGTCAGGGGTTGAATTTCCAGTCTCACCCCACACAGGACATCGGGGCCCTCTCGCGTGAGGTGCGGCCGTACCGCCCCAATCGGGCCCATTTGCGGGCCCTGGTGCATGCATCATGACCATTCCCCAAACCCACCACCCTCTCCTGGGCGACCACCCCGTCTGCCATTGTAGCAACCAACTGGTTGCTTTTGATGTTATAACTGTGGAGGAACGCGGGTTGGTACAGGTGGTTCCGGGGAAGGACGCGGTCGAGATGGTCGACGTGTCCTATCAGTGCCCTGCGTGCGGTCTTGCCCACGTTAGACGCTTCCGCAGAGGTGGTGGTGAGGAAGTGGAGAGAGATGTCGAGGAACGTCCAGGTGACCGTCTCATTTAAGTGCGAGTCCTGCGGCAAGACGAATCGGGCGAAGTTGCCACCCTCTCTTAGCCCGCAGGGCGTCTCGCACACCTGCCCCCAGTGCGGGGCCACGTACCAGATTTACGGCATGCAGCCCACTATCGTAAGAACGAGTTAATGGATAACTATGGCAACGGGTTCGTCATAGCACGAAGTCTCTTCTTCGACTGCAAAGACTGTGGCGCCCTTGTGCGTATCGCCCTTCCAGATGACGGAAACTGGCACCTGCGGAAATGTCCCGAGTGCCCAAGGACCTACTGGATACACGACGGACCGGACGAGGTAGGTATCGCCCCTTCACGCCGACTTGAGGGGAATGAGGAGATGCCGGAAGACCTGACTTATCCTTATCCCTACAAAGGTGATAGTCAGTGACCAATTCCAGTTCTCGGTATATCCAGGAGTACCGTATTTACCTGGAGTATTCCTGTCTGCGCTGCACCCACTGCAACAGAGTGGACGTCACCACCGACTTCGGCGGGTTGTTTGTATGCGAAGCGTGCGGTCAGCAGCACCGGGCACATCAGAACTGGGATACTGGCCAAGTGGAGATGAACGTTTGCGTATAGCATTTTACCCGGCGCAATCCGGCAAGCCTTGGGACGGGGGTACCCTGGAGAGGGAGGCCCTGGGCGGCAGTGA
>CAYMHP010000426.1:0-3590 GCA_964390225.1 uncultured Solibacteraceae bacterium
GTGTCGTCTTCGGTGACGGGGAGCGAGTCGGGATGGAGTCTGGCGAGCCAAGGCGGCGGGGAGGCGGTGGCGGTGGCGAGGTCGACCGCGATGCCGGCGGCGGCGAGGAGATCCAGCAGGCGGTCGAGCCAGGCGAAGTCGTACTCGCCGGGGCGCGGCTCGATGCGTGCCCAGGAGAAGACGCCGACGGTGACGAAGTTGACGCCGGCCTCGCGCATGAGGCGGACGTCGTCTGGCCAGACGTCTTCGGGCCACTGCTCGGGGTTGTAGTCGCCGCCGTAGCAGATGTGCGGAACCTTGGACGTGATCATGCGCTCGCCTTTCTTTTACCGCGGTAGCGTGTGGACGTCTCCCCGCATCGGGGAGCGAACGAGTGTCCGCAGGGTGTGTCCGTTTTGTCCGCTTTTTTGTTTTTTTCTGGAATGCGTGGACCCGTCACGCGAGATGTGATGCGGAGTTGGGTGCTGGCGGCTACTTGACATTTGCGTTATTCGTTTGTGTCGGGTCCAGCGGCAACCGGCTTGCGAGCCGGCGGCGGACGGTCGGTCACGGCGCGATGGTGAGCTCACGGTATGACGGGCCTTTCCGTATTCACGCGAACCTGGCCGTGGATGGGCAAGGAGCCGATGCCCTGAGGCGCCCGGCGAGACGGTGGAATTGATGGAGCAAGCGTAGCACATGTGGGAAGCGGATGCGAGCCGGCTCGCTACGGACAAGTACGGTCAAGGACGGACAACTACGGACAAGTACGGACATGAGTTTGGAGCAGAACGGAAACCGATGCAAAGGCAATGAAAGAGAACGAGGACTGTTGCACCACAGAGCAAATGGAAGAAACGGATGAAACGGAGGAGACGAAGCTGAAATTCAGACTATCGTTGGCACAAAGGTGGAAGATACTGGGTGAAAATAGAATCGCGAAGTGGACAGGCTGGCGGCTGCTTCGGCGCGCAGCAATGCGCGGATAATGGAAATGGGTGGGGCGATTCCGAGGCGGGCACCGCTCCACCCAAGCATCCGCGAATGGCGGGCTTTGCTTACATCACCGGGAAGGTTTCGTAGACAGTGACCTTGCCACCCGCTTTCAGGTGCGGACAGGTCTTCGCCGCCGTCACCGCCGCATCGAGCGAGCCAGCCTTGATGACCGAGTATCCTGTTGCCGCCACGCCGACCGGGCCGTCGCTTATCGAGCTGTCGCTGGAGATGGTTTTGCACGCCGGTGCAATCGGATTGCCACCGTCCACCAGGTTATCGCCGAGTCCGCTGAACCAGTTGTTCCAGTCCTGGATGATGGTCGCGCTTTCCTCCGCGGTCGGCATCGTGTCGCTGCCACCTGTGTAGAGAAGCAGGTAATTCGCCATCGCCATTCTTCTCCCTTGTCTTTACAGGACACTTCTTGGGCTCAATATGCCTATGCCAAGTTCCGGCGACCTCATAGTACACTATTCGCCTTGGGTTCGTGGGGAGGGTAAGCGCGCGCGACAGCTCCAATACAGGCGGCCGTGGGAGGTCACTTTAGGAGGTCACTTCAGGTACTTGTCCAACAGGAGGCTGTAGCGGGCCTTCATCTCCGCTGGAATCTGGCGCGGATCGGTCATGATCGCGCTCGCGAGGGCGTGGTCGCAGTCGCAGACGATGTGCTCATCCAGTGTTCCCGCACGGCGGGCGATCTCGCGGATAACGCGCTGGGCGTTGGCGACGTTCCGCTGGAGGTTGGCAATCACCATCTCGACAGTGACGGCTTCGGCGGTCTCGTGCCAGACGTCGTAGTCGGTGATGCAGGCAAGCGTCGCGTAGTGCATCTCGGCCTCACGGGCGAGCTTGGCCTCCGGCAGGGCGGTCATGCCAATGACGTCTACGCCCCATTGGCGGTAGATGCGCGACTCGGCCTTGGTCGAGAAGAGTGGTCCTTCGATGCAGACGTACGTGCCGCCGTGATGCACCTTCACGTCGCCCAGCGACTCGGCAGCGCCGGTGAGGACGCCGCTGAGGGTGGAGCAGAACGGGTCGGCGAAGGTGCAGTGGACGACGATGCCGCCCTCGAAGAACGAGTTGACGCGGCTCTTGGTACGGTCGAAAAGTTGATCGGGCACGAGAAAGTCGAGCGGTGCGACATCCTCGCGCATGCTGCCGACGGCACTGACGGAGAGCACCCACTCGACGCCGAGGCTTTTGAGCGCCCAAATGTTGGCGCGGACGGGGATTTCGGTTGGATTGACGCGGTGCCCGCGACCGTGGCGCGGCAGGAAGGCGATGCGGACGCCTTCCAGCGTGCCGATGCTGATGCTGTCGCTAGGCGAGCCGAAGGGCGTCTCCACGCGCACTTCTTCTACGTCGGACAGGCCGTCCATCTGGTACAGTCCGCTGCCGCCGATCACGCCGATGCTAGCCTGGGCCATCGCGTTTGCCTCCTCGCCTACACTTCTCGACATGCCCGGCGCCGAGCACGAGTCCGCGACGGCGGGCGACTCGACACCGGTGGGCAGGGCGACGATTTGCTCGCGCAAGCGGCCCTTGCCCTCAACGCCTCGATAGTACCACGGGACCATAGTGGCGGTTGTGTAGAGTGAACAGGCCATGTGTATTGCGCATTTGTCCCATGTCCGGTACACTCGAAGCCGCGCCGTCGCGGCCCAGTCCGTGAGCCGTCCCCCCAGGGGCATAGTTGCGGATTCCGAGTATTTTGAGCCCTTCGAGAAGGCCACACTAGCATGCAGCATGATCTAGCTTCGACGACGGATGATCGGAGCGAGACCGGCACGAGTACGCTGGCGGAGAACCGCACACAGGCACTCCTATCTCGCGCCGGAGTGCGTCTCTCCGTGTGCCTCTGCTTTCTTCCGGCCGCCATACTGCTTGCCACGATACTCTGGATCGTATGGACGCAAACCGCTCAGGTCCCTTATTGGGATGAGTGGGATACCGTGGTGCTTGTAGAACATGCCAGGCAGGGAACGTTGGGCATTGGTGAGCTCTGGGCGGCGCACGCTGGCGTGCATCGTATGCTGCTCCCGCGTGTGCTCGACTTGATCGTAATACAACTGACAAACTGGAATCGGCAGATCGAAATGACGTTCGATCTTGCGCTCTCGATATGCGCGTCGGTGCTGCTTTATGTCGGCGCGGCGCGAACGGTGCGCTGGAAGCCACTGGTCGTGGTGTTGGCTGTTCCGATGTCGCTGGTAATCTATTCTCTTGGCCAGTTTGGAGACTGGTTCGCGCCGTTTCAGATTACGTTTGTTGTCGCGTACTTTGGTGTCGCACTCTGTGTCTGGTCAGCCACATCCCCGGAGTTTGGTTGGCGACCATTCGGATTTGTCGCGCTGGGCGCGATCATCGCTACGCTTTCGACATTCCAAGGATTGATGGTGTGGCTCGCGTTCCTTCCATCCGTCGCTCAGAAGGACAAAAGGAAGTTGATCGTCTGGATCGGAGCAACCATCGAGATCTGGGTGCTGTATGTCATTGGCTTCAAGAGCCCTGGCACGCAGCAACTGGGATGGCACCGAATCTTCAACTACGCGACCGTTTACCTGGGCGCTCCGGTCGGCTATCCAGACGCCGTACGATCAGAAATATTCGGTATTGTC
>CAYMHP010000427.1:0-3579 GCA_964390225.1 uncultured Solibacteraceae bacterium
GCACGGCGGCGTCTCCGTCTTCGGCGGGGTCGGCGAGCGCAGCCGCGAGGGCAATGACCTTCATCGCGAGATGGAGGAAGCGAAGCTTTCCGACGGCTCGCCCGTCTTGTCAAAGACGGTGCTGGTGTTCGGGCAGATGAACGAGCCGCCGGGCGCGCGCGCGCGCGTGGGCTTGACGGCTCTGACCCAGGCCGAGTATTTCCGGGATAAAGAAGGAAAAGACGTGCTCCTGTTCGTCGACAACGTTTTCCGCTACGTCCTGGCCGGCGCCGAGGTCTCGGCTCTTCTCGGCCGCATGCCGTCGGCCGTCGGCTACCAGCCGACATTGACGACGGAGGTCGGCGCGCTCCAGGAGCGCATCACCTCCACCAAGAAGGGCTCGATCACGTCGATCCAGGCCGTCTACGTGCCCGCGGACGACCTGACGGATCCGGGCGTCGCGACCACGTTCAACCACCTCGACGCGACCACGGTGCTTTCCCGGCAGATCGCCGAGCTCGGCATCTATCCCGCCGTCGATCCCCTGGAGTCCACGTCCCGCATCCTCGACCCCAAGATCGTCGGCGAGGAGCATTATTCCGTGGCCCGCTCCGTGCAGAAGGTGCTGCAGCGTTACCGCGACCTGCAGGACATCATCGCCATCCTCGGCATCGACGAGCTTTCCGACGAGGACAAGCTGGTCGTCAGCCGCGCGCGCAAGATCCAGAAGTTCCTTTCCCAGCCTTTCTTCGTCGCCCAGCAGTTCACCGGCCGGCCGGGCAAGTACGTCAAGCTCAAGGACACGATCGCCGGATTCAAGGGCATCGTGGAGGGAAAATACGACAGCCTGCCGGAGCAAGCCTTCTATATGGTAGGCGGCATCGAGGAAGCCGTCGCGAACGCGGAGCAGATGAAGGCGGCTGCCTAAACCATGCCAGAAAAATCGCTGACGCTGGAGGTGACGACGCCCGAGCGCGTCGTCCTCGAGGCCAAGGCCGACTTCGTCGTCTTGCCCGCTTATGAGGGCGAAATGGGCGTGCTGCCCGGGCACGCGCCCTACTTGGTTCAGCTGGCGCCGGGAGAAGTGCGCGTGACGGAGACGGGCGAAGTCAGGCGGTTCGCCATTTCCGGGGGATTCGCCGAGATCAAGGACGACAAGGTTTCCTTGTTCGCCGAGACGGCCGAGATGGCCGAGCAGATCAGCGTGGAGCGCGCGCTGCAAGCGCTGGAGCGCGCCAAAGCCGAGGCCCAACGCAAGGACCTCGACCCGTTGACCTTGGCGGCGGCCGAAGCCGCGATGCGGCGGGCGCAGGTGCGTCTGATGGTCTCGACCAGGCTCAAGCGTCGCGCGGCGCACGATCAGCAGCGCTGAAACAAATCCGTTATCGCGGGCCGCGCTCCATCCCTTAAACTGCGGGGATGAGAATCGCGGCCTTTCTTTTTGCCCTGATCGGAGCTCTTCTCTGCGGCGCCGCCGTCGGCCTTCAGTCCTCCCACGCCGAAAATATAAAAGCGGCCCCGCCACCGGTGAATTGACCATGATGGATTCCTTTAATAACATATGCGCATGGCTTCTCTCGCCGCTATCGCGTTGGTCGCGGCTCTTTGGGCGCAAGCGGCGCCAGAAGCGGAGCGTTTCCTCCCCACCTTCACTCAAGACTGGACGAAAACCTATTCTCCGGCGCCCTTCAAAGAAAGCTGGTCAGCGACGATCTCCGTCAAAGACCTCGATCGCGGCCTGACGGCGATTCTGTCCGCCGCCAAGGACGCGGGCGCTTCATTGACGGGGCCCTTGGAAAGTTTCCCTCGAAGCGAGACGGAAAAATCGCAGCAGCTGAGCTTCGTCGTCCCCGCGGCAGCGGCCGCGAAATTCTTCAAGACACTCGGGAAGATCGGCGCGTCGAGCGCGGCGATCAAGCGGCCTTTAGGCGAGAGCGTGTCGGCCGCCGAGGTCAAGAACAAGATCGACCGCCTCATGGCGGATAAAAGCGCGCACGGCAAGGAGCTGGCCGTCATGCCCGCCGTTTCCTCCCTCCTCGACGAGACCTTGGAGCGGCTTTTCTTGGCGGAGGCGATCCTCCGGAAGGCGTCCACGCAGGTCCTTTTCAACTTGACCGTGTCGCAAGCCCGATGAACCGCGGGGCGGCGGCCCTGGCCGCCGCCGTTTTTCTAGCCGCCGGCTGCGTCCAACCGGCCCAGCGACAAACGGGCGGCATCCCGCGCGACCTTCCGGAAATAGAGCCGTCTTTCGCGGAGAAGCTCCTCGCCAAGCGCAAGATCGGCCGTATCGACGTCACCGCCTTCGACACGGGCTCCGCCGTCGTGCGAGGCGACTCGGTCTCGAGCATCAAAAGCCATGATTCCCGAGTGCGTTTGTCCGATCCGGTTTTCTTGATCCGGCATCCTACTGAGGGCCTGATCCTTTTCGACACGGGGCTCGCCCCGGATCATGCCGACGAGCTGTTCACGGCGCGGCCAGGGCAGGACATCGCGTCCCAATTGAGGGCGGCCGGTTTTTCTCCGGAATGGGTGCGGTGCGTGATCATCTCGCATCTGCACTACGATCACGCCGGAATGCTGAATGCCTTTCCCAAGGCAAGATGGATCGTCGACGCCAGGGAATGGGAAGCGGCTAAAAACCCGGGGAAGGAAAAAAATCTCTTCATCGACGTCGCGGCGCTCTCCAAGAAGCCCGAGCTCGTCGATCTTTCCACGGCGCCCCATTACGGCGCGTTCGATCACGCCCGCGATTTTTTCGCGGACGGGACCTTGATGATCGTGGACTTGTCGGGACACACGGCGGGAAACATCGGCGTTTGGTTGAACCTCGACGAAGGCCCGGTGCTGTTGACCGGCGGCGCCGCGACGGTCTGGGACAATTACCACGATCTCGCCTTCCCCGATCTTTCAAGGCAGTTCGACGCGCGGCAATACCAAAGGCGGCTTTATCAGATGCGCGCCATGCAGGACGCGGTGCCAAATCTGCTGATCGTCCCGAGCCACGATCTTTCCCCGCTGACGCTTCAGCCGCGCGAAGACGTAAAACTCGCGCAACCACATTAAAATAAAATTACTTCTTTTTCTCTAAAGCTTGAAGCCTTTCTTGTAAGGCGTCGATCAGTTTTTGTTGCCTTTGGAGAGAGCCCATCAAAGATTGATTGGTTCTATAAAGCTCGCCAATCGCTTCAATACTCATCATTTGTAATTCCGGGCCGTATCTCACCGCCATATATCCCTTTTTATCTATGGCAACCAATTCGGGCGCGACTTTCTGCACTTCCTGCGCGACCAGCCCCCAATTGGTTCCTGGACCAAAGCGTCTTTCCGGAAACTCTTTTACTTTCCAATCATAGGTGACCGGTCGAAGCTGAGCCAATTTTTCCAGAGAGCCGGTAATGGTATTCACGTTGGTTTTCATCCGGGCATCGGACGTACATATTCCAACCAATGTGGCACCTCCGAATCCTTGCAGGCAGCCATTTGTTCCTGAGTTACCGACCCGAATATCCCCGATGACCTGGAGGGCATTTGTTGGATTTGTAGTCCCAATTCCTATATTGCCATTACGTTGAAACGTCATTAGAACGCTTCTTGCCGCAG
>CAYMHP010000428.1:0-3575 GCA_964390225.1 uncultured Solibacteraceae bacterium
CCGGGGGCAATGTTGCCACGTCCTCGTTCGTGATGGCAGGATGCTCGCGCGGGTCATTGCGAAAATACCACGCCCACACGAATAACCAAAAGAGGCTGGCCAGCCCCAGAATGACGAACGAGACGCGCCAGGATACAAACACCAGCAACGCGGCCATAATTGGCGGCGTCAACGCATTCCCGATCCTAGCGAACGAGTGCGTGATTCCTTGCGCAAACGCCCAACTCCCGGAGGGCGTCCAACTGGACATCGCGCGGGTGGCGGTTGGAAAAGCGGCGCCCTCGCCGAAACCCAGCGACAGCCGCAACACAAATAACGAGACGAACCCTCCCGCCGCGCCCGTGAGCACGGTCGAGACTGCCACCACCGCGCAGCACGCCGCGAGTGTGAGCCGCGGGCCCAAGCGATCGCCCACCCAGCCTCCGATGAGCTGGAACAAAGCGTAAGGAATCGCAAAGGCGGAGAATACCACCCCAAGCTGCGTATTGGTGAGGCGGAGGTCGGCTTTGATCAAAGGCGCCGCGGTGGAGATGTTGACCCGGTTTACAAACAGGATCAGGTACATCAGGCAAAGCAGGGAGAGAACGATGTGGGGCGGCCCGAACCGCCGCAGGCGGGAGCCACGCCCGGCCGGCTTGGTCTGCGCCGGCGTCACACGGATGGGCGGGTTTCGCCTTTGATCTGCGTGCGGTGCAGAATTCGCCGCGCATTCGGATCGAACGGGTCGCGCCGGTGCATGGTGCAGCGGTTGTCCCATAGGACTACGTCGCCGGCCCGCCATTCGTTATGCCAGGTGATTTCGGGGCGCGTCGCGTACGACCACAGAGCATCGAGCAGCGCTTCGGAGTCCTCCAGCGGCAAGCCGGCGACGTACGCGTTGCGGCGGCGGCCCAGATACAGGACGCGCCGTCGCGTTTCCGGATGTATCGGGAGAAGCGGGTGGTAGACGCCAGGCGAAGTCATCGGATCGTCCACAGCAGTCACGCCCTGCCGCACATACCCGCCGCTATTGTAAGTGCCGTCGTGTTTCAGGGAGAGGTTCGCAATCCGTTGCCGGAGAGAATCCGGCAGCGCTTCGCAGGCACAGTACATATTGCAGAAGTAGGTATTGCCGCCCGCGGGCGGGACTTCCAGCGCATACAACATGCTAGCCTTGGGCGGGCTGTCCAGGTAGGACATGTCGGTGTGCCAAACGGCCTCGCCGGCGCCCAGGCTGCCGATCGGCACGCCATTTTCGACGACATTCGAGACGACGTATATTTCCGGATGCCCCTCCACAAATCGGCGGCCGGTTTCCTGGATGGGCGCCCAGTCGAGATCGCCGAAACGCCGGCTGAAGCGGATCAGATCTTCGTCCGTGAGTCGCTGGCCACGAAACAGCAGCACGAGGTGGTCGAGCCAGGCGCGATGAATGGCCGCAAATTCCGCGCCGGTAATGTTCTTTAGATCGACGCCCCGAATTTCGGCGCCCAAGGCCCTCCCGCTGGGGAACACGTCACACCGGGTTGTCGCAGCGGAACTCATCGCACTGGATACTCTATCAGAGGCATGGCAGTTTGCGCGGCGGCACTTGCGCGTGATAGCGTCGAGCAAGATCCGGCGCGCTGTCGCGTAGCGAGCTCGCGCAGGACCATTATGAAGATCGCTGGTAGTATCCCACTTCTCTGTCTCTCGGCGGCACTGGCCTTCGCGCAGACAAGGCCGGCGCCGGCTGGCCCGAAGAGCGCCTTGAACAAGGGGGCCCTCGAGGCCTATTTACGGCACGTGGAACTGTTCCGCGGGCCTGTCACCTATCGCATCGACGATCCGAGGCCTTCCAAATACCTGCCCGGCTTCTTAGATGTGAACGTGCACATCGCGTATGACGGCGGCGGCAAGGACGAGCTTTATTACGTGTCGCCGGACGGCCAGACGATCGTGGAAGGCGACGTTTATAACATCAACAAGAATCCGTTCCAGGCAAACGTGGACAAGCTGGCGACCGCCGGAGCGCCGAGCTTCGGTCCGGCCAACGCTCCCATCACCATCGTCGAGTTTGGCGATCTCGAGTGCCCCGACTGCAAGATGGAGGCGCCCCTCCTGCGTGAGAAGGTTCCGGAGGCCTACCCCGGTCAGGTCCGCGTTTTTTTCAAGGATTTTCCCTTGGAATCGATTCATCCGTGGGCGCGTGACGCCGCGATTTCGGGCCGGTGCATTTACCGCCAGGACCAGCAGGCGTTTTGGAAATTCTACGATTGGATGTACCAAAGCCAGGAAGAGATCACCCCAGAGAACCTGAAGGCGCAGATCCTCGGGTGGGCGGGCAAGAACAATCTCGACACCCTGCAACTGGGCCGCTGCATCGATACCAAAGCAACCGAAGCCGAGGTGGACCGCAGCATCGCGGAAGGACGCGAACTGGGACTCCGCGGTACGCCAACGTTGTTCATCAACGGCCGGAGAATCGGCGGCTTGCAATGGCCCGACTTGCAGTTGGTATTGAATAACGAGTTGCAATACCTCGGGCTGAAGTAAGAGAGGGCGGCACGCGGCCGAGGCTGAGGCCTGCCCGCGTGGTATATCATGGGATTTCACCCCATTTTCACCACACAAATAGGAGCAACCATGCCAGTTCTCACCGGACGCCATTTTTTGCAGATTCCCGGGCCGACCAATGTGCCTGAGCGCGTTTTGCGCGCCATGGCCCGGCCTACCATCGATCACCGCGGCCCCGAGTTCGGCAAGTTCGGCGTCGAACTTCTCGAAGACATCAAGTTCGTCTTCAAGACCAAAGGGACCATCGTGATTTTCCCCGGTTCGGGAACGGGCTCCTGGGAGGCAGCCATCGTCAATACGCTCTCGCCGGGCGACAAGGTCATCATGTTCGAGACCGGCCAGTTCGCCACTCTGTGGAAGGAGATGGGCGTCAAACTGGGGCTCGACGTGGATTTCATCGCGGGTGACTGGCGGCATGGCGCGGATCCCGACGCCCTCGAAGCCAAACTGCGCGAAGACCGCGACCGCAAAATCAAGAGCGTGATGGTGGTGCATAACGAGACCTCCACCGGCGTCACCAGCCGCCTGGCCGAGATCCGTCAGGCCATGGACCGCGCCGATCACCCGGCGCTGTTGATGGTCGATTCGATTTCCTCGCTCGCTTCGACCGATTATCGCCACGACGAGTGGCGCATCGACGTGACCATCGCCGGATCGCAGAAGGGTCTGATGCTGCCGCCGGGAATCAGCTTCAACGCCATCAGCGACAAGGCGCTTGCCGCCTCAAAAACGGCGAAACTGCCCAGAGCGTATTGGGAATGGCAGCCGATGATCGCCAATAACAAGACCGGCTTCTTCCCGTACACCCCTGCCACGAATCTGCTGTATGGCCTCAAAGAGTCGCTGCAGATGCTGAAGGACGAGGGCCTTGACAACGTTTTCGCGAGGCACGCGCGCCACGGCGAAGCCACCCGGCGCGCCGTCCGTGCGTGGGGTCTCGAAGTCCTCTCGCTCGATCCCAGGGAACATAGCCCGTCATCCACTTCGGTGGTCGTTCCCCAGGGCTCGAACGCCGACGAACTGCGCAAGATCATCCTCGA
>CAYMHP010000429.1:0-3520 GCA_964390225.1 uncultured Solibacteraceae bacterium
ATTCGTTGACCAGCAGCAAACCGGAAGCGGGTGTTTTTGGCGCCAACACCATCGGGCTGGAGCGGCGCGGGTTTCAGAAACCCACGATCGAGGCTTTGCAGACCGCCATGCGGCTGCTCACGCGGTCGCAACTGAATACATCTCAAGCCATCGACCGCATTCGGGCTGAGGTGCCGCCCTGCCCCGAAGTGGAGGAGCTGATCGAGTTCATCCGCGCTTCCGAGCGCGGCGTGATCAAGTGATGAAGTACGGGCTGATCGCCGGCAATGGCCGTTTTCCGCTGCTCGCGCTGGAAAGCGCGCGCCGGCTGGGGCACGACATAACCGTAGTGGCGATCCAGGAAGAGGCTGCGCCCGAGGTCGCCTCGCTGGCGCCGCGTTGCCATTGGATCTCGCTCGGGCAGCTCGGGAAGCTGATTGAGATTTTCAAAAACGAAGGAATCACCGAAGTCGTCATGGCCGGCCAGGTGAAGCACGCGAAGATTTTTTCTTCGATTCGGCCGGACTGGCGGCTGGTAAAGCTGCTCGCCTCGCTGCCATCGAAGAACACCGACGGGTTGATCGGCGGGGTGACCCGCATCTTGGAAGACGAGGGAATTCACCTCCGCGATTCCACCGCGCTTTTGAAGCCCATGCTGGCCACCGCCGGTGCGATGACGCGGCGCAGGCCGACCAAGGAGGAGGAGGCCGACATCGCCTACGGGCGCCGCGTGGCGAACGCGCTGGCCGGCTTCGACGTGGGGCAGAGCGTGGCCATCTGCGAGCGCGCCTGCGTGGCGCTGGAGGCCATGGAAGGCACCGACGCCATGCTGCGGCGAGCAGCAGGCCTGGTGAACGGCCGCAGGTTGTCGCTGGTGAAGGTGGCGAGGCGGCGCGAGCACCTGCTTTTCGATGTCCCGGTGGTGGGGCTCGACACGATTACTGTTCTGCGCGAGACCGGGACGACGGTGCTGGCCATCGAGGCGGGCCGCACGTTGATGCTCGACAAACAACAAATGATTGAGGCCGCCAACGAAGCGGCGATTGCCATCCTCGGAGTCGAAACCTAACGATGCAAAAGACGCGCCTGGCCGTGATTGGAGCCGGCCAATTTGGGAAGAACCATTGCCGGGTGATCCGCGAATCGGAGCGCGCCGAGCTCACCGCGGTCGTCGATCTCGATGCCGCGCGTGCGGCCGAAGGCGCAGCGGGAACGGCCGGGGCGTTAACCGATTACCGCGAGCTTCGAGGGATAGTGGATGCCGCGGTGGTTGCGTCGCCAACCTCCACCCACGAAGAAATTGCCGCCTGGCTGCTGGACGCCGGTATCGACGTGCTGGTGGAGAAGCCGATCGCGGGCGATACGGCTTCCGCCGGCCGGCTCGTCGATGCCGCCGCCCGCTTCGGGCGGGTGCTCCAGGTGGGGCACCTGGAGCGGTTCAATCCAGCGGTCGCCGAATTGGAGCGTCGCGCCACGCTACCGCTGTTTTTTGAAATCCACCGCCTGAATGTCTTCAGCCCGCGCAGTCTCGACGTGGACGTGGTGCTCGACCTGATGATCCACGACGTCGATATCGTCCTGGCGCTCACCAACGCGGAGCCCTCCGAAATCCGCGCCGCCGGCATCTCCATCCTATCGCCGAAGGTGGACATCGCCAACGTGCGGCTGCAGTTTCCGAACGGGTGCGTGGCCAATTTGACCGCCAGCCGGGTCTCCACGGAGCGCGTCCGCAAGGTGCGCCTGTTCCAACCGCAGCAATACTTGTCGCTCGATTACGGGCGGCAGGATCTGGCCATTTTCTCGGTAAACAACGGTCAGATCGGATTCGAACAGGCCGCCATCTCCAAGGCAGAGCCGCTCAAACTGCAGTTGGAGGCCTTTCTGGATTCGACCGAGACGCGAAAAACGCCCAAAGTATCGGGCGCGGTGGCGCAACGCAGCCTGGGGGTCGCACTGGCGATTCTTGATAAAATTAAGGAGCACTCGCAAGTGGTCTCTCAAGCTTTGGCAGCGGGATGGAAACGGTAGCATCAACTCCGGCCGACCCCGAACTCCATCTCCTCACCGAATGGGGCAGCCTGAACGACCGTTCCCGGACTCGGGAAGCGGCCGTCTACTCGGTGGCCGCGCACATCGTGCTGGTAACGATCCTGGCGCTGCTGCCCGCAGGTGCTCTGGAACCGCGGCCTACCCCCGTGCCGGCGCGCGTCACACCTCTGATCGAGCCCCCTACGGAACTGACACAAACAGCGCCGAATACCCGGAAAATCACCAAGGAATTCGACGCCACGGAAATCCGGCCCCGGCCGCGCATTCAGATTCCCGCAGGGGCGAGTTCCACCACGAGGCCGCGAGCGCTGAATCCGGCGGACATCCCGCAGCCGGCGAGGCCGAACATTCCGCCCGCCTTGCCCGAACCCCCGAAAGTAGAATCGACCGCGCCGAAAACGGACGTGCCACAACTCGCGCAGGCTACGCCACAGATCCAGCCGGTAGAGAACCCCAAGCTGGCGCTCGAGAATGTTGCGCCGCCAGCCGCGCCGCCCGGGCCGGGCCAGGGCCGCGTAGCCATTCCGAACGCTTCCGTATCCGAAGCCATCCGGCAGGCCGTCCGCGGCTCGACTCCGCGAGGCTTCACCGTGGGCGACGATCTGGATCTCGGGCCTGGCGGCGTTGGCGACGCTATCAATATGCCCCCTTCCCCGGGCGTGCAGGGCAGCCAGTTGGAGTTGCTGAGCGACCCCCAGGGCGTAGACTTCCGGCCGTACCTCACTCAGGTGCTGGCCATTGTGCGGCGCAACTGGCTTACGGTGATTCCCGAAGCGGCCAAGCTGGGGCGGAGGGGACGCGTCGGCATCCAGTTCTCCATCAGCAAGAGCGGAAGTGTTCCGAAGCTGATCATCTCGCTTAACTCGGGAACCGACTCGCTGGACCGCGCGGCGGTTGCGGGCATCAGCATGTCGAACCCGTTTCCACCGCTGCCCAGCGAGTTCAAAGGGGATCGCGTCGTGCTGCAGTTCAATTTCGCGTACAATATGCCGCGGCGGTAATCCATGCAAGGACGTCTTCTTTGGGCCATGTCCGCCTACGCGATCATCGCGTTGCTCGCCGCCTTTACGCTCGATGGCGGCCTGCTGCGCAACGCCGTCTGGATCCTGATGGCCGGCCTGGCGGCTAAGACCTGGATCGCACACAAGGCTGGGCTGTAAAGCGCCTCAGACCGCCTCGGCTGCCGCGTCCCATATTTCAGCCGCGTCCCGTGAGGGCGCGGGTTGCAGTCACGCCGGAACCCCCGCCCTGACGGGCGGGGCTGAAAGAGTGGTCTACCAGTCGCGCACTCCAAAAACACTCTGAAACATCCGCGCGTCTCGTTCTGAAACAGCGTTCCGTTCCGGAACGCCGCTGAGCAACGCCTATTTCCTTTAAATAAGGCATTTTTATCTCTATTTTAAGGTGGCGCTCGGGTTGCATCCTACTCCCGCCGGAAGGTCCGGCCGGCACCCTCCAAATCCGAAAGGAACGAGCGACAACAATGCGGGCG
>CAYMHP010000430.1:0-3495 GCA_964390225.1 uncultured Solibacteraceae bacterium
GCTTGGCGCACTGGTATTTAGCGTCACGTCGTTTCATGGGCGCGGCTTCTTCCCCGGCGGCAGTCCAGGGCACAGCGTCACGTTGGACGACCCGCTCACCGTGATGGCGGCGATGGAAGCTGTGGTTGGGCTGTTCATCGAGATTTCGTTCATCGCCACGTTCACGCAGCGATACTTCGGCAAATAGTGGCACTCACCGCATGGCAGCTTGCCGGAAGCGCCGCGCTGGTGGCGGGGCTGGTGGTCGCGTCGTTCGTCGCGCGGCGCTATGGGTCGCGCGTTCGCTCCGCCACCTGCTGCTGGCCAGCCGGTCCCTGACGACCACGACGCCTCATGGCGTGTATGAGTGATCGTTCGTGTGGCGGCTCTGGTCTGGTGCTTGCTTGGGCGCTGGCGGCGCAAAGAGCGTACGGGGGGGGAAGGAACCAGAGGTCGCTGGCGTTCAGCATCTCGCGGCACTGCGGGCACTGGTCCAGCGGCCCCCGTTCCGCTCTAGCGTAGCCATCCTCACGGCCGTCAAAGAACAGCAGGCGATAGTCCTCGCCGGTCCAGCGGCCTCGGATGGCAATCGGAGAGCCGCAGTTGCAGTAGCGGAGCATGACCCTGCATCGTTGCACGCCGCGTGCCAGGTGATGCGCCGCCTGGTTGCCATCAGCAACGCGCGTCAGTTGCCATGCTGGGATATGGTAGCCGCTCGCTCGTCGCGCAGTGTAGCGCCGCTCCGCCGGTCAAAGTCACCGTTTCACCCGTTGCGCCGCCTGTTCCAGTGCAGCGAGCAACGCGGGCACCTCGAACGGCTTGCGCATGACGGTGACGGGCACGCTTGGCGGGTAGACCATGTTGAGGATCTCTGGCGCGTCGTAGTGCGCGGTCAGCAGGATGAAGGCGTGGCGCTCCACAATGGTGGGGTCGTCGTCGGCCGCCAGGGCATGCAGCACGGCCAGTCCGTCCACACGCGGGAGCTGCCAGTCCAAGAGCGTTACCAGCGGCCCCGGATGCGTGCGAAGACAGTCGAGCCCGGTAATGCCATCCGGCGCTTCATGCGCGGTGTAGCCGTTGTTCGTCAGGATAAGGCGCAACAATTCGCGGATGTCAGCGTCGTCATCCACCACCAGCACATCGGGGCGGTCACAAGTCATGAAGCTCTCCCCCTTCACCGACACGTCTCTGTGACGGAAACACCCCATCTCCAGTGAACAAACGATTGTCGCACAACGCGTGCCGATGCCTGGCGTTCGAATTGAGCGGTGTTGACAACCCCGCGAATGGCGGATGTGGGGTGCATGCTATTCGTGTATACAATAGCGGTATCCTCTCGATGAGGTGGGCAACGATCTACTGATTAATGATCTGCATATAAAAACGCGGACCAGGTGATACTGGCGCCGCGAGGGAGGGCATCGTGGCACAGCGGACGAAGCGCATGAGCTATTTCACCGTCTTCACGAACGTGCTTACGGGCGGTCGGGCGTATCGGGGCGAGCCGGAGAGTCCGGCCGGTTTCCTCGACCTGACCACGACGGGGCGCAAATCGGGCCAGCTGCGCAAGGTGCATCTGCTCTACTTCCGGGACGGGTCGGCGTATGTGCTGACGGCCTCGAATGGTGGGAGGAAGCGGAATCCGGGCTGGTTCTACAATCTGCGGAGCAATCCGCAGGTGACGCTTGGCGTCCACGGCGGGCAAGTGCCGGCCATGGCGGAGGTCGTTGGGGCGGAGAAGCGCAAGGAGCTGTGGGCACGGCTGGTGGAGATCGCGCCGTTCTACAAAGGCTATGAGAAGCGGACGCAGCGCGAGATTCCGATGGTGCTCGCGCGTCCGATGACCGGCGATGAGGTAGGCAGTGCCGCCAGTGCGACGGCGGGCGCTTGAGCGTAAGGCAGCGGCGGGTGGGCTGGCCGCGCTTCCGGGGACACCTATGGGGCGCCTCCGACGAGGTACTGGCCGGGCTTTCGCCAGGGTTGAGCTGACTTGGCGATGTGTGAAGCACATCACATCTCGCAGGCGGCGTGGAACTGTATGGTGGAGTAGGCCGTCAGGGTATGGGAATAGTCTGTGTGACGAGCATGTGATACACTGCGTGCCGAACGCTCGACCTTCACCGGCGGCTTCTCGGACGGTGGTATGTGCGGGGCAGGGGCGGCGGACGATTTTGGGCCGCTCATGCCCCGCATTGACGCTTGACACCCCGCTACACAGCCAGTAGAGTAGGCTAGACATGGCGCTTGGGAGTCCGGTGCGGCGGGCGGAGCGGAACCGGCAGGGAGTGGGACGTGCCGTGCGGCTGGGCGCCCACGGGTAACGGAGGCGTATGGAACTCGAGGTTCTGGGCGACCGCTACGAGCTGCAGGAGCCCATAGGCCGCGGGGGCATGGCGACGATCTTTCGCGCCGTGGACCTGCGCATGGGCCGCACCGTCGCCGTTAAGATTCTCCGCGAGGTCTACAGCACCGACCCGAAGTTCGTGACGCGCTTCCAGCGCGAGGCGCGCGCGGCCTCCGCCCTACAACATCCCAACATCGTGCAGGTCTTCGACTACGGGCAGAGCGGCGAGAGCTACTACATCGTCATGGAGTTCGTCGAGGGGACGGACCTGCGCCGCTACCTGAAGAAGCGCGGCATGCTCGAGAACGAGCGGGCCATCGAGATTGCGCACGACGTGGCGCTGGGACTGGGCGCGGCGCATAAGCGGGGTATCGTGCACCGCGATGTGAAGCCGCAGAACATCATGCTCAACGACGATGGGCTGGTGAAGCTGACCGACTTTGGCATCGCGAGCATGTACAAGGATGCCGAGGCGGAGCGGCTGACGACGACGGGCATGACGCTCGGCACGGTGCAATATTATGCGCCGGAGCAGGCGCAGGGCGAGATCGTGTCGCCGGCGGCGGACATCTACGCGCTGGGCATCGTGATGTATGAGATGCTGGCCGGGCGGACGCCGTTCGACGGCGACACACCGGTGGCGGTGGCGATGCGCCACATTCAGGACGAGCCGGAGCCGCCTAGCCTCTATAATCCACGGATCGCGCCGGGGCTGGAGCGGATTATCCTGCGCTGCCTCGCCAAAGACCCGCGCGACCGCTATCGTGATGGCGACGCGCTGGCCTACGCGCTGGAGAACTACACGCGCAGCTCTGGTGGGCGGCGCTCGACGACCGGCGTGACGCCTTCGAGCCGGCCACAGTTCGCGCCGATTGGGCTGCCGATGGGCGAGGGCCGCACGGGCGGGACGGGCATGGGCGCGTACGGCGCGCCGGCCGTGGCGAGCGGGGGGCCGCGCGTGACACGAGTGCCGTCGAGGCCGTACGACGCGCCGGAGATGGGCATGGGCGGCTATGGCGGCGGGATGGGCGACGCGCCAACGTACGAGGGCTACGACAGCGGGCCGGGAGTGGTCAGCACGCGGCCGTGGGGTCCGGCGCCGGGGACGCTGCCGCGCTCGCCTTCGACGGGGCGCCCGTCGGGTCCGTATGGTGTGCCGCAGGGGCCGGAGG
>CAYMHP010000431.1:0-284 GCA_964390225.1 uncultured Solibacteraceae bacterium
CTTCGCAATTTCTGGGCCACCGTGATTCCGGCTGTCACCGTCCCGCTGTCGCTGATCGGCACCTTCGCGGTACTCTACGAGCTAGGCTACAGTCTCGACAATCTTTCGCTGATGGCCTTGTCGATTTCTGTCGGCTTCGTCGTCGACGACGCTGTTGTCGTCATCGAAAACATCGTCCGGCACATGGAGGAAGGCGCCTCGCCGTTCGAAGCGTCGCTGAAAGGCGCCGGCGAAATCGGCTTCACGATCGTCTCGATTACACTTTCGCTGATAGCCGTGTTCAT
>CAYMHP010000431.1:294-570 GCA_964390225.1 uncultured Solibacteraceae bacterium
CAGCGTTTCCCTGGTGCTGTCGCTGCTGATCTCCCTGACACTTACCCCGATGATGTGTTCGCGCCTGCTCAAGCCGGAGAGCAAGGAGCATGGCTGGGTCTACCGCTTGTCCGAGCGCGGCTTTGTCGGGCTGCTCAATCTCTACGAGGCCGGCCTCAGGATCGTGCTGCGGCATCGCTTTATCACATTGATGACGATGATCGGCACCATCGCGCTGACCGGATATCTCTACATGGTGATCCCCAAGGGCTTTTTTCCGGAACAGGACACCGGACT
>CAYMHP010000431.1:580-827 GCA_964390225.1 uncultured Solibacteraceae bacterium
CCGAGGCCGCGCAGGATATCTCCTTTCAGGCCATGGCCGAGCGCCAGCAAGCCCTGCTCAACGCTCTGGTGCGCGATCCGGCGGTTGCCTCGGTCGGCGCTGCGGTTGGCGCCGGCGGCGGCAACACCACGGTCAACAACGGCCGCGTTTACATCGCGCTGAAACCTAAAAGTCAGCGCGGCAGCATGAACGAGGTGCTTGCACGATTGCGGACCAACCTCGCCAAGATCCAGGGGATCACGCTCTA
>CAYMHP010000431.1:837-3374 GCA_964390225.1 uncultured Solibacteraceae bacterium
GCAGGACATCACCATCGGCGGCCGCGTGTCGAAGACGATGTACCAATACACGCTGAACGACGCCGATCCCGGCGAGCTCAATCACTGGGCAGGATTGTTCCTTGACAGGATCAAGGGCATCCCCGGCATCACCGATGTCGCCACCGATCAGCTCAATGCGGGCCCGCTCCTCGACATCACCATCAAGCGCGAAGTCGCCTCGACCTACGGCATCCTGCCCTACACGATCGACAATACGCTCGACGACGCCTTTGGCCAGCGGATCGTGTCGACCATGTACACGACTCTGAACCAGTATCACGTCGTCATGGAGGTCGACCCCAAGTTCCAGTATTCGCCGGAGGCGCTCAACGGCATCTATGTCAAATCGTCGAGTGGTCAGCAGGTGCCGTTATCGACGCTGGTCGAGTCGGTGGTGAAGGTCGCGCCGCTCGTGGTCAACCACCAGGGCCAGTTCCCTTCAGTGACGATTTCCTTCAACCTCCTGCCCGGCACCGCGATCGGCACGGCGGTAAGCGCCATCCAGAAGATCGAAAAGGACGTCGGCAAGCCGCTCTCGCTGCAGACCAGCTTCCAGGGCAACGCGCAGGCATTCGGAGCGTCGCTCTCGAGCACGCCAATCCTCATCGTTGCCGCACTCTTTGTCATCTATCTTATCCTCGGCGTACTGTATGAAAGCCTGATTCACCCGATCACCATAATTTCGACGCTGCCGTCGGCAGGACTGGGCGCGCTACTGCTGCTGATGGCGGTTCACTACGACCTCAGCGTGATCGCGATCGTCGGCATCATCCTGCTCATCGGCATCGTCAAGAAAAACGGAATCATGCTGGTCGACTTTGCCCAGCACGTTGAGCATGAGCAGGGCCTGACGGCCGAGCAATCCATTTATCAGGCCTGCATAATGCGCTTCAGGCCGATCCTGATGACAACCATGGCGGCGTTGCTCGGTGGCGTCCCGATGATGCTCGGCACCGGCGTTGGATCGGAGATACGCCAACCGCTGGGCTACGCCATCGTTGGCGGCCTCGCGGTGTCCCAGGTGCTCACGCTTTATACGACGCCGGTGGTCTATATTTATCTCGACCGCCTTCAGACCTGGCTGTTTGGAGAACGGAAGCAGGCTGCGCCCGATCACGCAAGACCCGTCCCCGCTGAATGAGCTTTGCGGCGGCCGGATCGAATGGTCGTACTGCTGAGACCGCGGGAATAAGGAGGCGGTGATGACCGGATATCTCGTGTCCCTGCTCATGGGGCTCGCGGTGGGCGCGGCTTACGGCCTCGTCCAGGTCCGCTCTCCTGCGCCGCCGATGATCGCGCTCGTCGGCTTGCTCGGAATGGTACTGGGGCAGCAAGCGGTCAACATGGCGAAGCGCCGTTTCACGCCACCGGCTCAAACCTCCATCCAACGCTCCCTGGAGCAGTGATACCACCTAAGCGCTCGACTTAAAGCCCGCGCCATTTCCATTGTCCGAAAGATGCAGGCTCAATTGGACGTGAACTCCATAAACTCCAATTTAGTCGCCTTGTTACCGGCCACTGCCTAATTCTCCGATTGAAGGTCCAAATTGATCGGGGACACCATGAGCTCTCCCGCCGCAATTCACATCGTCAGCCCGGCCGAATTCGATCTGGGCACAGCCCAGACGCCGGGCTCCGAACGCCGCGAGGCTATCGCGCCGGCGCTTGGCATCGCTTCCACCATCTGGGGCGGACTATTCGAGGTTGAACCGGGAGCGCGGACCGGTATCCATCATCATGGGGAGCAGGAAACGATCGCCTATGTGCTGTCGGGCGTCTGCGAGGTTCGCTGGGGCGCAAAAGGTGAATTCAAGGCGCAGGCAAAGGCCGGCGACTTCATTCATGTTCCCGCTTTCCTGCTCCACATGGAAATCAATTCCTCGAAACAACAACCGTTTCGATGGGTGGTGGTGCGCAGCACGGCGACACCCATCGTGATCAACTTTCCCAACAACATCTGGCCGTAAGCCCCGATGTCGCCCCAGACGGCAGGACACTGCGGGCCGTAAGCCCGGGATTTCTGTCGATCAAGCAAGCATGGAGCCATGATGGACGCGCAAGACTCCAACACCGCACCGGATGAACAGCCCGCGTTTGAAGTTACCCGCCGCACCGTGATTGAGACCGGAGCGACCGCGCTGCTATTGACCGCGCTGCCGCACGCGGCTTTTGCCGCCGGCACCACCGACGACGGCACGTCGTATCCTTCACCCACAACGGTTGAACTGCGGATCAACGGCCATCTTCATTCACTGACGCTGGATCCCCGAACGACATTGCTGGATGCATTGCGAGAGCACCTCGCGCTGACCGGATCGAAGAAGGGTTGCGATCACGGCCAATGCGGCGCCTGCACCGTGCTGATCGAAGGCCGCCGCATCAACTCCTGCCTGACGCTGGCGGTCATGCATGACGGGCAGGCCATTACCACCGTCGAAGGGCTGGCTTTCGGCAACGACCTGCACCCGGTTCAGGCCGCGTTCGTCGAACACGACGGTTTTCAGTGCGGCTACTGC
>CAYMHP010000432.1:0-3370 GCA_964390225.1 uncultured Solibacteraceae bacterium
CCGAGGATGCTTCACAAAAAAGGGCGCTCCTCTCTCGAGGAGCGCCCTTTTGTCCAACCCAATACCGCTTACTTAGAGGTCGATTCTGCCCGTGCTCGCGCCGAGCTTATCGATCTCCGCGCCGCCCACGTGCGCCAGCGCCAGCAGCAGGTTCGCCGTCGGCGCATCCTTCGCGACGATGTGGCGGTTGCCTTTGAGGCGGCCACAGCCGCCACCGACGATCACGGCGGGAGGATTGTTGCGATCATGCGCGTTGCCGTTGCTCATGCCGCTGCCCCAATACAGAACCGCGTGATCAAGGAGTGTTCCATCGCCGTCTTTCGTGGCCTTCAGCTTCGCGAGGAAGTCCGCGAACTTTTGGATTTGATAGGTGGCAATCTTGGCGTACTTGGCGAGCTTCTCGGGATCGTTGCCATGGTGCGAGATGGTGTGATGCTGCTCGGGAATGCCGATGTGCCCATATGCGCGGTCGCTCGCCTCATGACCGGTCATGAAAGTGAAAACGCGGCTGATGTCGCCCTGATAGGCCAGGTGCATCAGGTTATAGGTGACGGTCATGTGATCGTCGAAGGCATCCGGCAAGCCGACGGGGGCTTCGGGATCGCCGGTGATGGTGCCGAGGCGGTGTTCCATGCGGGCGAGCTGCTGCTCGACGTCGCGGATATTGCCGAGGTACTCGTCGAGGATGGCGCGATCGGGCGCTCCCAGCGAGCGCTTCAGCTTCGCGGTTTCTTCCGTCACCGAGTCGAGCAGGCTCTCCTTCTCCTTCAGGCGGGCAAAGCGCCGCTCCTTCGAATCGGTCTCGCCGAACATGCGCTCGAAAGTATTCCGCGGATTGATCCCGACCGGCAGGGGGCTCTCATCGTCGCGCCACGCGAGCGTATTGAAGAACGTGCAGGCGAAACCGTCGCAGGCCCCGACGGCGGTGCCCATGTCCTCGGTGCCGACTTCGATGGAACGCAGGGGCGTATCACCGCCCACCTGATCTGCTATGAACTGGTCGACGGTCTTCTTCGATTCAATCTTTCCGAAGGAGTCGCCCCTCCCGTCGCGGCGGACGGCGGGCCCAACGCCGTTCAGGAACGCCGAGCTGGCGCCCAGGTGGACCGATTCGCCCCACGGTGCTTTCATCTTGCTGACCGTCACCAGTTGATCGCGGAAGGGCTCCAGCGGCTGCATCACCGGCTTGAACGCAAAGTCGCTTCCCTCCTTATCGGGATGCCAGGTATCGGGCCACACACCACAGGGGAAGTAGACCGCGCCGAACCGGAAGGGTTCCTTCGGCGCCGCGGACAAAGCCGGTATCATGGCGTCCATGAATGGTAGCGCGACCGTCGCGCCCATGGCGCCACGGATGAACGTGCGGCGGGAAAGATGCTTCTTCGTGATGAACATGGCTACTCCCTGGCGTTTGATTTTACAACTTTTGCCGCAACAGCGGGGCCCTTGACGACTTCCGACGATTCCGGCGCTGCTTCCAATTTCGTGCGCATCTGAAACGGCGCGCTCTCGATAATTCCCATGACGATGGAGGATAAACGATAGTCGTTCTGCGCCGCTTTTTTGACGATCCGGCGAACCACCGGCATGTCGGCCGGCTCCAGCCCGCGGCCCAGTGCGTAGGTCAGCATCTTCTCGGTGACGACCGTCGCGAAAGCGTTGGGCCGGCTCAGGATGGCCTCGCGTAGCGCCGCAGGGCCGTTGACATGCGATCCATCGGCCAGCGTGCCGGCGACATCGAGGGGCGCGCCATCGGGTCCCGCGTTGCGCCACCTCCCCACGGAATCAAAATTCTCGAGCGCAAACCCCGGCGGATCGATGACGCCATGGCACGACGCACACGGCTGGTTCTTGCGATGCAATTCCAGTTGCGCCCGCACCGTCTTCGGGACTGCCGCCGCTGCCTTGTTGCTCTCGTCGAGCGTGGGGACGTTCGGCGGCGCGGGAGGCGGCGGTGTGTTGAGGAAGGTACTCAGCACGTACTTTCCCCGGAAAACCGGCGAGGTCCTGGTGGCAACGGAAGTCATCGCCAGGATGCTGCCTTGGCCTAGGAGACCGCGACGGTTGGGATCGGTGAGCTTCACCTTCCGGAATTGCGGGCCGTAGACGCCGGGGATGCCATAGTGGCGGGCGAGCCGTTCGTCGACGAAGGTGTAGTCGGCGCTCAACAGATCGAGAGTGCTGCGGTCGTCGCGCAAAATGTACCCGAAGAACAGCTCGGTTTCTTTGCGGAATGCCTGGCGGAGGTTGTCGTCGAAATCGGGGAACATCAGCAGATCGGGAACGACCTTGGCTTCCAGATTGCGCAACTGGAGCCACTGGCCCGTGAAGTTATCCACCAGGGCGTCGGAGCGCTCGTCCGCGAGCATACGCTCGACCTGGGCGGTGAGCACACCCGGAGCGCGCAGCCGCCCCGCGACAGCGAGGTCGAGCAGCTTTTCATCGGGGATGCTGCTCCACAAGAAGAAGGACAGGCGCGAGGCGAGTTCGATATCGCTGACCGGGTGCGCGACGCCGGCGGGGGCGCCCGCCGGATCCTTCTCAATTCGATACAAAAAGTATGGGCTCGAAAGAACGCGGGCGACTCCGGCGCGGATTCCGTCATCGAAATTGCCGCCGCTTTCCCGCGACCGCTTGTAAAAAGACATCGGCGCCTCGATGTCCGCGGGCGTCACAGGACGCCGGTAGGCGCGCCTGGCGAGATTGGCGAGGATCTTGGACGCGCAGCCCGTGTCATCCAGACCGGACGCGCCCGAGTTTTTGGCCGCGGGATGGCACACAAAAAGCCGTTCCCGGCTGGGTCCTTCGCCGACGCCGCGCACATTGTACGGGCCGTCGATCGAGACGGTCCGGAGCTTCGGCATGCCCCCGACAAAGTGGATTTCCTGGCTGTCGCGCCGCGACGGCTCCCAAACGTCCTGCAACTGGAACGGACGCTCTTTCCACGTAAAGCCGACGTCGTGAGGACCAGCGGTGACCCGCACGCGTCCCGTCATCCTCTTGTCGATAATCGGTTGCGCCGCGGCCAAATCGGCGGCCTGGATCTCGTCGTCCTTGGGACCGCCAATCGGAGCCGAGTACACTTCGGTGCCATCCACGGTGATGACGAAGGTGTACGGCGCGTCATTTCCTTCAACACCGGCATAGCCTTCCTGGACGCCGCGGACGAGCCGTCCGGATAGTTTGTACTCGGCGTCCGCGGGAAACACGTGACGGATCACCGTGCCGCCGACGGTTCCGAGCGGTAGGCCGTCGATATATCCGTTCTGGCTGAATTCGCGGCTGATGGAATGTTCGGTCGTCCCCGGCTTCACCTTTGGATCGCCTACGGCCATGGCGGCTACGCGCTGGGCGGCAGTCACGTATCCCT
>CAYMHP010000433.1:0-3365 GCA_964390225.1 uncultured Solibacteraceae bacterium
GGTATCCCAGAGCGCGAAGATCCATGCCGCTAAAGAGCGACTCCCCTTGGCCAAGAGCAATGGGAGAAACAGCAAGATGAATTTCATCAACGTAGCCGGCCTGAACGTATTGCTTCACGGTCGCCACTCCGCCGCCAATCTTAACGTCTTTTGCGCCTGCCGCTTCACGCGCCATTTGTAGCGCGGCCTCTATGCCGTCAGTGACAAAGTAAAATGTCGTTCCGCCGTGCATCTCGATTGGCGCTCGTGCATAATGTGTCAGTACGAAAGTTGGCGCGTGATACGGCGGATTGTCACCCCACCAGCCTTTCCATTGATCGTCCGGCCATTCTCCACGAACTGGTCCAAACATATTGCGGCCGAGGATGAACGCACCGAAACCTTCCATTGCGCGTTGCGCGAACCGGTCATCAAGGCCGGTTTCTCCGCCCTCTTCGCCGTGCATCTGACGAAAAGTCCGCGTTGGGAAAAACCACTGAAAGACCTCATCACCTCGCAAACCAAGCGGATGATCTAAACTTTGAGCGGTTCCGGCAGCGAATCCATCAAGCGAGACACCGAACCCGGCAACTTTTACTTTAGGCATTAATGCCGTTCCGTTTGAATTTCATCTAGGCGGTCCTTTCGTGTTGTTGACCTCTACCTACTCGTCGAACGGAATGGGCCGGGTCGCGAAGTTTGCTCTTGACGCAGATTCCAAAATCCACTACCATATGGTTGTGGATAGGCTGAGTACCACGTTTTCGGCTTTATCTGATCCAACGCGTCGTGAGATGATCAATGTGCTCTCCCGTGGGCCTGCTTCCGTGCATCAATTAACGGAACCGTTTGCACTCTCACAGCAGATGATTTCAAAACATATTGCGTTTCTGGTGCGTGCGCGGATTGTAACCAAGACCAAACGTGGGCGAGAGAGTATTTGCACACTACGGCCACAGGCAATAAAGACGATCAGCGACTGGGCCATCAGCTACCGCCAATTGTGGGAAGAGCGGTTCGACAAGTTGGATGCGGTTGTGGCTCAAATGAAAGAGGCGGAGGTTCGACATGACAAAAAGCGCCGTGAATAATTCAGAGCGGATGGTTGTCACTCGGGTGTTCAATGCGCCACGCGAATTGGTTTGGAAGGCGTGGACAGATCCTCAATATGTAAAACAATGGTGGGGGCCGAAGGGCTTTTCCGCGCCTGTTTGCAAGATCGATTTTCGCGTCGGTGGAAAATTTCTCTGCTGCATGAGAGCGCCGGATGGACAGGAGTGCTGGAATGCCGGTGAATATCTGGAGATCGTCCCCTACGAGAAGATCGTGTCGACGATGTACTTCGCCGATTCAAACGGAAATAAAATCGAGGCCGCGGAGCTTGGAATAGAACACGAGGCGATCGAAGGTGCGCACGACGAGATTTTGTTTGAAGATCTTGGAAATGGACAAACACGGGTCACCTTCATTGGAAACGAAACGATGCAAAACGCGATCCAGACCGGTCAACTGGAGGGCTGGAACGAAATACTCGACAAAATCGCGGCGGTGGTTGCGCAACTGGTGTAGCGGCAGTATCTGTCAGCAAAAAGGCGACGCGGTTTACGCGTCGCCTTTGGTGATGAGCGGGATGTATTTTACCGGCACCGCCCCCTAATGGATCTTCCTAGGATTCCCAATGCGTAGGACTCTGAGCGACCTTAGAGAGCGAGCTGGGCGGTTTCTACCCTGACGTACAGAATAGGAAATGCGAACCATGCTCCCTGAGCTGCGCACGGCGCGCCTAAGGCTCCTTGCGGCGTCGCTAGAAGCTGCCGAAGCAGAGGCAAACAATCGCGAGGCATTTGAGTCCCTTCTTGACGCGCAAATTCCTGATCACTGGCCGCCTCCGTTCAACGATGAGGAGTCACAGCGCTGGCTTCGCGACACGCTCCACCGGGAGCCGTCGGCGATCGGCTGGCTCATGTGGTACTTCATACGCGACGATGGCACACCGCGTGTTGTTATCGGCAACGGCGGATTCAAAGGCGCGCCTAAAGACGGCGTGGTTGAAATTGGGTATTCGATCGTTCCGGAGTTTCAACGGCAGGGGTATGCCTCCGAAGCGGTCAGTGCCCTAATCGCGTGGGCTTTTTCGCACAGGAGCGTGCATCGCATCATCGCTGAGACCCTGCCGGAGCTGGATCTTTCGCAACGATTGCTTCATAAGCTTGGTTTTCAACGGTGCGACGGTGCGAGTGAGCCGCAGGTGTGGCGTTATGAACTTCATCGCAACGGTTCATAGTTGCGTGCATTGGGCCGATGCGCTTGCGGCCAATAAGCCAAGGCGACGCGGGTGTTGCGTCGCCTTCGGTCAACGAAATTAGTGGGGTGTATTTATGTGTCAGCGTTCCGGCACGGTGAGCGCTTTTTACCGTAAGCACATACGCTAATGCCCGGACATTTTATCGCGGTTCCGAAGAAGAGCGGGTGGGCGCGCACAGCGAATCCTCGGGCCGGTCGAGAACGGCTTCTAACACAAAGCGGGTTTCAAAGGCGAGCGTATTGGCCTTGGTCAAAGCGCACGACTATGTTGCGGTTCGCGCGGCAGTGAAAGCGCACCCCGAAGTCCTGGGCTATCGCGGCAACAAGGGAGAAAATCTGCTCCATATTTGCTGTGGCGTGAAAGTCGGCGGAGACGTCGCGCGAAGTACCGCAAGCGTGAACACGGCACGGGTGCTGATCGACGCTGGAATCGACGTCGATCCTAAATTCTTGCGAATGTTTGTAGAACACGGCGCGCGGCTTGACATCGCCGATTGTGCCGGCGCGACAGTGGACGATCTCGTGTCACGCATTCGCGACGAACGAGTCAAGAATGCTCTAAAACGCTGTACGTAACGAGAAGAGCCGCAGGGTATGCGGCTCTTCGTCTCTTTAAGTCGGTTAGTTTGTTGAATACTACAACCTGTACTGGTACGGCTCCCCTATTCGATCGCCCCGAATTCCTCTGATTGTACCGACTCAAAGGCCTCTCTGAAAGAACGGCGACTCCAGCGCTTACGCCTGCGAGCGCCAATTCGGGTTAAGAATCGCAACGAGAATGCCATCCCGCCACGCGCCGTCGAAGAACATTTGCTCGCGCGCACGACCTTCAATCTGAAAGCCAAGCTTTTCCAAGACGCGGGCGCTGCGTTCGTTCTCCGGCTGATAGCTCGTGTGGATTCGGTGCAGATTGAGCTCCTCAAAGGCGTAACGAAGAACTGCGCCGGCAGCTTCGGTCGCGATCCCTTGTGATTGATACTTCGCATCGACTGAGTAGCCGATTACGGCCGAATGTTCGATACCCCCACCGATCTGCCAAAGATTGATGACGGCAACGATGTCCGGCGACTCTGAAAACGCCG
>CAYMHP010000434.1:0-3340 GCA_964390225.1 uncultured Solibacteraceae bacterium
ACGGGCGCTTTCGGCGAGGTGTGACTCCTTCACTGTAACCAACCCTCCGGCGCCGGCGCAAGCCGCCGGTCGGCCGCCCAATGATCGCCGGCCGTTTGCTTCGGGCGCGTGAGCGTCAGGAGGACTCGCGATCGGATCTCTGAAACACAGCGCCGCCCGTGAGAAAGTCGCTGAAACGCTGAACCATGGAGACGTAGACCTGGTGCGCCGCCCGCTGGGTGCGCAGCATCTCGTCGAGTTCGTGTAGCGCCTCCCGGGTCACTGCCTGCTCGGAAGAAAGTGCCATTAACCGGCTGAGCTTCTCGCAGGAACGGTCGAAGGCCGCACGCGCGCTCATCATTTCGGTGTGCAGCTGCCGCTCCAGCTCGTGGTGGGAGTCCACCAGCGGCTGTGAGTCACGGCAGCCGTGTTCGTGAAGGTGCGCCCAATATTGCGTTCGCGCGCCCAGGACCGCGGCGAAGGCTGCCTCCTTCTTCTCTAGCAAGGCCGGTGCCTGCGGGTCCGTGCCGGAAGCGTCGATTCCCGGATTCCGCAGGTTATGAAAGGCGTCACGTGCTGCCGTATAGGCGTCGAGCAACCGGTCTGCCGCGCGGCAGCTCAAGCGCGGCGCTTGCGTGAGTACTTGAGAGATCGTCTCCACCACGTGCTTCGGTTCAAACGGCTTTCGAATCATGGCGCAGCGCGGGGAGAACGGGCACAGTTCGCACCCAGAATCGGCTTCGGAAATTAAAACCACTCTGGTCGCGGGCGAACGCGCCGCGACTGCCCGGGCCAGGTCGTGCCCGTCCAGTTCCGGTAGGTTGGCGTTCGTCAGTACAAGGTCGAAACGCGAAGCGGGGCTGCAAAGTTCTAAAGCGCTCGGGGCATCAGAAGCTGTGGCAATCTCGTGACCGGCTCGCACCAACACAGCACTGAGCAGCTTTCTGATCTGATCTTCATCCTCCACAACCAGGATCTTCGCCATTGTCCCTCCCAACTAGCCCGGCTAAAACTAATAGGATCTTAATACCCTAAATAAAGGACTGTGTCAAGCGGTAAATGGTGCCCCCCGTTATTGGGCGGAATGGCCGTCCGCACCTGCTTCGATCCTGGAGCCTCTGCCAAAATAGACAGTGCCGGCTCCATGACCGAACGCCTCTATTACCGCGACGCCTACGTGCGCGATTTCACCGCCCGCATTCTCGAGACCGGCGGCGACGGGGATATCGCCTATCTCGACCGCACCGCGTTCTATCCAACTTCGGGCGGCCAGCCTTTTGACACCGGTTCCATCGCCGGAGTGGCAGTCCTAGAGGTGATCGACGAAGAAGAGCGCATCGCCCACCGTCTCGCCGCACCCGTTTCGCCTGGAGCCGTCGATTGCTCTATCGATTGGACGCGCCGTTTCGACCACATGCAGCAACACACTGGGCAGCACCTTCTCTCCGCGGTTCTCGAGGAGATGTTCGGTCTGCACACAGTCAGCTTCCACCTCGGCCAGGAAAGCTCGACCATTGACCTGGAAGGCGGGTCGGTCGATACCCGAATCATTCAGGAGGCCGAGCGGCGGGCCAATCAGATCGTCTTCGAAAACCGGCCGGTCGCCGTCTCGTTTCAGGACGCCGGCGCCGTCGAAGGCCTGCGCAAACCGTCCGAACGCGACGGCGAACTGCGGGTTGTGAGCATCGAAGGAGTCGACCGGAGCGCCTGCGGCGGCACCCACGTGCGCGCCACCGGAGAAATCGGCCCCATCCTGATCCGAAAGACCGACAAGGTGCGCCAGGCGGTGCGGGTCGAGTTTCTGTGCGGCGCGCGGGCTGTACAGCGGACGCGCGCCGATTACCAGGCGCTCTCCCAAGTGGCGCAGCTTTTCTCGGCGCCTCTGGACGATGTGCCGTCTTTGGTTTCGGCGCAACTCGAATGCGCGCGGTCGGCCGATAAGGTCCGCCGCAAACTCGAACTCGAATTGGCAGCCTATCAGGGCAGGGAACTATATGAAACCGCCGCGGCCGGGCCCGACGGAATCAAGCGCCATGCGCGCCGGCTCCGTACGGGGTCGATCGAAGAACTGCGCCCGATCGCGCAGAGCTTCACGGACAAATCCAAGGCGATCTTTGTCGCCGCGCTCGAAAACCCGCCCTCGATTCTGTATGCCGCGTCGCAAGATTCCGGCATCGATGCCGGTCAGCTGTTAAAGACCGCGTTGTCGGAAGCCGGCGGCCGTGGCGGCGGCAATGCGCGCCTCGCGCAGGGCAGCCTTCCCGACGCTATGCTCCTCGAGCAGGTTTTGGCGAAACTCGCCTGACCGCGGGCGCTCAGTTGCTTTTTCGCGGGCTTGCCACGCGTTTCTTCGGAGCCGCCGGCGCGCCCTCCTCGAGCAACTCTTCCAGCTTTTTCCGCATGTTCTCTTCCTGGTGGCTTTCTTCCAGGAATGCATCATCGGCCGTGTACTGCGCGCGAATCATTCCCGCAGGATCCACGTAAACCAGTTGCGGCATGAAGAGCCGCGCGGCTACCGGATGCTGCAGAAATTCCAACACGGGTGGGCGCGCATCGTAACCGACCGGGAATGGCGGACTCACGCGCCTGAGGAAATCCGGCAAAGCCTTTGCCGCGCCATCTTCGATAGCCGAGGCCAGCACCTGAACGCCCCGCGGCCCGTACTCGTTCTGCTCTTTACTCAGGAAGCCAATGGTCTTCTGGCAATGCGGGCAGTAGGTCAGGATGAACGCCACCACAACTACTTTTCCCTTGAATTGGCTCACTCTCACCTGCTGGCCGTTGATGAGATTAATGGTGAATTCCGGAGCCTGGCGCGGCAGATTGCCCGCGGAGGCCGCCAGCGCGAAGCTCATCGCGATGGCGGCGACTAGCCCTGCGCGTCGCCCCATGGCCTCAGTTTATCGCAGGGGGAAGGCCTTCCATGCTGCTGACGATGGCGCCCTCGCGGTGCAGCTCGAAGCGTCCGTCATCGCCCGTGCCGGCGAGGGAATCGCTCGTTTCGGCGGAGATTTCCATTTTCTTCCACTTCTTGGCCATCGCCTGCCGGTATGCTTCAAAGTAACGGTGGGCCGTCTCTTCACTGTCCCACTCGACCGCATACAGCAGCACGACTTGGCCGGCTTTCTTATCCTCGCGCAGCTCGAAGGTCGACCCGCGCCAGTGCGGCGCAATCTCGTCGGCGCCGCTCTTGCCGATGAACTGCTCCAGCAGCACCTGGTGATCGAGTTCCCCAAGGGTTCCTCCGACCAGGCTCTTATAGGTTCGCGGCAGCTTGGGATCGGGCGGGTGGGGAAATGTGGGTGCAGTTCCGTCGAAGTAATTCTCCGTGTGGATGATCTTCTGCGTCAGAACCAGTTCC
>CAYMHP010000435.1:0-3292 GCA_964390225.1 uncultured Solibacteraceae bacterium
CCTGGTTGTTACCGAGTTGCCCCTCGTTGTTCTTGCCCCAGGCCCACACCGTGCCGTCGTTGCGCAACGCCAGGCTGTGGCCGCCGCCGCCTGCGATGTCGGTAATGCCCGTTAGCGGGGTGCAGAGCGGCCTGGTAGGGCAGGTGACCACTTTAACGGGTGTGCCGCTGTTCGTGGTCGCGTTATTGCCGAGCTGGCCGTACTTGTTCCAGCCCCAGGCCCAGACCGTGCCATCGGCTTTGAGGGCCAGGCTGTGCTGCCCGCCCGCGGCGATCGCCACCACGTTGGTGATGGCGCTGACCTGCCGCGGCGTCGTGCTGCACGGCGTATTGCCGGTGCAGACGTCGGCGGCGGGAGCGCCGAGCTGGCCGAAGGTGTTCTTGCCCCAGGCCGCCACCGTGCCGTCGCTGGTGAGCGCCAGGCTGTGATCGGTGCCGGCGGCGATGGCGACCACCGGCGTGACAATGCCGGTCGCCTGCACCGGGCTAGCGGCATCGGCCGTCGAGCCGTTGCCGAGCTGCCCGAAGTAGTTGGCGCCCCAGCTTCGCAGCACGTTGGGGGTCATCAGGGCGACCGCCGTGCCCCAGGATGTCGAGGACTCGGCGTACTCGCCCTGAACCCACAGCGCCTGCGGATTGGTCGGGTCGCTCGACACGCCGGTATAGTCGCCCCAACGCGCCGGGGAGGTTCCGAGGTGGTAATCGGGCACGCCGGCCTGGTAGACCGACGGCGTGCCGTAGCTAAGCGCGGTGAAGGCAGAGGCCGGCTGTTTGGGGCCGGCGCCGCTGACCTCCAGGGCCGCGTAGGGCGTGGCGCAGTGCGCGCCGCTCGCATCCGTCGTCGGCGTGGTGGCGCAGCCCACCATAATCGCGGGGACGAAGTAGGCGACATTCTTATCGGCGACGGCATGCGTCTCGGCCGTGATGCCCGTGGGGCCAGGTGTCACCTTGTACCATTGCACGTTGGCGGAGTTGTTGGCCGACGAGCTCAGCGAGCCATCGACCGTTCCCGTGGTATGGACGGTATAGACGGCGCCGTATCGCTCCACCGCACTGGTCAGACGCAAATCGCCCGTATCGAGTTGAGTCGCCGAGACCCCTCCAGCGCCCGGCTGTACGGCGGGCGAAGGCGGTGAATACGGCGAGACGGCGACCCAGACGGGTGCGGTCAACGTTGGCGAGACGCCGGTCGTGTCGACCGTACGCACGGCGAGTTGCGCACCGCCCGCCAGGATCGCATTGACCAGATACATCGGCGCCGACTGGCCGGGCAGCGCGTCGGGCTGGGTGGCGGGCTGCACCGTAAAGGCGTTGGTCCCGTCGGGGTTGAGCAGAGTACCGTTATTGAAGTCGGTAAAGGTGGGCGTCGGGCACGCGCCCGTGGTGGCGTCGGGATAGAGCGACGCCTTGGGGAAGACCAGCAGACGACTGAACGTATATTGATTGGTCTGCATGGTATACTCGTTCGTCGCGACGTACAGATACTTGCCGTCCATGCCCATCGTCGGATAGTCGGCCCATAGCTGCTGGCCGGTTGTCGTGAGGACGGTATCGGCGGTGATGGCGTAGGTACACCACGACCCGGCCACCGGGCTTTCATCGCGCGAGACGGCAAGATCGAGGATGGGAGAGGTGCGGTGATCGTTGTTGTCGGCCAAGACGATGAAGCGCCCATGTCCGCCGCCGTATCCGCCCGCCGCGGCGTTGCCGGCGTCGTAGAGAGCGACCGGATCGAACGGGAAATCGTTGTTGGGACCGAGCCGATTGAAGAAACTCTTCATGCTCTGGGCCAGAACCAGCGGCGTACCCGAGCGATCGTAGATGTCGATGGCCGAGTTGACGATGGATAGCTCCGAGGTGGGTCCCACGGCCAGGGCGCCATCGGGCGTGTCCGCCTGGCCGTTGCCGAGGTCGAGCGCCGTGAAGTGCGCGGCCACGGCAGCGCCAACCGGGACGGTCCCGGCGTTGTGCAGAAGTAGACGCGGGCGTCGCCCCGCGATGCCGAGGCGCGCACGTGCAGGAAAGGGCGTGAACGCCAGGCCACGCACCAGTGTCCCCGCATGGCCGTAAATGCGGCGGCTACTGTGGCCAGCAAGGGCCGGCCGACTCACGGACGGCGGCGACACCGCTGCCTGCGCGGCACGCGCGGTTGGGACACCGCCAGCCACGCTGAGTGCCGGGATAAGAGCCGCCATCAGGGACAGGAACGCGATGAGATCAATCCAACGTAGGCGTAGCACGATTCTCTCCTCGTCTCTTCGGTGCATCTTTTTGTGATGGGTGCCGTTGATAAGCCACATGTGGCCACGTCTTAAGTACACACGGCAGAGCCCAGGGATACCTGACGCAAATGACCGACGCGCCGCCCGACCTTAGACTGAGGAGGCACCTCGGTCGGAAGGCGGAGAGCCTGACTCCCCAGATGTGCAGCCACACCCGATGCCGTTTCCGCCGCATGCGTCAGCCCTTCGCCGAATTCGCCAACAGTATCGGACGCGGTTGGTAAGTCGACAACGGGCGGCGTGGCATGGCGCTTGCAGGCGTGATAGGGGTGGAAGTGTGCGACATAGTCGGAGCGGCCGTGCGTTGTCGCGGTCAGCGATGCCGTCTTCGGCAGAGTTGCGAACGTTCAAACCATTTTGGTCGGACCGACCGCCGGCAGAGCCCGCGGTACTCCCTGAATGGGGCAGAAGGAGTGTGAGACGATGTCAAAGGAGACGCAGGAGGGGACATCCCCTCAACGAAACGCCGGTGCAATAGTGGCCTTTGCCGCGCTCATGTGGGCACTGGTTCTTGGCGCAGTAGCATTCCTGCTGATGCGGCGTCGGCGCGACGTGGCCGCAAAGGCCGGCACTGTCGCCGCCAAGACAGCGGCCCGGTCGGCCGCCGAGACGGCCGCCAAGACAGCAGCTAGGACGGCCGCCAGGCCGGCGCGCCGGCCCATGCGGACGCCCAGAGTCATGGGGCGGGCCGGCAAGCCCGCTCGGCGCATGCTGTTGACGCTGGCCATCTATGCGCTCGAGCATAATCTGCCGCGGCGTGCAATCATTCTGGGCCTGAAACTGGCGCGCAGCCAGTCCTAGCGGTCGTGACCCTCCTGAACGGGTCGTTGCCGCCGATGGCCGACCATATCTCGCTTTAAAGGCATGGCCGCACTCTGGATCGGCACATCCGGCTGGATCTATAAGCATTGGAGGGGCATCTTTTACCCATCTGACCTGCCGGGACCCAAACAATTGTCTTTCTATGCCGCGCATTTCCCCACGGTCGAGGTGAACTACACCTTCTACCGG
>CAYMHP010000436.1:0-3260 GCA_964390225.1 uncultured Solibacteraceae bacterium
CACGTTGGGGATGTAGCCCATGCCGATCGTGATGCTGCGTGACGTCGCGGCGGACCCGTGGTACAGGCGACCTATTGCCGGGGCTACTCCGGCGACCAGCGCGGCGAGAACGGCGGCGACGGCGATGCGGGAGATCAGGCGTCTTGCCATCTCAAGATATTCCTTTCCAGAAGCGTAACCAGCCCGAACAGGCTGACGCTGAGCAGAACAAGGGTAATCAGCGCCACGTAGCGCGTGGCGACATCGAAGTTGCCGATGGACGTGTTGATCATGAAGCCCAGGCCGCTGTCCGCGGCCACGAACTCGCCCACAACCGCGCCCATGATGGCCAGGGTCACGCCGAGCTTGAGACCTCCCAGCAGCGCGGGCGCGGCCATCGGTAGTTCCAGGTGCCGCAGGGTCTGCAGGCGCGAGGCGCCGAAGACCCGTGCGACGTCATGGTAGTCGCGCTCGATGCCGCGCAGTCCGGTCACCGTGTTGATCAGCAGTGGAAAGACGACCACCGCGGCGCAGACAAGCACCTTGGGCAGCAGCCCTACACCAAATAGCGTGATGAGAATGGGGGCGATGGCAACGGCGGGTATCGCCTGGCTGGTGGCAATGGCCGGTGCCGCGATCACTTCCAGCCAGCGCAGATGGGCGATGAGATAGCCCAGCGTTCCGGCCACGATCGCGGCCAGGGCAAAGCCGCCCAGGGCCTCCTGCAGCGTCGTCGCCGTGTTGGCCAGTAGGTCGCCATTGGCTAGCTCGTTGCCGAATCCCTGTGCCACCTCGATCGGAGCCGGCAGAATGATATCCGGCACCAGCGCCAGCAGACTGACGGCCTCCCAGAGGGCATACAGTACGCCGGCAAACAGCAGCACCGAGAGGATAGACAGGGGGGCCAGGTTCCGCGCGCGCCGCGATGGGCCGGGCGCGGACGTCGCGTCGGATGGCCCGGTCACATCCGGTCGCTCCGGCACCGGTATGCTGCTTCCCGTAGCCAGAACCCGCCGTCCGGCGGCAGGTCGTATCATAACATTCTCCCCGTTGCCGAGGCAACAAAAAACCCCGAGAAGCTCTCGTCTCGGGGTGATGCGGATACGACATACACACCGGCAGCAGCGCGACGATCGTACGCTCGCAGCGCGATGCCAGGATGCAACACCTTCTCCCATCCGGACTGTACCGTCGGCCCCGGCATCTCACCGGGTCTGCAATGCGCTACAGGAGCGCATCGCTCGCGGGCTCGGCTCGCTAGAGCCATACCGCCGGTCGGGAATCTCACCCTGCCCCGAAGGCTTCTACGAACAGAATACGCCGCTTGACCCGATTCTGTCAAACGCGGGCGTTTACCCTTATTTATGACGTTGCCTCTCGACTTTGCGCCTGCAGTGTAGGAGAATGAGAGTAACGGATTCCGGCGTTGCCATACGTTGACAACAGGGCAACGGCACTTCGGGTCCTGAAAGCGAGCAAAGGACATGCACGCGGTGTACCTGGTCAGCCTTATCGGCGGCCTGGTGGCCACCGTCCTCTTCGCGACCCTCGGCATGCTTGGCAGCCACAGCGGCCATCTCCACCTGGGCCACGGCGATACAAGCGGTCACCTTCCCGCTCCCAATCTTCCACATGCCCACGCCTCTGCCGGACACCTGGCTCATGGGCATACGACAACAGCGCACGCGGCGCCTGCCGGCCATAGTCAGGCGACACCGCACGTGGCCGTGGCCCATGGTGCGGCTCTGCCGGCCTGGCTCACCGCCAGCCTGGCCTGGACGCTCTCCTGGCTCAGTCCGCTGAACCTGGCGGGCGCTGCCCTGTGGTTCGGCGGCATTGGCCTGCTGGCCGAGATTCTGCTACCTTTCTCGTGGCTGGCGCTGCCTTTTGCGGTGGCCGGCGGGCTGTTCGGAGCGCTACTGCTCCGCGCGCTCATGGCTGCGTTCGTGCGTTCGAGTGTGGCGCCGCTGCGGGCAGACGCGATCGGGGCGCTCGCTACCGTCAACGCGTCGATTCGCGCCGACGGCCCCGGCGAGGTGATCTATACCCTGGAGGGACTGCACCGCAGCACGCCGGCGCGCAGCGTGGACGGCACGCCCATCCCGCGCGGTGCCACGGTGGTGATCCTGCGACGCGAGAAAGGCATGGCCTGGGTCCAGCCGCTCGATCCGCTCGACAGGCTTTCGGCCGATCCTCTGGCGCCTCCCATTGGCGCGCCGCCCGGCCAGGGTGATCCGCCGTAGGATCTGCTCGTCTCACACGTTGATTGGAGAGGTATGAGCGCCGGCACCGGAATCTGGAAGGCGGCGCGGTTGTGAAAGGATGAAAAGACAGTGGCACTGCAAATGATTATCATCATCATCGCGGTTTTGTTAGTTGGTACGATCCTGGCGTCCACCGTGCTTGGCTCGCTCTACCGTAAAGTCGGCCCGAACCGCGCTCTGATTGTCTACGGCCGCGGCGGCACCAAGGTCCTGGTCGGCGGCGGCACAGTGGTTATCCCGCTGTTTCAGAAGGCCGATGAGTTCAATCTCGAGCTCATGAGCTTCGACGTGGCGCCCAATTTCCTGCTCTACACCAATCAGGGCATCCCGGTCAAGGTTGAGGCCATCACGCAGCTCAAAGTAGAGAACGAAGACGAGAAGATCAAGCGCGCCGCCAACCAGTTCCTGAGCAAGACCGAGGAGGACCGCGAGACGATGGTGCGCCAGGTGATGGAAGGTCACTTGCGCGGCATCGTGGGTCAGTTGACGGTCGAGCAATTGGTCAAGGACCCCGAGATGGTTTCGGCGCGCATGCGCGAGACTGTCGCCGCCGACCTGGATAAGCTGGGCCTGGAGGTAGTCTCCTTCACGCTCAAGGACGTGGCCGACGAATCCGGTTATATCGCCAATATGAGCCGGCCGGAGATCGCGCGCAACAAGCAGATGGCCGAGATCGCCGAGGCCGAGGCGTCCCGCAACGTGACGATTCGCCAGGCCGACACGCAGCGCGAGTCGGCCCAGGCCAAGTCCAAGGCCGACCAGGACCGCGTGCTGGCCGAGACGATCTCCAAGACCAAACAGGCCGAGGCCGAGCGCGACCTGGAGGTCAAGCAGGCCGAGTACGCGGCGGCCATCGCGCAGCAAAAGGCCCAGGCCGACCGCGCCTACGACATCCAGTCCAGCATCACGCAGCAACGCCTGGTGGAGGAGACCACCAAGGTCTCGCTGATCCAGAAACAGCAGGAGGTCAAGGTTCAGCAGGCCGAGGGCGACCGCCGGGCGGCAGAGTTGCTGGCG
>CAYMHP010000437.1:0-3256 GCA_964390225.1 uncultured Solibacteraceae bacterium
ATCAAGCAAGCCGAATATTTGACGACGCCGGAGCACTAGCAGTTCACCCCTGTGCCGCTCTTTAGCAACAGGTGCTAGCGGCGCAGAAAAGCCCGGTGAAAACTGCCCCCCAATTGCCCACCCACGAGCGTACTCTTGGTACCTAAAATGAGGTTTCTTGCGAAAATATTTGCTCTGTGATCATGGATATAGCGAGGGCGGCCTGGTTCGGGAAACAGGCGGCTTCCCCGAGTGGCCGGCTAGACCATGTCAAAGAATGCGTGCTCTAAGGCCGCCGAATGTGACCGCGGACCGATCGTGCCGAACCGAAAATCCGAGAATGATTGCCCAGTGCCGAAACGTGTCGGCGGCCTCACTGGGATTCTGCCCTCAAGACTCTGTCCCGCAGCCCTGGATGAGAACAGCCATCATCTTTATCCGTCTGGCTGATATGAACCGGGGGAATTCCGAGATCGTTTGCCCTCTCTTCGGGGGTGTCCTGAAGAGCATGATAGATACGAACCGGTCAGGTCAGCAGAGAAGCTCACGACGAGCGGTTGTTCGAGCCGGCCTCGCGCGACCGTGGTTGCGAACAAGATTAAGGGAGCGCCGCCGAACTGAGGGCTCTTCTCATTGAAGAGGCCGCCAGAAGTGCCCTGGCGGCAGGGAATTAACAAGCAGCAGCGATCGTGATATCGGATCGCTCCCGTCGACGTCGCAGACGAGATTTGGTTCGACCGGGCCCGATTACCGACGGACCCGCAGGTTCATCGGGCTTTGCATCGATTTCGTGTTCCTGTGGATCACTGTCGCTTCACGGATTACCCGCCAACCGTTCCGCGCCAGGGCAGCGTCGAGGACTGGCGCCGCCACCTCTTCGAGTCAAACCCTTCGGAAAGAGGAGGCACTCTCGCGCATCTTCTCGGCAAAGGCGGCGTGCGATTGGGGCGGCGCGTGTAGCGCCACCAGGGAATAGGCCTCACACGCAAACGCGAATAGCTCGCGCTTCCGAAATTCGACATCGACAAACCTCTCCTGGTGCTTCCGGACATCTAATCCGAAATTCCGTGGGCTTCAAGTAGTGCAGCAGGTGCGCAGCCTGTGGGCTACAAGGTCGGTGCAGGGATCCTGGGTCTGGTAGGCGGACCACCGCACATGCGCGAAGTCGCCCGCGAGACCGTCGCAAGTCATCTCCATATCATCTGGTTTGAGGCCATAGTCCCCAATGAAGATCCCAGAGAATCCGCCACGCCGAGTCCATGTCACAGGACGGCAACTCTATCTCGAGGGCGGTCTTGGCCCGCAAAAGTTCAGGACGAAGGTCCGTGAGGCAAGTTCACCGAGAGCGACATCCTGCGCTACGGGATATTCCGAGAGTCTCTGCCCATCCGGTCGCGCGAAACCCTGCGACCAAACCTGCTACCACTTCGTGCAGAAACCAGCTCAAAACAGCCGGAATCCAGGTTTAACAAGGTAGATCATGTCATTGAAATATAAGGATCGGCATGAACCAAGGCAAACCATAAATCAAACTCATAACCCAAAGGTCGGTGGTTCAAATCCACCCCCCGCAACCAACAAAATCAGTTGGTTACGAGCTTCAGGCGCAAATCCCAAGACCATCCTAGACCACATTAGCGATTCCTTCCTGTTGTTTCTTGTCAAGCGCTTCTTTCCCGGATGCCTGCAGAATCATCTGAACGACGTTGTTGTGGGCCTGCCTTTTGCTGTCTGTCATTGCCCTTCCGTACACGTTCATAGTTGTCTGAATACTCGCGTGGCGCATCAGCTCTCGCTGGACCCCAATCGGTGCGTCGGTCTGGTCCAGCCATGAGCGATAGCTGTGCCTGAACGTCTTCCAGCCGACTCGGAACGTGATGTCCGCAGCTTTGGCCGCTTTCCGGATGTGCTTCTTCTGAATTTCCTCCTGGTGGTATGGCCGATCTGTCGCAGGATTGGCGAAGACCCAGCCCTGTTCGGTCGGGTAGCAGCTCTCTCGATACGCCAACAACTCCTTTGCCAGCTCCGGAGCAATCGGCACAACGTCCCGCGAGTACTCCGTCTTCACATCGTCCACACGGCCATGGACGATGCCCCTTGCACCAGCAGCATTGACTTCTCGAAATCGAAATCTGTCCACTGCAAGCCCACGATCTCGCTGGCGCGGAGCCCCAAGTAGCCCGCGATCAAGACCATGGTCCGGTAGGGTTGACGAAGGTGCGGCAGCACTTTGTGAAATTCCTCCGGCGTCAAAACCGATGGTCTTTCCAAACGTCTGCTGACATTCTTCACCCTGACCAGTTGCATCGGGTTCTCTTCGATGAGCTCCCAGCGCTGAGCGCATTTGAAAAGTGTTGACATCAAAGACCTGATATGACCGCGAGTCTTCGGTGCCAACTTCAAACACTTCAGCCAATCCTCAACCGCCATCGCTCGGATGCCCGCGATTGACGCCTGACCCCAACGCGGCCGGATGTAATTGTCCAGGTACGATTTGTACGACTCCCGCGTGGAGTAACGTGGTGGCAGCTCTTCTTTTTCATATCGCGCGATCAACGCTCCAACCGTGGAGGCCGTGACGGGCCCCAACGTATGTTCGGCGTTGATCCGCAGAATGATCGCTTGCACCGTGTCCGACTTCCGGGCCGCAGCCTCGGTCGGATAGTCCTGCAGCGCTCCCACGGTGACCGCGCGTAAGCCCCGCCGGCTCCCGTCGGGCAGGGGTTCATAGTATCTAAATTCCCATGCTTTTAAACCGTTTCCTCTCTTTTTCACTCGAAGACTTCCATTCTGATATCGTGTGCGCGTAAACAAGGTTTTCTCCTGTCACGGCACGAGTGGCGGTTTCGAGTTTAGCCCCTTGCGGAGCCATGTGTCCAGTTCGGAAGCGCGGAACCGCCAGAGGTCTCCGATGCGATGGCACGGGACGGTTCCAGCCCGTGCGAGTTTCTGAAGTGTCTTGGGATGGATTTGCAGGAGCGACGCGGCCTGGTCGGTGTTTAGCATAGGCTCGAAGCGGTCGGTCGCGTAGTTAGGCTCGGCCGTGTGCCACGTCATGATGCGTTCTGAGGTCACCATCTATTCAGTCCTTCTAACCAGCATGTACAAGCTAGATTGTACAGTCTGATTGTGCCGGATTGGCCGATGAGGTGTCAATTCGAAGGCAACTTTCGGCCGACGAGCGGTCGAAATCGCACGAACCAACCGTGCGTTTCGGTACCCGGCATTTGCCGGATCTTTTCCGGATAACCGTCGATTTCTTCCGGATAGGTAAGCT
>CAYMHP010000438.1:0-3255 GCA_964390225.1 uncultured Solibacteraceae bacterium
AAGTGGGGGAGTTTGACTGGCCACGTGTGGGGGAAGTTACGGTGGCCGCCAGGGGAATCGCAGATCTGCTGATTTTAGGCTCTTTCGGTCTATCTCTTGTTCACATAAAACGCACACGGTCGCGTCGCCCGGATGCCAAATGTGAGACGCGCGCACGCTTCGTCGGTCATCGAAACCGCGGCATCCGACGTTTGTAACAACATTGGTTCCGCGCGTCCGCAGACCAAATGGTGGCCTCCTGTAACAGGTGTAGCTGTCGTAAGTGACATCAATGACCGCTCTCGACTGCAATCAACGATTGAATGACGTGATAGAAGTGTGGCGAAAGAACCGCTGCATCAGCAATCGCGTAGTGGTCATCTATTGTCGGTGGGTTCGGCGTTTCATTACCTACTGCGACGAGAATGGTATGTTGTTAGAGAACGAGCTGACACATGCCGGCGTTTTGAGGTTTGTAAAGTGGCACACGCGATCGCGGGAAATCAATGCGGGTTGCGCGTTATCGGCAGCCCGGTCGGCGTTGCATGCCTGGAGAGACGCTCTGGAGATAGGCGGAAAGTCACTTCCTCCATGGCAACCCAAGCGAAATCCGCTACCCCATCTCGCGCCACTGCTGCGTGAGTTCGCTGGCGACATGCGTCAGCATCGCGGTAGTGCGGAGGGCACGATCAGGCTGAGGATACTGGCAGCGGACAGATTCGTCGCCTATCTGCGCGGACGACATCGTCGCGTACGGGACTTGCGACCGGCGGATCTCGACGCCTACGTTGTCAAGTGTGCAAAGCGCTATACGCCGGCCACGATTGCCAGTATCTGCTCGACGCTGCGAAGCTTTATGCGGTTCTTGAGGGCAGGCGGTTACATCTCAACCGATCTGGCCTCATATGTGTTACGACCCGTACTACGCAAAGGCGCGAGACCTCGCCGCACACTGCAGTGGAGTGATGTGCAACGCATCCTGCGGGTGATCGATCGGTCGACGCCGCGCGGCAAGCGCGACTATGCACTCCTTTTACTCATGAGCATGTATGGCCTGGGGGCCGGGGAGATCATCGGCTTGACGCTCGACGACGTCGATTGGCGTGCAGCCACGCTACGAATAGTCAGACCCAAGACCCGCGTCGAGTTCACGCTACCACTGCTGCCAGCCGTGGCGCGAGCGCTCGTGAACTACTTGCGCCACGGAAGGCCGATTCATGCACGAACCCGGCATCTATTTGTGCGTATGAGAGTGCCGCACCAGCCACTCTCATCGGCGGCTGCGGTACGGCATCGATTGGTTGAGCATGCGCGAGCGGCCGGCGTATCGGCGCCGTATCTCGGAAGCCATGTATTGCGACATACGCATGCTGCCCGACAGATGGAGTTGGGAACATCTCCGAAAGTTATCGGAGATATTCTTGGGCATCGAGATCCGGAGTCAACCTCAACGTACTTACGCGTCGCGACTGAGCGCTTGAGGCAGATGGCGCTGCCGGTGCCGCGATGACAATGATCACACTTATCGGCCTTGCACGCGATGTCGCTGAGTTCCTACGAGTCAAACGCAGTCTGGGTCATCGATATCAGACAGCGGAATATCTGCTCAATAGCTTTCAGCGCTTCGCCCAGGCACGGGCGACCAGACCCAAGGGCCCTGGCCGCGGGAAGTGGATATCCCTCGAGGCCACTATCAAGGCATGGCTGTCGCGTCCCTCGGTGCGCAAGCCGGTCACATCCGCCATAGAGTTGGGCGTGCTCCGGCACTTTTGCCTGTACCGTCGCCGCCGTAATGGGCGGGGATTTGTTCCGGAACAAGCATGGGCTCCTCAAACGAAATCGCGGTTCTCCGCGCACGTCTTCTCTCATGAGCAGATACGTCAACTTCTGAAGGCGGCTAGCCGCAGCCAGGAACGGAGTATCTCTCCGGAAACGCTGCACATCTTGCTTCTGGTTCTTTACTGTACAGGATTGCGCCCTGGGGAGGCAGTGCGATTGCGGTTGGGCGACGTCGACCTTGCAAACCGAGTGTTCTTCATCCGCGAGAGCAAAGGCAAAAGTCGCTGGGTGCCATTTGGCAGTGACCTCGCCCGCAAGCTGCGAAGCTATCTACGCCATCGCGCGAGCATTGCAAAGGCATCGAACCCGACGGCCACTGATGCTTGGTTCATCCGAAGAGATGATCGACCGTTGACGGTGGCCCGTGCATCTGGTGCTGTTAGAACGTTATTACGCAGCGAAGGCTTAAAGCCCAAGACCGGTCGTGTTGGACCGCGTCCGTACGATATGAGACACGCCTATACAGTCCATCGGCTCACGGACTGGAGTCGCAAGGGTGTGGACGTGCACGCTCGGCTCCCATGGCTCTCTGCCTACCTCGGGCACGATAACGCGCTCGGGACGGAACATTACATGCACGCCACGCCCGAGCTGCTGCGGCTCGCCAGCCGGCGCTTCGAAAAGCACTTCCACCAAGCCCGCAGAGTGCGATGACCCGCGCAAAGGCCAATCTGCTGCTGCGCCTCGTGGAGTCGTTCTTCCGCGACTATCTGGAGCGCATGCGCGGCGTTAGCCCGCACACCATCCGTGCCTATCGGGACGCGTTACGTTTGCTCTTCATATTTGTCGCCGACAAAAGCCGACGTGATGTCGCTAACCTTCAACTCACAGATCTCCACGTCGATGCTGTCAAGTCCTTTCTCGTGCATCTGGAATCCCAGCGGGGTAACAAGGCCGCGACCCGCAACTACCGGCTCGCCGCAATCCGCAGCTTCTTCAAGCATCTGGTGCGTAACGATCCTACGCACGCCGATCAATACCATCGCGTCCTGACACTCGAATCCAAGAAGACCCATCCGCCCATCGCGCAGTACTTCGAGCCAGAGGACATGCGTGCAATCCTCAAACAGCCGGACCGCCGGACCGCTCAGGGATTGCGTGACGATGCCCTTCTGAGCTTCATGTACAATACTGGCGCGCGGGTGGCTGAAGTGCTCGCGGTACGCCTTGAGGACTTGAGTCTTCGTTACCCAAAGCAAGTTGTTTTGCATGGCAAGGGGAAGAAGGAAAGAATCTGCCCCCTGTGGCGTGAAACCGTAGCCGCACTGGGACGTCTACCGACGGTGCGTGAGGGCCAGCGCGGCGATCTCATCTTCCGCAACAGGAGCGGCGAGCCTCTCACACGCAATGGCGTTGCCTATATCCTGGAAAAATATAAGGACCTCGCAGCGCGTAAAGTACCTTCGTTGCGACGCAGACACATTGCTCCGCACCTGG
>CAYMHP010000439.1:0-3194 GCA_964390225.1 uncultured Solibacteraceae bacterium
GATAGCTCTTTGCAGAGGCAGGGATTCCAGCGGGACGAGGTACGATTGATTCACATGTATCGGGATCTTACCAGGCCAATCAGCCCATCAGAAACCGCTACAGGAATAGGCGTTCGCCAGGTCGCCGGACGGCATGAATATGAGGCTCGGGTGAACCTGCATCGTGAAGTATGGCAACCATCGAAGGTAACGGTCGAGGCCTACGAGCGGCTACAGACTGCCGGAGGGTACGAGGCCGACCTTGACCTTGTCGCCGTGACGCCGGAGGGCACGCTGGCGGCCTATTGTATCTGCTGGCTTGATCCGGTCAATCGCGTTGGCGAGTTCGAGCCGGTCGGCACTCGCCTTAGCTACCGGCGCCGGGGCTACGGCCGGGCCGTCATGCTCGAAGGCCTGCGGCGACTCAGAGGCCATGGCATGGTGGGAGCACGCGTGCTGACCGTCGCGGACAACGACGCCGCCTTTGCTCTGTACACGGCAGTGGGCTTCCAGGCGTACGCGCGCGAGTACCTGTACGTGAGGGCGCTATAGGACGTATGCGTTAGGCATGATACCATTACACTCTGTAGCCAAGCTGAAATCACATGGGGTGCGGGTGTATGAGTAATAGCGCCGACGGGCCGCTGCTCTCGGTCTTAATGCCGGTGTACAACGAGGAACTCACGTTGCGTAAAGTTGTCGAGGCCGTTCTAAAGGTTCCCATCGACAAGGAGATCATCCTGGTCGATGACGGCTCGCGTGATCGCTCAGCGCAGATCATGGACGATCGTGCCGACGGCGACCGCGTGCGTGCCTACCACCACACGCGCAACATGGGCAAAGGCGCCGCGGTGCGCACGGCCATACAACAGGCCCGCGGCCGGTTGGTCCTGATCCAGGACGCGGACCTCGAATACGATCCGAATGACTTTCCCGCCCTGGTACAGCCGATCCTGGACGGCAAGTCTGACGTGGTGTTCGGCAGTCGGGCCTTCACTAGCCACACCGCCTACTCGTTCTGGTTTGTAATGGGCAATAAGCTGGTCACCCTGGCTACCAACGTATTGTTCGACTGTTACATCTCCGACATGGAGACCTGCTACAAGGTCATGCGCCGCGAGATTGCGAGAAATCTTAACCTGCGGAGCCGCGGATTTGAGATAGAACCCGAGATCACCGCTAAGTTGATCCGGGCCGGCTACCGCGTCTATGAAGTGCCGATATCATACGCCGCCCGCAGCCGTGCGGAGGGAAAGAAACTTACCTGGCAAGACGGCATCAAGGCGCTGCGCACGCTGGTACGATACCGTTTCCTTACCTGAGAAGCCGGTTAACCGCTCAGGCCGTCTCGCGCCGCGCTGACGGCCCGAACGAGCGCGACAAGGTCCTGTCGGGATTTGCGCGTAGCGCCGGTGATGCGCGCCAGGGCCATGTCGTCGGCCAGCGAATCCGTCAGGCCGTTCAGCCTTTCCGCATGCTCTTCAAGCGCTTTACTCGCCGCCTGCGCCTGCCGCAACAGGTCCTCAAGACGTTGAAGCTGATCGTTTAGAGCGCCTCTGTGCTCGGCAAATGACATGCACCTACCTCCGCATTAGTACGGCTGGGCTATCTCCACCACCCGTAAAGTACCGGTCGTTCCCCTTGTGGCTACGCCGCAATATGGTCCACTCAGGGCTCACACCCGAGCACCTGCTCGGCGTACGATAGCCCCAGTACCGAACAGCCTACCTGAGGGAGAGAACACAGCCATGATTAACCTTCACGCATACAAAGACCGCAAAGCAGCAATCGAGGCGGCGCCTCAGCCTTCGACTCGCGAAGAACTCATTGTGAAGTATATGCCGCTGGTCCACTACGTGGTCAACAGCCTCTCCCTTAGCCTGCCCCCGATGCTCGACAGCGACGACATTTACAGCTATGGCTGCATGGGGCTGATCGACGCGATTGACCGTTTCGACGAATCGCGCATGGTCAAGTTCGAGACCTACGCAGTTACCCGCATTCGTGGCTACATCATCGATCAGTTGCGCGCGCTGGACTGGATCCCGCGCTCAGCTCGCCAACGCGCTCGCCAGATCGAACGGACACACGACGAGATTGAACGCGAAACCGGACGCGTCCCACTTGCTGATGAGGTTGCCGCCCGCATAGGCATCGACCGTGAGAAGTATAACCAGGCGTTGCAGGATGCCGCGTGCGTCACGCTATCGCTGGACGCCATCGTGCATCCGGATGACGAGAACGCAAGCAGCGGGTTGCTCAGCCATATCACGGATGCCTCCAGCCCCAGTCCAACCGCGCTTGCCGAGGCACGTGATCTCCACGACTCCATTTCGTCGGCGCTGAGCATTCTACCGCAGCGCGAGCAGCATCTTTTGCACCTGTACTACTTCGAGCAGCGCACACTCCAGGAGATCAGCAAGGTGCTGGAGGTCTCCGAATCACGCGTGTGTCAACTCCACACGCGTGCGCTCAGCCGCTTGCGCACGGTGATGGCCGCCTGATACATCTGCCTCCCCACCATCTTCTCTCGCGCCGGGCGGGATGGATCGTCGCAGTCCATCCCGCCCAATCCTATTTATCCACTTTACACGGTTGCCGTACAGGGAGTATGATGAGGCAGTACGGGGCGCACGGCGCGCCCGAGTTAGGAGGCACCTGGCATGTTAGTCGGTCATTTCTGGGAGTTGATCATCGTCCTGGTCATCGCCCTCGTCGTCTTCGGCCCCAAGCGGTTGCCGGAGTTGGGCTCTTCGCTTGGCAAGGGCATCCGGGAGTTCCGGAAGGCAACGAATGAACTCCAGGATAGTATCAACATCAATGAGCCGCTGCCGCAGGAGCGCCCGCGCCACTCCGCCAGCGCCGAGCGCCCAACGGCAGCAAGCCAGAGCACCCCGGCACAGGCCGAGTACGTCGCTTCGTCAACCGTGCACGAACCGCACGAGGGCGAATCGCCGTCGGCCCATTAGGTAGATAACACCGGCCACCGTATACAGCGGCACGAGGCGCCCCGTCGGCGGTGGCGCCTTTGCCATATGTGTGGCCCACCGGGTAATTGGCTTAGAGAAAACGAGCTGCTGATCTATGGCAACTGTGCGTAACATCCTGGCCCTGAACGATCCCGACCCCAAAGAGATGACTATTGTCGAGCATCTCGAGGAGTTGCGTCACCGTCTGATAGTCTGTATTGCGACGGTTACGGGCGGCTCGGTTGT
>CAYMHP010000440.1:0-3170 GCA_964390225.1 uncultured Solibacteraceae bacterium
TGAAGGTGCTCTGACGGAAGAAAGGTTGGGAGCTCGCGAGCGGGACGGAGCGCAAGGACACGTGCATCCGGATCCGCATCTCGGACTGGGCTCATATCGACATCTGTCTTTACGCAGCGCCCGAAGCGCAGTTCACGCGCATTACAGAGATTGTGAAGGCGGACAGCGCCGGGCGGAGGAGCCTCCTAGCGACGGACGATGCGCAGTACTTGCGAGAGAGCGCGGATGCGGGCGAGCCCACGGACTTTCCGTGGGAGCAATTGCAAGACATCGTGCTGGCGACGCGCAGCGGGGAGTGGAAGGCGTCCGATCCCTTCGCCGTTACCCGGTGGTTTGCGGACTGCATTGAAGAGCACGGCGAACAGCTGCGTCGCCTCTGCCGTTATCTGAAAGGATGGCGCGACTTTCATTGGCCTCAAGGCGGCGGCCCTTCCTCTCTCGTGCTGATGATCTGCGCGGTGGATGCCTTCGAGAGGCGTTTTCACCGTGATGACATCGCCCTGCAGGATGCCGCCGATCGCATGAGCCAGATGCTGCGCGCGGATATCTTCGTCGCGGCGATTGATGCGAAGAAGGAGAACTTCAATCGGATGACCGATGCGGAACGCGCCGAAGCCGCGGAACGGGCGGCATCACTGCGCTGGGCAATCCAGATGGCTCGCGGCTACGGACCCTATCTAAAGTCCGATGCCGTCGAAAAGCTGCGGACGGCGCTCGGACCGCGCATTCCGTTTGACGCCAACCTGATCGAAACGGAGACAGAGGCCGATCGCGTGCGCGTTACTGCGGCCGCCCCGGTCGCCGCGCCGATTGTTCGCTCGACCCGCTCGGGCTAAGGCGTGACCGCTCTCGGAGAGACGCTGCAGTTTCTCCGCAGCCGAGGCTTCACGCGGACCGCATCTGAGAACCCGTCCACAAGGGTGTTCGAGGGTTGTCTGCGCGTGTCGGCAGGCGGGGTGCCGGTGCGGCTTGAGATTGAAGATTGGGATTTTCTCTCCTATCCGCGTATTGCGATCCGGGAATACCCCGAATTCTTGCCCTCGCCGATGCCTCACCTCGATGCAACCGGCGGCTTGTGTTATCTGGCGCGCGGCTCCGTCGTGCTGGATCGATTTGAGCCGGCAGGCGCGGTCGCGCTGTGCCTCAACGAAGCGGAAAAGCTGCTGGAAACGATAATAACGAGTCCAAGTCGCCGTAGCAGTGACGTGCGGGATGAGTTTCTCACTTACTGGGCGGGAGGAGCCAATCGGACGTGGGCATTCATAGGAAATATAGATTCCAAGGCTTCGACGGCTCAATTCTCGATCGTTGATCTACCTCAGCAACGGCTCGATGGTGCACGGCTCACGGTCATCTCCTCACGTCAGACAGAGGTGGAGAACCTCGCGCGCAGCGTCGGGGGTAGGATCTCAGTCAACCAGTTCAGCCCGTGCTGGATCTTCGAAAGCGCGATGCAGCCGGTCGCGCCGGAGGGGCATCTTCCGACCACCGTATCGGAGGTATTCAAATACCTCCGCCGATGGGATGAATCTCTTTATCGAGCCGTTCAGCGCGTGCTCGGCACTGACCGGGAATACTTGAAGTTTAGTAAGGCCCGTTTTGCGATCCGTACACCTTCCGGCTGGCTCGGGTTCTCGTTTGATCTCAATCCTGTATTGAAGAAAGGCTTCGCGAAAAAGCCTCAGGAGTACCGGCAGCACCTGCATGGGAAGGGTGGCGCCACTGCAATCTCGCGTATGACGCTCATGGAGTTCGGAACGGACTTCCTTCACGCCCGCAATCTCAATTCGTCGACACTCGCTGGCAAGCGCATACACCTCGTTGGCTGCGGTGCCGTCGGCAGCTATCTCGCCCAGTCTCTCGCGCGGCTTGGAGCAGGATCGCTCGGCGGCGTGCTACGGCTCATCGATCCAGAGATTTTGGAACCCGATAACGTAGGCAGACACTGGCTGGGAATGTCGTCGTTGTTCTTGCCTAAAGCTCAGGCCGTCGCCTCTGAGCTGAATGGGCAATTTCCAGAATCAACCTTCGTGTCTGACGTAGCGGACGTGCGTGACGTCCGAGGACTTTTCGACGCCAATCTCGTAATAGATGCCACCGGCATTGAGGCGCTCAGTGAAGTGATGAATGCCATACACTGCGAGAAGGATCGCGCTAAGGCTGCGCCCATTCTCCACGTGTGGGTGCTGGGTAACGGCGAGGCCGTGCAGGGGTTGTGGGTGGACTCGGCAAAGTTCGGATGTTACCGGTGCCTTCGATTGCCGAAAGGCTCCCAGTACCGGCAAGAGCGATTTCCGGTTCTCACGTGCGAACCTACGATGCGCACAGCAGGCTGTAGCGAGTACCGGCCGTATGCTGTGTCGGCGCCGATGAGCGCGGCCTCATTGGCCACAGAGTTTGTGGTCGACTGGCTTGGCGGGAACCCGTCGCCTCGGTTTCGCACATGCGCACGAGAGGGCTCGGCGGTTCGCAAGCAGAAGAATCAGAGCTTCGATCCTATACGGGGTTGCCCAGCATGCGCGCGCTAGCCACGCTTTTCGCCAATCCTCTGCAGCGTGATTCGCGCGTGCTCATCGAGGGCGACGTTCTTGCTGGACTTCATGCATACCGGCAGTTGTCCGCTGACGACAACGAAGCCGGCGGGATTCTCCTGGGTTATCGACGACCCCCGCATGTGCATGTCGTCGAATTTACGACGCCGGCTGCACGCGATCGGCGATCACGATATGAGTTCGAGCGATGCGACTCCTATCATGCGGAGCATGCACGTGCTCGATGGAAGGCGAGCCGCGGAATGCTTGATTGTTTAGGCGAGTGGCATACACATCCAGAAGAGGACCCCAGGCCCTCGGGCCTCGATCGTTCGGAATGGCAGCGCGTTCTCTCGAGTGTGGATCACATGAGAGTGTTTCTGATTGTGGGACTTCGACGTGACTGGGTAGGCGTAGGTCAGGGAAGACACTTACGCCAAACCCGTCACGTTGCCGTCGATGGATCCACTTACCGCGAGGTTCCCCGCGCTTGCATTGGTGATGCGCCTGGAGACGTGCGTCATGATGATCAGTGAGTTGCTGGCACTCGATGAATGCCACTGGTTCGACCGTAAGAGGCAGTTTCCGGAGAGCCGCGTAGAGCTCCTGCATGAAGATATGCTTGCGGACCGGGCTCCA
>CAYMHP010000441.1:0-3162 GCA_964390225.1 uncultured Solibacteraceae bacterium
TCCACGAGTGCGCGACTATTCTGGCCGGGCTACACGCCCGGCACGGTGTCGTCGCAGTGCTGGGCAACCACGACTATTATGGAATACCACGCCGGTCGCGCATGCTGGAGGCAGCCCTGTGTGACGTTGGGATCACGGTCCTTCGCAATGAGGTTTTCGAAGTGGCAGCGCGCTCACCCCTCCATGTAGTGGGTCTGGACGATGCCTACTCCGGCCACGACAAGCTTGCCGTGGTCCTGGAGCGCTTGCCGCGGTGCCGGCATCCGCGTGTAATGCTCTCGCATTACCCCGATGTCGTGGAGCGCCTCGTCCCGGGAACCGTAGACCTGGTGCTGTCCGGACATGTCCATGGCGGGCAGATCCGTATACCGCTGTTAGTCTCCCTGGTGCGACGACATCACGTGCATTCGTCATACTCACACGGGCTCTATGATGTCGATGGTACGCTACTCTACGTCAATCGTGGCCTGGGGTCATCGTTCCCGCAGGCGCGGTTTCGCAGCCCGCCCGAGGTGACACACTTTACGCTGGTGCCTGCCGCCCAATCGTGACTCTTCGTAAGTCCTATTGCGGTGCGCCCGTCGCACAGCTAGCATAGCCGCATGCATCACACTCCGTCCCGTGGTCACGCGCCAGCGCTCGGTCGTCCGACCTTGTTGCTTGTTGCGATGGCGTTTATCGCCTATTCCTACTGGATTCCCCGTGGCCCGCTGGCTAATTCGGACACGCGCATCGCGTTGACGCGGGCGATTGTCGATGACCATACGCTCTCCATCGACCGCTATGCCGCGGGTCTGGTCGACCGTTCGGCGTACAGGGGCCACTATTACACGGACAAGGCGCCCGGCGTGTCGCTTGCGGCCGTCCCCGTCTATGCGTCGTTGCGCGTTGCCTTGCCGGCGGCCTTCTTCTCCGATGAACTCTTCTTCGTAGTGCGATACCTGTTGACGACAATGGTGGTCAGCCTACCGTCGGCGCTATTCGTCGGGCTGCTGTGGCGGTTTCTGCTGCCCCTGGCCGGGCGCCGTCGCGCGGCCTTGCTGGCCATCGCCTACGCTTTAGGCACCATGACCTGGGCGCTTTCAGCCTTGCTCTACAGTCACGCGCTGGCCGCGACCTGTCTCTTTGTCGCATTCATGCTGCTGTATCGAGGCTCGCGGACCCGGCAAGCGGCAGGCGTCTTCGACATGGCGGTAGCCGGCCTGCTCGGCGGCATCTCCATCTGCTTCGAGTATCCCGCCGGGTTGGTCGCCGCCGTACTGGCCGTCTACGCTGCCGCCCTGACCTGGCGCTCCGGTACAGCCGCCGCGTGGCGTTCTCTCGCCGCATTTCTCGCCGCCGGCGCGGCCGGTGTGGCGCCGGTACCGCTCATGAATCTGGCTGTATACGGAAACCCGCTGTCACAGGGCTATGCCTATCTTCATGGAGCAGCGCAGTTCAGAAACGGCATGAGTCATGGCATGGAAGGGGTGGGGCTGCCCGACCTCACGGCGTTGTGGGGAATAACCTTCTCGCCGTATCGCGGTCTCTTCTTCCTATCACCATTCTTGCTGCTGGCAATGCCCGGCCTTTACTATATGTTGCGGCAGCGCTCTCAGCGGTTGCCTGGCATGATATGCACAGCCGCGGCCGGTCTGATGCTGGTCTTTAACAGCAGTTACTACTTTTGGGATGGCGGTGTCAGCCTGGGCCCGCGCCACTTTATGCCCGCTCTACCGTTCCTGATCGTTCCGATCGCTGTTGCCATGCGCCGGCAGCCGTGGCGCCGCCTGGCTCCCTGGCTGATTGGCATCTCTATCACGGTCATAACGCTATGCTGCACCACGGTTCTCATCTTCCTGCCAGGTATCCTCAATCCCGTTGTTGACCTTGCACTGTATCATTTGGTGCACGGTCCTACTCCGAACAATTGGGGACTATTGCTCGGCCTGCACGGCGAATTCTCTCTGCTGCCACTCTATGTCGGGGAGGCCCTCCTGGCGGCGGCGCTCATTCGTACTTTGCGCCCTACCCGGTTGAGGACCAGACTGGTGCGGCGAAGCGTGGGGAGTCGGATCGCCGCATAGGACGGGTGAGGGAACGATTGGACTCCGGTTGTGCCGTGTTGACGCCGTGCGAACTGATGCGTACACTTCATTGTGTTCAAGCTCGCTGCCCGCATCGTCTAGTGGACCAGGACATCACCCTTTCAAGGTGGAGATCACGGGTTCGAATCCCGTTGCGGGCATGTACCCCCGACAGGTATGACCTGAGCGGTTCAGCTGACTGCCGGGAGCGCCGTGCCTTCCTCGTCATGCAACTGACCGTGGCCGGGTAGCCTGATCAACCGGCACCACTCAATCTCATCGGCCTCGATCACACTGACCGGGCTCAGGCTGTTCGTGCTGAATAGGCGCCGGATCACGGCCGGCTCAGGAGCATCGGTGTAGACGTACAATCGACCGACGCGTGGTACCACCGCGAGGTTGCGGATGGTCACACCGGCAGCCAATGGTTGGTCGAGTAGAGCTTCAGCCAGCTCGACCAACGGTGAGAGCTCTTCCAGCCTCCCGGCACGATGCTCCGAAATGTAGGAGGGCACGCCTGAATCCTTTCTGCGCTGCTTTGCCCCTCTGCAGGGCCGTATACCCTAATAGACGCATCAGCCGATCATTTCTTACGGTGAAGATGGCGAATGATAGAATCTGTCTATGCAAACCGCTCGCGATACCAGGTCGCAACACGAGGCGCCGGAGGTCGTGACCCTTGGCGAGGTCATGGTCTTGCTCTGGCCGGCTCAATTGGAATCGCTCGAAGATGCCACCTTGTTTGAGAGATCATTCGGCGGTGCTGAGGCGAATGTTGCCATTGCGCTGGCCCGCTTGGGGCATAGAGTGCGCTGGATAAGTCGCCTTGGCGACGACGCGTTTGGCCGTTACGTGCGCAAGAGGCTGGAAGGCGAGGGCGTACGGGTGGATGCGGCCGTCGATTCGCAAGCACCGACCGCTGTCTTCTTCAAGGAACGTGTTCGCACTGGCCCGCGGCGTGTCGTCTACTACCGGCGAGGCTCGGCGGCCAGCCGCCTACAGGCCGACGATCTGCGACCGGAACAATTCGAGGGCGCGCGCATGGTCCACTTATCCGGTATAACGCCGGCATTATCCGCGACCTGTGCCGCGGCCG
>CAYMHP010000442.1:0-3157 GCA_964390225.1 uncultured Solibacteraceae bacterium
GGAACATGCGACACGCATGGGTGAGTATCTGGGCGCGAAGATAGATGCGCTCGCCGCGAAGCACGACATCATCACGGGCACGCGCGGCCTTGGGCTGATGCGGGCGTTCGATCTCGCAGCGCCACGGGCGCAGGAGATTATGGACCGCGCGATGGAGCGCGGGCTGCTGGTGACGAACGCCGGTCCATCCACTGTCCGCGTCATTCCGCCACTGATCTTGCAGCAGGCGGACATTGACGAGGCGGTGGAGCATCTGGACGCCGCACTGGCGGCATTGTAGGACGAGGTATTTTCACCACAGAGGACGCAGAGAACACAGAGGTCAGAAGAGAGAGGAGTTTTGACTCTTTCGGGTCTCTGTCGATTCTGTGATCTCTGTGGTGAATCATCGTTTGGTGGCTGAAGACGCGCGTCGAGCGCGAGGAGTAGGACTTATGCCAGAGGATGCGCGCACGGGTGCACGACCCGGCATGGAGGGACCGTCGTCCAACGGGACGGCGGCAAATGCGCGGGCCGCGGCCCAGGCATACACCGACCAGGGGAACGCAGCCGCGGCGGAAGGCGACTACGAGGCGGCTGAGGAAGCCTTCGAGCAGAGCGTGGCAGCGGACCCGCGCGACGCGCGGGCGCGCTATAACCTCGCGCTGGCGCGGCAGAACCTGGGCGACCCGGAGGGCGCCATCGCCAGCTACATGCGGGCGATCCAGCTCGATACACAGCTCATCGAGGCGTACGTGAACCTCGGCAACCTGTATGGGGAACTGGGGCTTGAGGAGGAGGCGCTGGAGGTGTTCCAGCGGGCGCTAGAGCTGGACAGCGGCAACGACGAGCTGTTCATCAACGTCGGCGACGCTTACCGCAACCTCGGTTTCTATGAGGACGCCATCCTGGCATACCGCCAGGCGCAGATTCTCAACCCGGAGAATACGCTCGCGGCGGACGACCTGCGCGACGCGCGCGAGCGGCTGAACGAGCAGGCCGAGCATATCACCGACCTGGAACGGCGGGTGGACGAGGACCCGCGTGACCTCTCGCGCTACTCGGACCTGGCTGATGCGTACCTCGAAGCGCACCGGGAGCAGGACGCGCTCAACCTCGTCAACCAGATGATCGCGCTCGACCCGGAGAACCCCACGACATACGAGACGCAGGCGAGCGTCTACGAGTCCACGAATAAGGCGGACGAGGCGGCGGAGGCATGGCAGCGAGTGGTGCAGCTCTCGCCGGACGACGCCGAGGCGTGGGAGCATCTGGGGACGTGGCGCGAAGAGCAGGGACGGGTGGAGGACTCCATCGCAGCCTATCGCCGCGCGGCAGACCTCAGCCCGGACTCGGCGAGCGCACGCTTCTCGCTCGCGGAAGTGTTGCGCGAGGCTGAGCAATACGACGAGGCCATCGCCACGTATCGGCAACTCGTGGCGGCGTTCGCGGATGCACACACGGAGTTCGACGAGGAGACGCTGGCGGACGCCTACGCAGGACTGGCGGCGGCGCAGAATCTGGCGGCGCAATACAACGATGCGCTGGCGACGGCTCAGGAGTTCTTGCAGCGCTTCCCCGATCAGCCGGAGGCGCTGTACGAGCAGGCGTCGGCGTATGACGCGCTGGGCCGGCACGAGGACGCGATAGAGTCGTATGAGCGGGCGCTAGAAGGTGATCCACTGAATCCGGGCATCTGCAACGACCTGGCGGATACGTACCTTGAAGTCGGCCGGGTGGACGACGCGATTGAGATGGCTGAGACGGCGGTCTCGCTGGACCCGGATTTCGCCGTGGGCTACGAGACCTTGGCGCAGGCGCTTGAACGCGCCGGACGCAGCGCCGAGGCGCAGGAGGCACTCCAGCACGCCAACGACATTCGAGCGGCCGAAGACGAGCAGGACGAGGAGTAACGCCGTCCAGAGGGTTGGGCGTCACGGCGAGAAGGTGGACACGGCACGGCGGTAGACGGTGGGCAGTTAGGGGGCGCAACGTGTTCTGTCTGGGTTGCGGAGCGGAGACTCCACCGCGCGCGACGCGCTGCCCGGTCTGTGGACGGGAGCTGAAGGGCGGGACGGGCGAGGTGCAATGGACGGTCAGTCCAACCGCGTCGTCGGCGTCGCTGCCGGTTCCGACGCCGGTGGCTGGCGCGGCGCCGGTGGCTGGCGCGGCGCCGGCACCTGGCGCGCGCGACTTCGCCTCCGCGCGGGCACCATTCGTCGCGCCGAGCATGGGTGCGGGCGACCTCGACGCCGTGAGCCTGCCGCGCGATGGCTATGGGCGGGCGCTGCTCATCGCCGCTGTCGCGATGGCGGTGGACTTGCTGGCGCCGTGGTACGTGCCGCCCGACGAGCCGAGCTGGGCACCTTCGCAGATTGGCTTGCCGATACTGTTGGTGGTGCTCGTGCTGGCGTTGGCCGCCGTGCCGGTCGTGCGGCCCTCGTTTCGAGCCCGTCCGGTGCTGGCGGTGATACCGGTGGTCGCCGGCGGCATGTTTCTCGGCTTAAGCCTCGTGATCTGGGGCATTGTGACGTATACATCCATTCAGTCGGCACAACAGGCGCAGCAGCTCGCGGCGGACGGCACCAGCATAGCGGCACAGTCAGCCGGTCCCGGCTTCGGGCTGTACCTCTTCATCCTTGGCAGTGTGGTGTTGATCGTCACCGGCTATCATGTGTTCCTGGAGGCGGCGCGGCAGTCAGCCACTATCGCGACGGCACAGGAGGCTCTGGCGACGGTGCCGCCGCCAGCGATTGCCGCGGCCGCAGCCACCGTGCCAGCACTACAAGACGGGACCACAGCGCCCGCGCCGGAAGGAACCGGATTGCACGCTACGAATAGTGCACGAAAGGGCGCGGGGAGCGCGAGCGAAGACGGGAGCGGAAGCAATGTACCGCATGTGGCGCTACCGGGCAGCGCGTCGTGGAACGAGGAGCCGAAGGCGCCGGTCTACAGCCGACCGTCGCCGCTGGCCGGCGGCTGGTCGCGGCAGCCTCGGCCACGCAGGTAGCGCCACAGCGATAGCGCGCCGTCAGCCGGCGATGGGCAGGCCGCCCTGGCATGGGCCGCCGGGCAGCGCGGCCGCGGGCGGCGAGACGCTGAGCGAGGCGATGAGCCGGTAAACGGCATCTAGCTCGAACGGCTTGCGCAGCAGCGCCGAGGCAGCGCCAGGCCGCTC
>CAYMHP010000443.1:0-3121 GCA_964390225.1 uncultured Solibacteraceae bacterium
GATCATTTCATTTACTCCTTGTTGTTAACCCGGATGCATCAACTTATTAATTACGGGGCCGGTTTCGATTCGCCAACCCAAGTTCGAAGAGCTGACGCCGTCACTTCGGGCCTTCGTCAATGCTTCGGTTGCCGCAGGACTCAAGTCGATAGACGATTTCAACGGTACTGAGCAGGCTGGCGTCGGCGTGAATCCGATGAATGTGATTAATGGAACTCGCCTCAATACCGGAATGATTTACCTTGCCGAAAGCGTGCGCCGCCGTCCGAATCTGACCATCCGCGGGAATGCGCTTGTCGATCGGATCGAGTTCGAGGGAAAACACGCCGCGGGTGTTCGACTCGCGGACGGCGACGTTTTGTCGGCAGGTGAAGTCGCATTGTCGGCAGGAGCTTACGGATCTCCCGCCATCCTTTTCCGATCGGGCATCGGCCCTTCCCGCCACCTGCGGGAGCACGGGATCGAAGTGGTAGCCGATCTTCCCGTCGGAGAGAGGTTATTCGATCATCCTTTCTACTACTGCGTTTATTCATTAAAGAGGAATGCGAATAGTATGCATCCTGCTTCTGGCGCAACCATCTGGACCAGGTCCGCGTCTGCCCGCGGCGACGAGTTGGATCTGCATATCACTGCTTCGCACTTCTTTGATCCGCGAGAGAGTCCGACAGGCGGAGCGATCGTCATCGGAACGGCGGTTATGACGCCAGCCTCGTCTGGGCAGGTTCGACTTCGAAGTCGCGATCCACATACGCTTCCTTTTATCCAGTACAACCTGCTCGCTGACGAGCGGGACGAACGGCGAATGCTGGAGGGCGTGAAACTTGCGAAACAGATCGCGCGAACGGAACCGCTCGCCAACCTCATTGACCAGGAGTTGACGCCGGGGCGGCATGTCGCGACCGATGAAACTCTCCTTAGCTCTATCCGGCGAAATCTGGACACCTACCACCATGGTTCCTGCACAGTTCCGATGGGCGGCGACCGTGATGACCGCGCCGTCGTGGACCACATGGGCCGCGTGCGCGGTGTCGATGGGCTCCGGGTGATCGATGCTTCGATCTTTCCGGAAATCCCATCCGAGCCGGTGAATCTCACGGTGATCATGCTGGCGGAATATCTCAGCGCGGCATGGCTCGGAGATCCTAGCCACCAAGTTTTGACTTATACAGGGAAACAACACGCACTTTGAGGTGAATGAATGCTGTCCGTTGTCGAAGAAATCATCCGGCCGAGATCGCTTGACGGAAATCTTGGCAATGGATTCAAGAGCCAGTTTGCGGTGGTCAACGGCGTCAAACTGCATTTCGTAGAAGGAGGCGAGGGACCCGTAGTGGTCTTGATCCCAGGTTGGCCGCAGACCTGGTATGCCTGGCGCAAAATCATGCCGGAATTGGCCAGCAACTATCGTGTGATCGCAGTGGATCTACGTGGTATGGGCGAGTCCAATCGGCCCGAAACAGGCTACGACACGTTGACTCTCGCGAACGACATCAGCGCGCTTATGGCTCACGTTGGTGCTTCTCGCTATTCAGTGGTTGGCCATGATATTGGTATGTGGGTCGCATATCCTCTCGCCGCCACCCATGGGGGCCAGATCGAAAAGTTGGTGGTGAGCGAAGCACACATCCCTGGTGTCACGCCACCTGTTCCGATGCTACAGCCGCCGGACGTCAACGCGCGATTAACACAGTTCATGTTTAATCGGCTCCCCGAACTTCCGGAATTCTTGATCGCCGGCCGCGAAGCCGCTTACATACGCTGGGTCATCGAACACATGGCATATTGGCCGGATCGCGTCGCAATCGACGAATACGCTCGCGCTTACTCGGTACCCGGAGCCATAAAGGCGGGATGCGAGTATTATCGAGCCATTCCGGTTACGATCCAGCAAAACACAGACTTCAAGAAGCAGAAGCTCAAGATGCCCGTGCTGGCCCTTGGAGGATCGCATGGCGCGGGCAAAGACACAATCGAGACCATGAAATTGATCGCAGAAGATGTGAAAGCCAGAATGATCGAACAGTGCGGGCACTACACTCCCGAGGAGTGTCCGGAGGAATTTCTCAGAGAAGTGATGTCATTTCTTTCGGGATAAGCAAGAGGCAGTAAGCCAGGAAGGTCTCCAATGTTCACTTTGTGCATTCGTTACACGATCGATCCAAATAAGTTGAAAGAGTTCAAGAGCTATGTCGAAGGAGAGCAGGCGCCGATCCGCCAAAGCGGCGGAAAAAACGTCCAGTATTTCTTACCGACAGATTTTTCCGGCCCATCAAATGAGGCGATAGGTCTCATTGAGTTCCCCACGCTGAGTGAGTACGAGCGGTATCGAAATACTCTCGCCAGCAACCCGGATCATCAGCAAAATGTTTCGGCGCTCGAACAGAGCGGCGCTGTAATTTCAATGAACCGGTCCATCATCCGGCGTTTGCAACCGGATTAGAGAATTATGAACGCGCAACTCGTCGGGAGCGATTTAAAGAAGAAGACGGCTCCGTGAATCGTGGAATCGCCAAAGCTCGATCCGCGGGAGCAGCATTTTCGGGTTCCGTGGGCGAACGGCATGAGCTTGTTTCTTCGGCATCTTGGGCCCGCTTCTCGACCGCTTGAACCGCGAATCGTGCTCTACGTTCATGGCGCAACATTCCCGGCACAGGATCAACCAACCCACAGAATGTTTTGCAAAAGGAGGTAATTTCATGTCTGATACAACGTTGGTTCAAACTGAGCAGCCCCAGATCGCTGGATATGACTACGGTCGCTCAAATGTGGCCCACTCGCCATTGACCCTTGAAGAACTCCATCAACTGGAACAGACGGTGGGATGGGGAGACGAGGATGCGCGAGTTCTCGAGCGGCACGGAGATATCTTTCGGGAGAACGCAGAGAAGATGGTGGACGCCTGGCGCGAGGTGCTTGGTTCCCAGCATCATCTAGTCAAGTGGTTCTTTGGGCCCGATGGGAAGCGAGATGCGGACTATGCCGAGAAAGTAAAGAGGAGATTCGTGCAGTGGGTCGTCGATGCAGTTTTTCGTCCGCATGATCGAGCGTGGTTGGATTACCAGGAGGAGATCGGGTTGCGTCACACTCCCGAAAAGAAAAACCAGACGGACAACAAACAAAC
>CAYMHP010000444.1:0-3110 GCA_964390225.1 uncultured Solibacteraceae bacterium
GCCGCCACGCGCGCCGCGGACCTGGTTGCGCAGTTGCTGGCGTTTACGGGGCACTTCTGGTGCGACGCCAAGCCCCTCAATCTTTCCGAAGAAGTCGCACGGATGAAAGGCGCCATCCGCGCCGCGATCCAGCCGACCATTCCCATACGTTATGAGCTCGCGGGCGATCTGCCAGCGATCCAGGCCGGCGTTCAGGAGATTCGGCAAGTCGTACAGAACCTGACCGTCAATGCGCAGGAAGCGCTGACCGAAACGCAAGGTGGTGAGATCGCGATTCGTACCAGCCGGGCTGAGTTCTCGGCAAGCCAACTGGAAATGCTTTTTCCCGAGCAGCCGCTGCCGGCAGGTACTTATGTGCGATTGGAAGTGATCGACAGCGGTTGCGGCATTCCGCGCGAGATCGCGGGACGGATCTTCGACCCCTTCTTCACCACCAAATTCGTCGGCAGAGGACTGGGCCTCTCCGCAGTTCAGGGGATTGTCCGCGCGCATGGTGGCGGTATCCGTTTTGACTCGTATCCGGGCCAGGGGACTCGCGTGGAAGTAATTTTTCCGGCTTATTTTCCCGGAGCGATTTCGCAAGGGGTGTCCGGCCTGGAGAACCTGGGGGCCGAACCGTTCCCTTCGCGGATCCAATAGCGGCGACTCTTTTCAGAGCCGCAGAATGCCCGGGGCCAAGCGCCGGCGCTCTGAACCCTGCATGGTAAAATTGGCCGCGATGAAGCCAGCGATCCACGGGAGTGCCGTCGCGATAGGCCTGCTGTTCTGCGGAATTGTTTTCGCACAGGATGGAGCGGCTGTTCGCCAACTCGGGGTACATCGCCGCCGGCGGGATGCCCGGAAACGTGCTGCTCGCATTTTCCGTTGACGGCAAGTAAATGATTTCGGGTATACTTTATTATGGCGACAATTGGTCGCCGCGACCGCCTGATAACGCGGTCCTGGCCGAGGAGCGCCCTGTTTGACTGCGCTTCGCGCACAGTGCTATTCTGGTTTCCTTAGTAGGTCGCCGTCTCCCCTTTCTATATAAGACATGGATGCAACACTGCACGCGCTAGGTGGGATTCTGCTGAAAGCCGTGCCGACATTTCTCCTGGTTGCCTTCCTTTACTTTTATTTGAAGAGTATTTTTTTTAAGCCTCTGGAGCGCGTAAGGCACCAGCGCTACGAGGCTACCGAAGGACTGCGCAAGTTGGCCGAACAGAGCTTCGAGCGCGCCTCGGCGAAGGCCGCCGAATATGAGGCGAAATTGCGCGCTGCCAAGGGCGAGGTCTACCAGGCGCAGGAGAAATTACACCGGGAGTTGCACGACCAGCAGGCCGCCCAGGTTCTCGCCGCGCGGAAAGATGCGGAGGCCGCGATTCAGCAGGCCAAGGACGATCTGGCTCGCGATGTAGAAGCCGCGAAAGCCGGCCTTGCGCACGAGAGCGAGTTACTGGCGAACCAGATCACGGAGTCTATTCTCCGCCGGAGCGTCGCATGAGACGGCGGCTTGTGGTTCTCGTTGCGCTCTGCGGGATGAGTCTTGTGCCGCTCGCCTGCGCACAGGAGCGCAGCGCGGAAAAGGCCGCGGACAGCCCTGCGTCGCAGGATGAAGGCCGGCTCGAAATCTGGAAATGGGCCAACTTCGTGCTGCTGGCCGGGGTTCTCGGTTACCTCATCGGCAAGAACGCCCGCCCGTTTTTCACCGCGCGCTCGCGGCACATTCGGGAAGAGATGGTAAGGGCCAGCGATCTGAAGAAAGAAGCCGACCAGCGCGCGGCTGAAATTGATCGCCGGCTGGCGAACCTCGAGGCAGATATCGCCGCGCTGCGCGCCGCATCGCAACAGGAAGCCGAGAACGAGACGCGGCGTATGCGCCAGCAGAGCGAGGCCGAGATCGCCAAAGTGCGGGAACACGCAGAACAGGAGATCGCCTCCGCCGGCAAAGCCGCCCGCATGGAATTGAAGCGGTACTCGGCGGAACTGGCCGTTGGCCTGGCCGAGCAAAAACTGCGCGCGAGGATGACCCCGGAAGCGCAAGACGCCTTGGTCCGCGGCTTTGTGCACGATTTGGACCGGTCGCCGGTGCCCGCTCAAACCACGTAGCCAATGACACTTTCCGCCGTAGTTTCGCGTTATGCCGATGCCCTCGCGGACGTGGTGACCACGCCGGGTTCCACCTTGCATGCGCAGGATGCCGTTAGCGAGCTCCAGTCCTTCGATCAGGCGCTGCACGCTTCCGCGGAACTGCACAGCGCCCTGCTGACGCCGGCCGTGCCGGCCAGCCGGAAGAAGGCTGCCGTCGGGCGCATCGCCGACGTCCTCCGGCTTTCGCGCATCACCAAAAATTTCCTCTTCGTTCTCATCGACCACCGGCGCATCGGCAGTCTCCCGGAAATCATCCAAGCCTTTGAGAGAATCAGCGATGAGCGGCTCGGCTTTGCCCGCGCCGAAGTCGCTTCCGCGCGCGAGATGAGCGAAGGGCAGCGCGCCTCGCTCAACACGGACTTGGAGCGCCTGACGGGCAAACGCATCCGCATACGCTTCCAGGTTGATGAGTCGCTGATCGGCGGGGTGGTGGCGCGGATCGGATCGACCGTCTACGACGGGTCGGTACGCGGCCAGCTCCATTCGCTCGAGCGGCGGCTCACCGCGGCAAGTTAATCGTAACGGGAAGGACCTATGGCTCAAATTCGAGCGGATGAAATCAGCAGCATTCTCCGCCAGGAGATCGAAAACTATGAACGGGCGATCGACGTAACCGAGGTCGGCTCGGTGATCTCCGTAGGCGACGGCATCGCGCGCATTCACGGCCTGGAAAAGGTCATGGCGGGCGAGTTGATCGAGTTTCCTCACGACGTGGCTGGCATCGCCATGAACCTGGAAGAAGACCAGGTGGGCGCGGTGCTGCTCGGCGACTACACCGAAATCAAGGAAGGCGACGAGGTGAAGCGCACCCGCCGCATCATGTCGGTTCCGGTGGGCGATGCGCTGATTGGCCGCGTGGTCAATGCGCTCGGCGAACCGATCGACGGCAAAGGCCCCATTCAAACCACCCAGTTCAACCCGGTGGAGCGCCTCGCGCCAGGCGTTGTGGACCGGCAGCCGGTGAAAGAGCCCATGCAGAC
>CAYMHP010000445.1:0-3056 GCA_964390225.1 uncultured Solibacteraceae bacterium
GGTTGGTGGAAGCGCGCGGCGCTCAGGTGATCGGACTCGCCGTCATCATTTACCAGCCGAATCCGCAGATGGAGGATTTCGGCTCACTTCCGCTTTATTATCTGGCCAGGCTCGAAGCCAGCTATTACGCCGATGCGCGCCACTGTGAATTGTGCAAACAGGGCGTCGCGCTGGAGAAGGTGTGGGCCTGAGGCTGGCACCCGCAAATGAGGGGAATTCCGAGCCTAACTGCGCGCCGTCGCGTCGGCATATTTCATTGATTAACAACGGTTTACGCATATTGCAAAGCGACTGCCCAAACTGTGTGCAGAATGTCACAAAGCAGCGATTGGTACGCACGCCCGCTTTTTGAAGGGCCGCATATCCACAGGGTTTTCCACAGAGGAGTGGAAAAGTGACAAACTCATGAAACTCACCGCCGTCGACTGGGCGATCATCGGCGCGTATTTCCTGTTCAACCTGGCAATTGGCTTCTATTACAAAGGGCGCGCAGGCAAGAATACCGGCGAGTTCTTTCTCTCGGGACGGAACGCTCCGTGGTGGCTGGCCGGTACGTCCATGGTCGCGACGACGTTTGCGGCCGATACGCCACTCGCTGTGACTGGGATGGTGGCAAGGAACGGCATCGCCGGCAACTGGCTCTGGTGGAATTCGGTGGCGAGTGGGATGCTCACCGTGTTCTTCTACGCCCGGCTATGGCGGCGGTCGGGAGTCATGACCGACGTAGAATTCGCCGAAATCCGCTACGCCGGAAAACCCGCGGCGTTCCTGCGCGGATTTCGCGCGCTCTATCTGGGCATCCCGATCAACTGCATCATTCTGGGCTGGGTCAACCTGGCGATGGTAAAGATTCTGTCACTGATTCTGGGCGTCAACAAAGACTGGGCGCTGGGGATCGTAGTGGGGATCATTGCGCTGACGTCGTTCATATCCACCCTTTCCGGATTGTGGGGCGTGCTGGTGACGGATTTGTTCCAGTTCGTCATCAAGATGACGATGGTGATCGTGCTCGCGGTGGCCGCCGTCCAGGCGGTCGGCGGGATCGATTCGATGAAGAATCAACTCTCCGCGATCGACCGGGCGAAAGGGCTTGCGACGGGAACCGCTGGTTCGGCGCTGAGCTTCGTGCCGGATCTGAACTCCGCGTGGATGCCGATGATCACGTTTCTGGTCTACATCTCGATGAACTGGTGGGCCACGTGGTATCCGGGCGCGGAACCCGGCGGCGGCGGGTATATCGCGCAGCGGATGTTTTCCGCAAAAGACGAGAAGCACTCGTTGTTAGCTACGCTGTGGTTCAACATCGCGCATTACGCGGTGCGGCCGTGGCCGTGGGTGCTGGTGGGATTGGCGGCCGTGGTGTTGTATCAGCACGATCCCGCGTTCTTGAAGGATCCGGAGACCGGATACATTCGCGTGATGATCGACCATTTGCCTGCCTGGCTGCGCGGCACCATGGTAGCGGCGTTCGCCGCGGCCTACATGTCCACGGTCGGCACGCAACTGAATTGGGGCGCCAGCTACCTCATCAACGACTTCTATCGGCGCTTTCTCAGACCGAGCGCACCGGACCGGCATTATGTAAGAGCCTCGCAGTTGGCAACCGTGCTGCTGACGATCATCTCCGCCATCATCACTCGTTACATGGACTCGATTGCGGGCGCGTGGCAACTCCTCATAGTCACGGGGGCCGGCACGGGGACGGTGTTGATCCTGCGCTGGTATTGGTGGCGAATTAACGCCTGGAGCGAAGTTTCGGCCATGGCGTCGGCCTTTGTGGTGTCAGTGGCGTTGCAGACGGTGTTCGGGATTTCGAGCGCCGATCCCCGGGGTTTCGCTTACGTCATGTTGATCACGGTCTCGATCACGACGGCTGTGTGGCTGAGTGTTACCTTTCTGACTGCGCCGGAACCCGAGGAGCAACTGCTCAAGTTTTATCGGCGCGTGCGCCCTTCCGCTACGCTCTGGAAGCCGATCGCACGCCTGGCGCCGGATGTATCGGGCCGCAGCGACCTGAAATACAACTTTTTCGATTGGATCGCCGGGTGTGCCTTGATTTACGGCGCTTTATTCGGGGCGGGTAAGGTTATTCTGAAGGATTATCTCACTGGAGCCGTTTTTCTGGCTGTGGCGATCATCGCGGCTGTGTACATTTATCGCGATCTCAGCCGGCGCGGGTGGCGCACCGTGGTGGAGTAAGACACCGAAGTGTTAAATTAGAAACAACCGGCTGGATAAACATGATGCGGAAGTGTCTGTTACTTGGGATCCTTGGGTGCGCGCTGCTCGCCGCCCAGAGCCGCGAAGAGAAGCTGGCTCCCTACTACCCCACTCCGGAAATCATCGCCGACAAGATGCTGCAACTCGGCGGGCTCAAGGCGGGGGAAAAGATGTTCGACCTGGGCTCGGGGGACGGGCGGATCGTCATCCTCGCGGCTCAGAAATTCCACGCCGATGCCGTCGGGATCGAACTCAACAAAGATCTCGCCAAGCAGAGCATAGAAAGAATCCGCAAGCTCGGACTCGAGAAGACAGCGCACATCATCAGTGGAGATCTGCTGAAGCAGAATTACGCTTCCGCCGATCTGGTGACGGTGTACCTGTTGCCGGTGTCGAACGACAAGGTGCAGCCGCTGTTGGACCGCCAATTGAAGAAGGGCGCGCGCGTAGTCGCTCACGATTTCGAATTCAAGAACTGGACCCCGGAAAAGGTCGAAAGCATCGACGACGACGGTGAGGGGCGAAGTCACACGCTTTACCTTTACCGGAAATAGCCGTGCTTTTCCCGCCCGACTTTGCGTGGCCGCGATTTGTTTCCTGGGGCCGCGCTCTGCTTTCGGCCGTTGCCCTCGCCATCGCCTACTTTCTGCCGACGCAGGAATCTCCGCTGCTCTATGCGGTTTTGGGCGTGTTTCTGGCATATAGCGTGGCGGTCGCCATCCGCAATCGGTGGCAGCGCGGCACGTTCGGGTTGCTGGCGTTATTTGCCGACACGATCTTTTTTCTGATCGTGGCGAGCTTTGGATCCGACCGGCTTCTCTGGTTGGCCTCGGTCT
>CAYMHP010000446.1:0-3037 GCA_964390225.1 uncultured Solibacteraceae bacterium
CGTTTTCGGATCACGCGTTCCCAGGGCCTCGCGGAATTCCTGGAAGACGGCTGGATCATTGCCGGCATCAGGCATTCTTTTTCCAACTTTTCCTCGAAAAGATTCTCCGACAAGATTGAGCCGCTAACTTCGGCCTTTTCTCTGCTCTGTAGAACGAAGCTGAGCATGAAGATGGGAGGGACTTGACCAAGAATGGCTATTAACTCGACTTCGTGTCTGTAGACCTGTCAACGACGTTCACCACGAAGCTGCCTCCCGTGCTGGCCCACCCAGTGTACCACCCTCACGTCAAGGCCAAGCCCTGCGGGTGCTCCGCTGCGCTGCGCAGCCTTGACATGGGGTGGTGCGTGGAGCCCGGCCCGCACCGGGAGGGGACGCGGTCGCGGCGCTGCGGCAGACGGCTGACACGAACGCAGAGGGGAAGGCTCACGTTCAGCAGGAGGGGTACGTGGGGACCGCTTCGGCGACTCCAGCTGACCTGTTTTGCGTTAGAGCTGGTCATACGCTTTCGCCAGGGCCATTTTGAGTTGCTGCTGAAGCTTCTGATTTTCCGCTTCCAATGCTTTGATGCGACGATCTTTGGCAAGGATAACGAGGTCGCGGCTGGCATCGGTTTTGCCAGCAGGCTGAACGACACGTTCCCGTACTCGTTGTTCCACTTCCTGGAGCCTCAGGGCATCAATGCGCTCTCGAAGGTCATGCTGGCTGTAGAGGTAGGCTTTACTCACCGCCGCTCTCTTCGCTACGGTGTGAAAGTTGACTGGCTTTTGCTCCCGCAGGAGAGCAGCAATGGCCTCCTCTACACTTTTACGCTTCTGCTCTTTGCGCTTCTGTGCATGGGCGGCGATGCCAGTCGTATTGCGCTCCCAGGTCTTTTCACTCATGCTCATGCTTCTGGTTGTGTTGTTGGCGTTGCTCCCATTCTTCGTCGGCGTACTCGCGTTCGTGCTTGTCTGTCTTTGCGACAATCTGTCCCTGTTTGAGCAGGGTGATGGCTGGGCGAACTCGTTCATCCAGATTTTTCTGGTTGACTTCAGTCCAATGGGCATTTCCAGCCTGCTTGCCGATCTCAATCCGTTCAAGAATTTGTTGCTCGTAGGCTTCGAGCGCGGGGAGATCATCTGGGGTGAGCACATAGGCTGGGCAATGAAAACACGGCAACTCCACGAACTTGCAGACGATTTTCGCGGTTTTCAAACAGGAGCCCAGCGCCATCTTCACATTTTGTCGATGCTCGCGGACCCGCTCAGGATCAAAGGCGTTGGAGCCTGCCATTGGCAGCAGTTTTTTCCCTGGCACATACTCTGGTTTCCCATTGTTGAACTGGACGATCCCCTGCTGCACTGTTTTCTCCCAGGCTTCACGCATCGTCTCATCCAAAATTTTTGCGTAAATGAGCGTCATTTCTGGTGAGGCATGTGCCATCCATTGCTGCACCATGACCAGGCTCATCCCATTGTTCAGAAGCTCCACTGCTTTGGCATGCCGGAACGCATGCAAGCGGAAATGAAAGACGCTTCCATCTTCATTTTGTATCTGGTATTTGTTCGCTAAAGCATTGAGCCTTTCCTGAATGGTATGGGCACCTCGCGGATTGTGACTGAGGTATCGTTGGCTAAAGGAGCGATAGCGAGGAGCATTCGCGGCTGGAAAGAGCCATCCCTTGGGATTCTCTTCTGGAAGATAGTGTTGCTTGACCCACGCAATTTGAGCGAGCACGACGGCTGCTACCTCGCGAGTGATGGGTATCTTGTGACCCAGCACCCGTGTTTTCTGAATATCACCCACTAACCAATATTTTCCGTTATCTTGCTCTAAACACGTCTCAATCTTGAGGTACAAGACATCGGAAATCCGCCATCCACTAGCTCTCAACACAATCAGCACCGGGATACACGTAGGAGCCAGCTGGTGCAAATGCGCGTCAAGTTGTTGCAAGACGGTTTGGGGAATGTATTTGATCTGGTAGGATTTCGTTTTGCACTCGGGAGTGGGGTAATGATGAGGCCAGATGATACGGGAGACAGGAAGCTGCGGTTTTTGGGCACTTTGTGTCCGCTCTAGATAGCAAAGAAATCCTGCCAGGGATTGGATATGTTTGCTCACATGAGGATTGGAGCTTTTTAAACGGCGCTGGTGGGCATCGGCTTTGAGATGGACAATGAAGGCATCAATATCGTGCGTACTCAGATCAGCAAGCGTCGGCGTCAAGGGATACTGCTGCAAGAAAAACGTGAAGAATCGACTCAGCGCAAGCACACGCATTTCGATGGTAGCTGCTGTTCGATCTGCGGCCACCAAGAATTTCGCGTACTCTTTCACCAGAGGACGAAATTGATAAGGGATCGCGGTAAACTTGACGTAGTAATCCCCTCTGTGAGGCGTGTATCGCAGGCCGGGAATATTGCGGGCGTCCCAGCGATCTTTGGCGAATTCTGCCTCGAACTGAGAGGAAGGTGCAAGCGCCGATGTTCCATCAACCAGTCGGAGCGAGGGCGTTTCCATGACTATCTCTGTTCCTTTTGCGTTGAAGTGAGGCAAACTGCTCCTTGGGTCTTCTCCCATGCACGTTGCAGGGCCTCTTGTGAAGGATGCACGTAGGTTTGGTACGTGTGCTGAAAAGAAGCATGCCCAGCTCGTTCCTGCAACAGTTCTGGGGCCCACCCTTGCTCCGCCAGAGCGGTAAGCATCGTATGGCGAAGAATATGTGGCGTGACCGCAATGCCTGTGCGGGATCGGAGCCGCCGAAAGAGTGAGTCTACGTCTGCATAGGTGAGTGCCTGGCCTGCACGCGTACCCTGGCGTTTGATGAACAAATGGTTGGTTTCCACTTCGGCGGTGTGTGCGATCCCAACGTAGGCCACGATCTCGTCGATGAGATCTGCCGAAACATCGAGAGCACGAGGAGCGTGGACAGTTTTGATCTCGGCACCGTTCTCAAGAGGTCCTCGATCACAAATATGCAGCTTGTTTTCGGCCACATCTACATCCTGCACCCAGAGCGCGAGCGCTTCTCCCACACGGATTGCCGATTCAT
>CAYMHP010000447.1:0-2998 GCA_964390225.1 uncultured Solibacteraceae bacterium
CCGCAAAAGTTCGACGGCACGGTGTGCCCCGCATGCGGCGCGAAATTTGAAACAGAATTGAAGTTCTGCGGCGAGTGCGGCAAGCCGATGAAGGTGGCGAAATGATCCGGAAGTTCTGGCCTGTCATTCTGTGCTGCGCGCCGGCGATGGCGGCCATCAGCGGAACCGTGGTGAACGGCACGACCGGCAAGCCGGAGCCGGGGATCACTGTCTCGACGGTGCGAATGACGCAGCGCGGCCCGGAGCCCGGGCCAGAGGTCAAAGCCGACGCGCAAGGAAAGTTCAGCATCAACGAGCAGCCGCAAGGCCCGATGCTGATCCGCGCCACCATCGACGGGGTTACCTATAACCGAGTGCTTCCTCCCGGACAGCCCACCGACGGCGTCACGCTGAGCATCTATAACGCTTCGCGCGAGAAAGGCAGCGCCAAAGTCTCGAAGCACATGATCTTCTTCGAGCCGAGCGGCAAGGACCTGACGGTCGTCGAGACCTACATCTACGCCAACAACGGCAAGACTGCCTGGAACGACCCGAACAACGGCACGCTGCACTTCTACATGCCTCCCGGAGCCGAGAAAGTGCAATTGAACGGCACCGCACCGGGCGGCATGGCGTTGCAAGAGATTCCAGAAAAGATCGGAAGGGGCGACACATACAAGGTCAACTTTCCGGTGCGGCCCGGCGAAACGCGGTTCGACCTGAACTACCAGGTGCCTTACACCGAAGGCACGCCTTACAAAGGCAAGATCGCCACCGACGACGAGAACACGTATTTGATTGTCCCGAGCGGAGTGACTCTGACAGGCAAGAACCTCAACGACCTGGGGGAGGAGCCGAGAACCAAGGCTCACATTTACGGGCTGAAGGGATCATCGTACGAGGTGACCCTCGCAGGTTCATTCGCGCCGCCGCCGCAGAGCGCGGATTCCGGGGATGCGGGGGCGCAGGACGGGCAGCCTCCGATTCAGGAGATCATGCCGCGTCTCTACGGGAAGAAGGGATTGATCCTGGCGCTGGCACTCGGCATTCTGGGACTGGGCTTCGTCCTCCTCTACCGCATGCCTGCCACGGCAAATGGAAGCGGCCTGAATACCACGCGGGAACCGAATGAGCGCCGTCGCCGTTGAAGGCGTTTGGAAGTTCTACGGCGACTTCCCTGCCCTGCGCGACGTTCATTTGAATGCGGAGGCCGGTTCCTGCCTCGCGCTCATTGGCCGGAACGGCGCAGGCAAAACCACGCTGCTGCGGACCATCGCGGGATTTACGCGGCCCGGCCGCGGTACGATCCGCATTTTCGGAAAGGAACCGCGCGAGACCGCAACGCGGCGGCACATCGGCGTGATCGGCCACGGCATTGCGGTTTATGACGAGCTTTCGGCGCTCGAAAACCTGACACTTTACGCGAAGCTCTACAGCCTTCCCGACCCCCGTAGCGCGGCTCTGAAGTGGCTCGAGGAGACCGGTCTGGAGCGCGTGCGCGACGGCCTGGTCCGCGAATTCTCGCGGGGCATGCGCCAGCGCCTGGCAGTTGCGCGCGCCTTTCTGCACGATCCCGCGGTGCTGTTGCTGGACGAGCCTTTCACCGCGTTGGACGACAGGGCCATCGCGGTGCTGCAGACGCTACTGCGGGGGGCGCTCGCGAATGGAAAAACGATCATCATGTCGACGCACCAGCTGCGAGAGGCTCTCGAGCTGGCATCCGAGGTCGCGCTGTTAAACCGCGGACAGGTGGCGTTCCATGGGCCGTGCACGCCGGAGATGGTGATGGACCCCGGGCTGGTCTACGCACGCTACGGCGAGGGTTGATGGCGTTCGCGCGACTGGTTTTCGTGATCATGGCGAAGGATCTGCGGGCCGAGCTTCGCACCAAAGAAGCGGTCAACGCCTCGCTGGCATTCGCGGTGGTGATCCTGGTGCTGTTCAATTTTGCGTTCGACATCGACGAGCCGACGACTCGCCAGATCGTGGGAGGGCTGCTGTGGCTGGTATTCGCGTTCGCCGGCACGCTGATCTTCAACCGCAGCTTCGCCCGCGAACTCCCGAACGACTGTCTGGATGCGCTGGTGGCGGCGCCGATCTCCGGGGCGGCGCTGTTCTTAGGGAAGGGCCTGGCCAGCTATGTTCTCGTGCTGGCCGTGGAACTGGTTTCGTTGCCCGTCTTCGGCATTTTCTATAATGTGTGGTTTCAGTTCGGGCAAATGCTGATCGTCCTGGCGCTGGGCACGTGGGGAGTAACGGTGATCGGCACCATGTTCAGCGCGTTGACGGTGAATATCCGGTTGCGCGAAGTGATGCTGCCGATGCTGACTTACCCGATGCTGGTTCCGGCGCTGATGGGCGCGATGGTGCTGACGGCGGGGCTGGCCACGGGGACGGCTATCTGGGGACAGGATACCTGGTTGAAGTTATTGGCCGGGTTCGACGTCTTATATACGGCGGCCGCGGTGGCGCTGGTCGAGATCATTCTGGTCGGATGAGGTGATGCATGCGTGACAAGATCCTTTACGGTTTAGGCGTGGCGGCGTTGGTGCTGCTGGCGCGGAACATATACGTGATTGCCAATTTTCCGCCGGAGGCGGCGCAAGGCGCGATCTTCAAGATCATCTTCTTCCACGTTCCGGCGGCGATGACGGGGATGGTGGCGGCCGCGGTCGCGATGATCTCGAGCGTGCTGTTCCTGGTGACGAAGAATTTCAAGTACGACGCCCTGGCGGTGGCGGTGACCGAGGTCGGCCTCGCATTCCTGGCGGCCAACCTGGTCACGGGTTCGCTGTGGGGACGCGTGATCTGGGGCATCTGGTGGACGTGGGACGCGCGCCTGACCTCGGCGCTGGTCTGCTGGCTGCTCTACGCCGGGTACCTCATGCTGCGGCACGCCATCGAGGAGCCGACGCAGCGCGCCACATTTGCCGCGGTCTTTTCCATTTTCGCGTTTATCGACGTACCCATTGTGATCATGTCGATCCGCTGGTTCCGCACGCAGCACCCGGGACCCGTC
>CAYMHP010000448.1:0-2993 GCA_964390225.1 uncultured Solibacteraceae bacterium
GGCCTTGAGCGAACTGATAAGGGATCAATCAGTCTGGCGCCCGGCGCCGCGCTGGGCTACCTGCGCCAGGGATTCATGGGCGACGACAGCCAGCCGCTCGGCCGCGTGCTCGAGCCACATGGCATGGTCTGGACGGCCTACCTTGAGATGGAGCGTGCCGCCGCGGTTCTGGCCGCGTCTCCGACCGACGCGGATGCACTGGCACGCTACGAGGCCGCGGCCGGGCACTTCGAGGAGATGGGCGGCTATCCCCGCCTCGGCGTCGTCGAGGAGGTCCTGCGCGGCCTCGGCCTCGACGCTATCGACCCGTCACGCCCGGTGGCCAGCCTGAGCGGCGGGCAGAAGACGCGCCTGGCCCTGGCCTCGCTGCTGCTCGGCGCACCCGACCTCCTGCTGCTGGACGAGCCGACCAATCACCTGGACGTCGACGCGCTGGAGTGGCTGGAAGGCTTCATCACCCGCTATCGCGGCACCGTCCTGCTCGTCTCACACGACCGCGCTTTTCTCGACGCCACCGTCGAAACCATCCTGGAGCTCGACGACCGCACGCACACCATTCGCCCCTACGCGGGCATCTACAGCGACTACGCTGCCGCCAAACAGGCCGAAATCGAGGCACAATGGGAGGCGTTCAAGCAGCAGGAACGCAGGCGCGAACGCGTGGAAGAGGATATCCGCAACACCAGGGGCCACGCCTTGCACACCGAGTACCAGACAAAAGACTCCTCGGCCCGTCGCCTGGCCAACAAGGTCATGCGCACGGCCATCGTGCGCGAACGCAAGCTGGAGAAGAAGCTGGCCGAGGAGACCGTGGAAAAACCGAAGGCGAGCTGGAACCTCAAGCTGGATTTCACACCCGTGCAGGGCGGCGCACGCGAGGTGCTGCATGCCGAGGGCCTGCGCAAGCGCTTTGGCGACCATGTCGTGCTGGATGGCGTGGACCTGCACCTCCGCCACGGCGAGCACGTCGTTCTAACCGGGCCAAATGGCGGCGGCAAGAGCACGCTGCTGAAGATTATCGCCGGTGAGCTGGCCCCCGGCGCCGGGACGGTGCGCCTGGGCGGCGGCGTGGTGGCCGGTTACTTCGGCCAGGAGCAGGAGGGGCTCGACCCGCAAAAGACGCCGCTGGAGACGCTGCGCGCCGCCGCGCCGATGACGGAGACCGAGGCCCGCAACCTGCTGCACCGGTACCTGTTTGCCGGCGAGGACGTCTTCACGCCGGTCGGGCGCCTCAGCTACGGCGAGCGCGCCCGCCTGGTGCTGGCGCGCCTGGTGCTCTCCGGCGCCACCCTGCTGCTGCTTGACGAGCCGACCAACCACCTGGATATCCCCTCGCGCGAGCGTTTCGAGGCCGCGCTGTCCGGCTTCGAAGGCACGGTGCTGGCCGTGCTGCACGACCGCTATCTGATCGAGCGGCTGGCCACGCGCGTCGTGGAGTTACGCAACGGCGTGCTGCGGGAGGTTGAAGATAGATGGTCATGACGGTCGCGAGGAGGCAACAAGAACTGTAATACCCCCTCCGTCTTTGCCTGCGCCGCCTCAGGCCGCCTCACGTGCGACGTCGTCGGACAGGGCCTGCAGGGCCTCCCGCTCCCAACGCCGCGCATTGCGCCACAGCGCCAACGTGACGACCAGGGCGACCAGGGCCGCGCCAACCAGTCCGGCAATCCCCAGCGGCCCTGTGGCACTGGCCCCCAGTCCGTAGCCGAGCAATCCCATCACGGTCGCCCAGAGCACACCGCCGGTGGCGTTGTAGAGCGCGAAGCGTGACCACGGCATGCGGCTTGCCCCGGCCAGGACGGCCGCGAAGATGCGCAGCACGGCCACGAAGCGTCCGAAGAACACCGCCTTGCCGCCATGCCGGTGAAAGAGGTAGCGGCCCACGATGAGCGCGCGCCCGCTCCGTCCGGTGGGCCGGCTGAATCGCCCCAACACGCGCTCACCCACGGTGCGACCGATGAGGTAGCCCCCATTATCGCCCAGGATGGCGCCCGCCGCCGCACCGGCGATGACGAGGGCGATGGAGAGATGGCCGCTGACGCCGGCATAGACGGCGGCGGTCAGCAGCATGGTCTCGCCCGGTACCGGGAAGCCCATGCTCTCCACGGCGACGGCGAACAGCACTACCCAGTAGCCGTAGATCGCTAGCAGATGTGTGAGATCGATGCCCAGAAACATGACGCTCCCTTTCCTCTCCGGTCGGGCCGGCACAGCGCATGGCCCACTCAGACCAGCGTAGGACAGTCGTGTGTCGCGCGTAGGGACCGCGTGTCACAATGCTGCACCGAGAGTGTGGCGAAAGTGTCTCTCGGCCCGAGCGATGTGCTCGCCGCTCATGAGAAGGTTAAATACTGACAGGATGTGGCAGCGATAGCCCTGTATCATAGGAACTGCCGTCTTGGAGTTTCCCCCGAGACCCCGTAATGATGTACGTATCGGAGGCGCCCTTGGTCTGGCTGGGCTCAACCTTCCTTAGAAAGGACTGTGTAATGGCCGAGATCGTATTGTTTCACTCCGTGCTGGGACCGCGTGCCGGCGTGACGGACGCCGCCGAGCGCCTGCGGGCGGGCGGACACACGGTGCATACCCCCGACCTGTACCGCGGTGAGGCGCGCTTTGACGAATACGAGCCGGCAATGGCCTACCAGGACAGCATCGGCTATCGGGAGCTACTGCGACGCGCCGAGGTCGACGTCGCACACCTGCCGCAGACGCTCGTGTACATGGGATTCTCCGCGGGAGGCCTGCCGGCAGAGTGGCTGGCGGCCACGCGTCCGGGAGCGCTGGCCTGTGTTCAGCTGCATGCCGCGCTTCCGCTGAGTCCGCTGGGGCTCGACGCCTGGCCGGCGAGCGTGCCCGTGCAGGTGCATTTCATGCGCGAGGACCCCTATCGTGAACAGGCCGAGATTGATGGCATGGCGGCGGACGTGCGCGCGGGGGGAGCGCGCTTCGAGCTGTTCGAGTATGACGGCGCCGGCCACCTGTTCACGGAC
>CAYMHP010000449.1:0-2981 GCA_964390225.1 uncultured Solibacteraceae bacterium
GCTTCTCTCTTGTCCCGCGCGGTTTTCAGGTTCGAGTAAGCCGTCCAGATTTCGTCTTCAATCTGGTTCCGGGAAACCGCTACTTGCGCCTGCGCTTCCCGTCGCTGCGCTTCGGCGCGGGCCAATTCGTTGCGTCGAGCGCCTCCATCGAAAACGGTCCAACTGAAGTTCAACTGCGCCGAGTAGGGGTAAATACGAGATGAGATGAATGGATTAAACCCTTCGCTGCCGAAGGAGTTTCTGTGACCCCAATCGCCGGCAAAACTGATCCTCGGATAGTAGGCCGCACGAGCCTCCCGAATGCTCGCGTCACTGGATCGGAGCCGGGCCACTTCGGCCAACAAATCCGGTCTGTGGCTGAGTGCTTGCGCAATGATCGTTTCCACAGACTCTTCGACGGCCGCGGGCAGCGGCGCGTTCGAAACATCCTCTACACGGAACGGACCCGGTGCGGCAACTCCCAGTACACTCGCCAGCACTCCATGGGCGATGTCTTCCAGCCCGTGAATCGACGCCAGCTCGTATCGCGCCTGCGCGGCCGCGGCCCGAGCTTCCAGAGCATCCGGCAGAGTTGCCAGGCCGTTAGCGAGCTTCGCCTCAATCGCCTGTTGCACGGTTTGGGCCTCGGCCAGCGCCGCCTGTGCGGCGTCTTCTTGCGACATTGCGTCCAGCAGACGGTAGTAAGCCTCCGCGACATGGAAGATCACTCTCCGGTGCGCGTCGTTAAAAGTGAAATCGGCCGCGAGCAGATTGGCCTTCGTCTGGTCTATTCTGGCGCCGCGCGCTCCGAAATCGAAAACCGTGTAGTTTACGCTCAGCGTAGCCGGAAATGTCGCCAGGTCCTCATGGTAGAACCTGGTCACAAATAACGAGTACTGATTGTAGGAGGCTGAGGCCAGAGCAGCGAGAGTCGGAAACAGAGAGCTCCGGGCGACGCCGGCAGCCGCCGCTCTTTGCTTCGTCTGCTCCCAAACAGCGCGGGTCTCGGGATTGTTCCGCTCCGCGATGTCAACGAGTTCCGGCAGCGTATAGACGTGGTTCGGATCGAGTGTAGGCCTGCTGATTGCGACCGCCGACGCAACCTCCGCCTGAAATCGCGCGTCCTGGCGAACTGCCCACGCCTGATAAGACGATGGCGGAGCCTGTTGCGCGCCCAACGGAAGGATCAATGTCGAAATGAAAATAGCAACGCGTCCCGCCCTTACGAATCGATGCATAGTTGTAATCGTCGGCGCGCCCGCCACCCCCGGTCGCCGCAACGAAAAGCGGGGTTCCGGCGGCACGCACATGCATTCACCTCACCTGATTTGTTTCGCTCCGGAGAGCCGGAAAGTTACGCAGCGTCGCCATATTTTTCGTGCGTAACCGGAGAGCTCGATCGGGCGAAGTATGGTTGGTAGGCCGGATTTCGAATGGAACGATCCGGTTCGGGAAGCATTCCAGCCGAAGGAGATCTGAATGATTCGTGGCACGCGAGCCATTAACCGCAAAGCGTCATTATTCGCGCACTGGTACAACGTGGTCGCCTTCTGGTGCGGCTCCCTGATGGTCGCCCTTGGGGTCGTCCTCCACGTGCCCATGTTTCTGATGGGGCGGCACAACGGCTTTCGTTTGGCCGGTATGCCGATGGATACTGGCATGCTCATCGGCATGGGATTGATCGTCGCCGGCGTGGTGGTCGCCGCCTATGGCCTGTTGCCTAGCCGCGAACCCGGTCACGCCAGCATCGGATCGATTGCTCCGCCCGAAGATGCGCCGCTCACCAAAGCCCATTGGATTCAGATTGTTCTGCTCGCAGTCGCTCTTGTAGTCGATGTCATGAAGGCGGCCACGCTTGGCTTCGTAACGCCCGGTATGCGCGCTGAGTACGGACTCAGCGGCGCAGCCGTGGCTCTCGTACCGCTAAGCGGACTAACGGGTACCACCGTCGGGTCCTTCATCTGGGGTGCGCTTGCGGACGTTTTCGGCCGGCGCGCCTCGATTCTGCTCGCCGCCATCCTTTTTGTAGGCACCTCCATCTGCGGAGCCATGCCGGCATTTTATTGGAACATCATCATGTGCTTCATGATGGGTCTGGCCGCCGGTGGCATGCTGCCGGTTGCCAACGCGCTACTGGCCGAAATCATACCGACCAAACACAGAGGCTGGTGTCTGGTTCTTCTCGGCGGTATCGGCACCATTGGCGGCTATTACGCTACCAGCGAGCTTTCGGCAATCCTGCAACCGCATTTCGGTTGGCGGATCATGTGGCTGGCCGGTTTCCCAACCGGGCTGATCCTAATCGCTCTCAGCCCCCTGCTTCCGGAGTCCCCTCGTTTCCTGATGGAGAAGGGCCGGGTTGCCGAAGCCCGCGAGATGCTGGCTCGCTATGGCGTCGTCGTTTCCACGGAAAGCGTGCCAGCCGCCAACGCTACGAACCCCGGGCCCGAGCGCACCCAGTCTGCCAAGGGAATTAATTTCCGTCCGCTGCTGGGGATGGGAACCGCACTGACCCTCGCGGCGCTCGCCTGGGGGTTCGTCAATTTTGGTGTGCTGCTCTGGCTGCCCGCCAGCCTGATCGCGGAGGGCCGCAGCATCGGCCTTACCAGCGCCCTTATTGCAAAATCCACGCTGATTGCCATCCCGACCATTGCGGTTGCGACCTATCTTTATACAGTCTGGAGCACGAAACGGGTGTTGATCCTGGCTATTGGGATTACCACCTTGGGATTGCTGGCGACGGTCGTCCGGGACAGCACTGCGGTGCCGCTCCTGTCCAATCCGCTGTTGTCGGTCTCGCTGCTGATCGTCGGAACCAGCGCCGTCATTTCTACCCTCATGCCATACTCGGCCGAGAGCTTTCCGATCCGTCTGCGAGGCCGGGCGACCGGCTGGGTAGCCGGCTGCAGCAAGGTGGGTGGAGTGATGGCCCAGAGTATGGCCGCATTAGCGCTAGTGCCGGCATTCGGGCTCACAGCCGGTGGAATCGCCATCCCGGCAGT
>CAYMHP010000450.1:0-2978 GCA_964390225.1 uncultured Solibacteraceae bacterium
CAGCACGACAACTGGCAGCGCGCCGGGTGCCTCGGACGGCTCGCCGGATACCTGGCGGTCAGACCATCCAAACACGCCCAACACGCCAACGCCCGCGTAGCGGTGAGCGCCTGCTCCACAACTCCACATCGCGCCGGGACTAATGGGTCATCGCCCAGTCGTCGGCGTTTTGCTCGCACATACCGCCAAACCCAGGCGAATTGCGGCCTCGGGCCATGCGGAAAGCATGCCCCGCTCCCGCCTGCGCGAACGCCAGATACAAGTCGGCGGCTGAAACGTGAAAGACATAGAGAACAAGAGAACAGACGTAGACCATTCCGCGGCGAACGAGTGCGCCGCGGCTCGGCGGCCAAGAGATGAATCGGCGGGTGACGAGAAGGAGTCTGCTGGCATGCGTGCGATTCGAGTGCCCCATTTTCCTCGTCTTCCACGTTTTACCGCGCGCTACCGGGGTCGCGCGTTGGCGCTGCTCGGCGCTGGGTGCCTCATCACGCTGCTGGTGACGGCGGGCGCACCGTTGCTCGCCGCGCCACGGCATGCCGCAGCCAATCCCGTCCCGGCGCCGCCCCCACCGCTGACGGCGGCGCAGCGCGCTACCTGGACCACCGACGGCGCATGGTTCCAGCGCCTCATCTATCTCTACGCCAGCGGCAACGCGCCGATTCAGCATGCGGCGCTCGCGGCGGGAGCCACCGCCGGCCTGAGCGCGGCGCAGATGGCGAGCGTGTCAGCCGCCGTACGCACGGCCTGGATCAAGATGATGGCGGCGGACCCAGCCAGCGTCGGCCGCGTCGGCGCAAGACCCAGCTTTGCCGGTCAGCAGGGCGTGCTGTCGAGTCTGCGTGCCGCGCTCGCGCGCATCTCCGGCGCGAAGTATAGCGCCCTGCTCGCGGCCACCGACCACACCTACGCGACGGCAAACAGCGCGGCCTGGCTGCGCGCGAATGGGCTGGGCGCCGCGACCGCGACTGGCTCGACAAACGCGGCGGGAACGGCATCCTATCACGTCATCGGCACGGTCTACGCCACGTCATTCTGCATCCCGATTCCAAACTCTAACCCACAACAATGTGACCTGTCCCTTGGAAACTACGTCGCCGTGCCCGACGCCTACGTGAAATATGCCAGTCTCGGCGAGAGCGGCAACATTCCTCCGTTATATCAGCTGTATTATCTGCGCTCCGGGCCATACGCTCCGCCGTTCGGCGTCGGCATCGCCACGTCCAGCGGCACCGTCGTTGGGCGACAGGTGCCAGTCAAGGATGTCGGCCCCTGGAATGAGGACGACAACTGGTGGGACCCCACCAACACCTCCGCCACCATACCAAATAACTGCCCGGTGAGCCCCACCAGGGTCAGTTCGTCGTCGCTCACGAACGCGGCGGTAGACGGCATCTGCCCCGGCTCGCTCAATTGGCGGCGGGTCTACTATTACCTGCTGTATAAGCACTTTGGCCTTCCGTTCTTCCAGCCGGCGGGATACTCGCCGTCGGGCACCTACGCGGACGCGACAGCCTGGCCGCCCGCGCTCTCGGAGTTCTGCCCGGAAGCCGCCGCCGCGTCGGTCAACGACGACGGCTGGACCTGCGCCGGCCCCTTCCCACAGAACTACAACGGCAACGCCGGCTCCTGGCTGAGCAGCAGCGGCTCCTTCGATGCGCCCGTCTTGAATCAGTCCGCGATTGACCTCAGCCCCGGCGTAGACCAGCTCCTCGGCTGGCAATACCCCTCCAGCGGCTACATCATCGTCAACACCTGGCAGTTACCCTGAGCCACCCTGCTCCGCTTCAGTGCCGTCGCGGCGAATGTGCCTTCCGCGCTTGCTGGCGAGGACGGCACATTCGCCACGTATAATGGAGAGCGGACGTGCGAGCCGCCGCCATGAAAAGACACGGAGCGGCGGCGCCAGGGAACTGTGAGCGGGCATGGATCGAGTGAATCGAATGGAGACGACAGAGACGACGGCGGAGACGCATCAGGACGCGCCCGTCGCCACCGGACTCGTCGTGGCGACGGGCGTCTTCGACTTACTGCATATTGGCCATCTGCGCTTCCTGGAGGCCGCGCGCCGGCTGGGGAAGTCGCTGATCGTCGGCGTGGAAGGCGACGAGCGCGTGCGCCGCTGGAAAGGGCCGAACCGCCCAATCCAATCAGAGGATGACCGGCTCGCGCTCGTCGCCGCGCTGCGCGTCGTAGACTCCGCGTTCGTCATCACCGGCGACCGCGTAGACCCCTACTTCTATGTGGATCTGCTGGAACCGCTGCGGCCCCGCTACCTCGCCGTCACCGCCGACGACCCGTTCCTCGACGTGAAGCGCACGGCCATGCGCGACATTGGCGTCGAGCTGCGCGTCGTGACGCCGCGCATCGAAAACTACTCGACGACACATCTCGTGCAGGTACTGGGCTTCGCCTAGGCCCTTGAGCGAGCAGGTATGTTGCCCCTGGTTTCCTTGCCCGCTCTGCGAGCCAGGGCCATTCCTGCGGGCTTGCCTTCGACAAATCGCCAGAGCAGCCCAAGCACCTCCGCCAGAGGCGCATCGTTCACCAGGCTCGCAGTCGCCTCATAGAACTGCGCCTCGACATCAGCAACGTGCGCTGCCCGTTCACGGCCCAGGGAAGTTAAGGTCAGGACGACCATACGTTTATCCGTCGCGGATGGACTTCGCTCGACTAATCCATCCTCGACCAGCCCCTGCACCAGGCGGCTCGGACTCCCCGTCTCACAGACCAGCAGGTCGCCAAGCGCAATCAGCGACAGTGGCTCGTGATCCTGCAAGACGCGCAGCGCCTCCGCCTGGGACGGCGTCAACTGCCAGGCGCGTAACGCCTCAGCGAAAAGCCTGTTCCCTTCCCGCTGCGCCGCAAGGATGAGATATCGTAATTCCTCGATGGGTTGCATGCTATCAGCCTACAGTGCTTGTTCGTGACACACCGCTAACATCTTTCCGCTAACATCTTTCCGCTAACATCTTTCC
>CAYMHP010000451.1:0-2911 GCA_964390225.1 uncultured Solibacteraceae bacterium
CGACCCTCGCAGCTTGACGACGTTCAAGCGCCGCCGCGATATGCCATACTCCTGACCCAGGCGTTCGAGCGAAAGCACACCGTGCGAGATGCTCTGCAGCTGCAAGTCCGAGTTGCGGCCGACGGTGTCGTCCAACAGCAGAACCGTGCACTGGCGTCCCACAAAGAACTGCTTGAGACTCAAAATCTGCCGCCTGTAGCGAAGCGGCTCACGTGACAGCAGCCGCATCTCGGACAGTGAATCGAAGACCACACGGCTTGGCTTGATGCGCTCGACCTTGTCATAGACGCTCTGAGCGGTCTCGGTAAGTTCGATTTCCTCGGGGTGAAACACCGTGTACTCCTGCTCAGGCTTCAACCGGGCCTCACTCGATCCCAATTCGTACAAGTCGATGCCCTCGAGCGACCAGCCGTGCGATTCCGCAACTTCTTGGAGCTCCTCTTTGGTTTCGGAGAGAGTAACGTAAAGCCCTCGTTCGCCCGCACGCCGCCCCTCTAAGAGGAACTGGAGGGCGAGGGTGGTCTTCCCGGTTCCCGGCATGCCTTCGATTAAGTAAAGGCGGTGGGCAGGGAACCCTCCCGGCAGGATTTCGTCCAGCCCTGATATGCCCGTGCTAACGCGCGCCTTTGATTGCCGGTCCCCAGCTGTTTCCATGTCGTCGCCGCCTCCAGAATGATTATTCTAAGCGAGGCCCGCAGGCGAGGACTGCTGCGCTTTCGACAGAGTCGATACCCCAAGACGGTGAGATCCGGCTCCCATCCTGCTACTCGCTGCCCAGACGCGACCCTGCGATCGTGTTGCCATGCAACTTGGATGCCTCGTCGCCGTGTCGTACATGTGCTGTAGCCGGATTGCTCCTCTGCGACGCGCCACTCGGAAATCGGGCCTAGAACTCGGCGAGGGCAAGCACAATCTGCTCATGGACTGGGCGCAGCGATCGAACCTCCAGACGAGTATGGCGGTCGAAAGTTTCCTGGCCGATATGGTTCTATGATGCCGAGCCGGGGTTCGATAATCTGAGGACGTACGCTGAGCCGGAGTGATAGCGGGTACTTCGCTTTCTCCACACTCCGGTTCGGCGGACGCTTGTGCCTCGTCAACATCGAGCCTCGCCTGAATTCTCTGACGAGCGCTGGTACACGGAGCGCGCCGGAACATGACGGCAGAAACTGGCCTCGATTACCCCTATCAGTCAGCAGGCAATTCAAACGTGCGAAGAAGTCATTGCGGAGAGACGGAAGCACGATCGATGCACTCGCGGCAGGCTTTGAACCCACTCAGTATCGCGATCGGTATCGGGAAAACCTGCGTACCTTGATCGAGGCCAAGATCCAGGGTCAGGAGATCGCAGAAGGGATAGCGGAACCGGTTCGGCCCCCGGTGTTGGACCTTATCAAGGCTCTGGAGGCCAGCTTGGCACAAACCAAAAAGCCGGTGAGCGTGGCTCACGGTGCTGGCGCTGCTCCGGCGGCCACGGAGGCGGAGATTTGCCGCAGACCGAGGAAGCGCGCCTGAGTCGCGCGCCACGTTCGCATCAGCATCGGAGCCGGGACACAACGCCCGGCTCTTTCTTGTCATCACTCACGAAAGCAGAGCCGCCGCCGGATCGTACGACCCGGCGGCGGCTTGGTTTGGAACCTCGAGAGATAGCTACTTGGCACTCCGGTAGAGCCGATCGCCCGCATCATTCTTGGCCGACTCGATCTCGACGCCATATTTCTTGCCGGCCGTAGAGATAAACCCGCGCACGCTGTGGGCTTGCCACCCCGTGACTGTTTGGATCTCGGCCAAGGTCGCGCCCTTAGCCCGTCCGATCATCTCCAGGATCATTGCGCCCTTGCTTTGTTTCTCCGCCCGCGTGGATTTCTTGCCCTTCCCCGCTTTCCGTTTGGCTTTGGCACCCTTGGCTGGTTTCGGGCCTTTGGGCGCGTCCTTCTTCCGGCTGGCGTTCTTCTTCGAGGCGGTCTTCTCCGGCGCAGCGGTCGCGCCCGGTTCCGCCACAATCGCGGCGCTATCGCTGGTTTCGCTATTCATCATGCTGTTTCCTTTCTGGCTCACTTTCGGAGCACCTGATTCATCCCTCTGAACGGCTCTGAAGGCAAGGCAATTCTGGCTAGTTTGCGTGCCAAAATGCTCCGAATGCTGCTCGGATTTCGCTTGCCTGTGGGGCGGCAAAGAGCGTTCATGTGACTGTGGTTGACTGCCACGGAGAGGAGAAGACATTGGACACTGCCGTGTTGTTGGAAATCGAAAAGCTGCGCCGGGCGAGCCTGGCGGCGCTGCGCGAGAAGCATCGGGAGCTCTTTGCCGAGGAGACGGCATGCCGCCACCGGGAGCATCTGTTCCGCCGCATCGCCTGGCGGCTGCAGGCACTGGCGGAGGGCGATCTGACGGAGCGCGCCCGCCAGCGCGCGCAACAGATTGCTCGCGATGCCGACCTGCGAATCGTCGCGCCGCGAGACTTCTTCACGGTGGATGGTGCACCGGTACGGACTGCGCGCGGAGAGGGCAGCCGGCGGTCGGACTGCCGCTTGCCCCTGCCCGGAACCGTGCTCACCCGGAAGTGGAAAGGGCGAAACCTTTTGGTGGAGGTCCTACCCAATGGATTCCGGTTTGAAAACCAACACTATGCCTCGCTCAGCGCGATTGCCGTGGCAGTCACCGGCACCCGCTGGAACGGGCTGGCCTTCTTCGGTCTGAATGCCAAGCGAAAGGAGCGGCGCAATGCGGAAGACTAGTGCGGAAGCTCCCCGGGCGCAGGTGCGCTGCGCCATCTACACCCGGAAATCGACCGAGGAAGGTCTGGAGCAGGACTTCAACTCCCTGGAGGCGCAGCGGGAGGCGGCCGAAGCGTTCATTCAGAGCCAGCGGCGCGAAGGATGGGTCCTGTTGAAAGAACGTTATGACGATG
>CAYMHP010000452.1:0-2858 GCA_964390225.1 uncultured Solibacteraceae bacterium
GGCCCACCGGATCACCGTCCACCCGGAGATCTACCCGGCCGGCGCGAAGGCGCCGAATGCCACCTTCGGTTGCCAGAGCCGCCCGATGGACGGCTCGCAGGGGCCGCGCTGCTACCAGGCAGCCCAGATCCAGAACGCCTACAACATCACCCCGCTGCTCGACCGCGGTATCAACGGCGCCGGGCGCACGATCGTCATCGTGGACGCGTACGGCAGCCCGACGATCGCCTCTGACCTGCAGACGTTCGACGCGGTTATGAGGCTGCCCAACCCGTCATTCAGCCAGATCACGCCGGCGGGTTCGCCGCCCCCGTTCGACGCCAACGACGCTAACCAGTTCGGCTGGTCGGTCGAGACGACGCTCGATGTCGAGTGGGCGCACGTGACCGCGCCGGGCGCGAACATCGTGCTCGCCGTGGCGGCGAGCAACAACGACTCGGACATCCTCAACACGACCAGGTACGTGATCGAGCACAACGTCGGCGACGTCATCTCGCAGAGCTTCGGCGAGGCCGAGGCGTGCATGGACCCGGTCCTGCTGGGCGAGCAGCACGCGCTGTTCGCGGAGGCGGTCAGCAAGGGAATCACACTGTTCGCCTCGTCCGGTGACAGCGGCGCCTCGCAGCCGAGTTGCGACCCGAACAGCACCGCAGCGTTGTTCGCCGCGAGCACTCCGGCCTCGGACCCGAACGTGACCGCCGTCGGCGGTACCTCGCTCACGGCCGACCCCACCACGGGTGCCTACCAGAGCGAGACGGCGTGGACCGAGCCCTTCGGCTGCAACCCGCCGGCGGTGGCGCCGAGCGATGTGAACTGCAGCGGCGGCGGCTTCAGCACCGTCTACGCGCGGCCGGACTACCAGTCCGCGCTGCAGAAGAACCCCGCCCGAGGCGTCCCGGACGTCGCTTACAACGCAGGCGTCGCCGGCGGCGTGCTGATCTTCAGCGCGACGATCAACGTGTTCGTCGGGCTGCCGGCGAACGCGCCGGTGTTCTTCATCATCGGCGGCACGAGCGCGGGCTCCCCGCAGTGGGCCGGTCTGGCGGCGGACGCCGACCAGCTCGCCGGGCACCGGATGGGCAACATCAACCCGGCGCTGTACTCGATCGCGCAGGCGAAGACCCACTACGCCGCGGCCCTGCACGACATCACCACCGGCAACAACGACGTCGCCGAGATCGGCGGCGGCTTCAACGCCGGCCCCCGGTGGGACCCGGTGACCGGACTCGGTACCCCGATCGCGACAGGGCTCCTGCCGCTGCTCGCGCAACGCACGAGCTAGTACGCCGGGCTGTCCGCGCTCTCCGAAGCAGCATCACGGAGAGCGCGGACAGTCCCGTCTGTAACAGCATGGTGACGCGAGCCCGTAACGGCTATTTCCGCTGGTCAGGTACCGGAAATGGGTGGTTGGAGCGGAGGGCGTGGGATTCGAACCCACGATGAGTGTCACCACCCATAGCGGTTTTCAAGACCGGGAACCGCGAGGCTGTGACCTGGAAAAATGCGGCTTGGAGGGGACCCGTTGCCGCGGATTTGCCGCAGGTCGATTTCCGCGAGGGTGAGTCCCGGCGGCGTATTCTCGGCCCATGAGCACCGAGGCGACGGACATGGTCAGCATCCCACGCGTTGAACTGGACGCGATGCGGGCTGAGCTGCGCCGGCTGCGCCGGGAGGCGGGCGACCGCGTTGCGCTGGCCCGGATGACGGCCGACCCCGGTCCCGATGCCGGTGACACCGCGCCCGTGTTCACGCGGGAGCAGCTCGCCGATGCGTGGGGAATCGGTGCCTGAACGGCAGGTTCGATTTCCGGGGCAAACCTGGCAAGATGTCGAAGCTCTGCCCCAGCCCCTGCGTTGGAGCGTCCAGCGTGTCCTCTTCCACCTTATCGAGCAGCCGGTTCCGTCTCTGGCTGAGCCATTCCCGGCTGATGATCCGCTGCCTGGCGCCTACAGGCTCCATCTGCCCGCTGACGGGGTGACGATCTGGTACATGGTTACTCCGCATGAGGGGAGCGAGATCATCTCCATTCAGCACCTACGCGTCGACACGTAGCAGCCGGTCTCCGGAGACATGGGTTGGATGGCGGGTGATCGGAGGAGGTGAGCGCGAGGCGGCGGGTGGCTTCATCGCGGGGGCACCAGAGGTACACGAGCAGCCAGTGGGCGTCGGCCGTTGCGGCTTGGACGGCTTTGATGGCGGGGACTTGGCCGAGATGCACCACGGGCACGTGCTGACCCAGCCGGGCGGCTAGCTCGGGGAGGTCGATGGCGTATCGGGCGCCGTAGCGCTCGTTCTCCCAGACGATCGCGCCAGCACGGTACAGCTCGTCCAGGTGCTGCGGCGTAGTCATCCGGTACCCGCCCGTGCGACCGGGACCGGCCTTGAGTCGAGGGAACAGCACGTACCGCGAATCAAGCACCCGCAGGGCCGCGGTGACCGTGTCCTTCCCGGATGCCGGCGGCCCGTACAGGATGATGCCGCGGTTCACCTGCGGGCACCGATGAGACGACCCTGGTCGTTTGATTCAAGGCCTGGGGGTAATCCGGTGCACGAGGCGGCCGAGATCGCTGTCGTCGGCGCGGTGGTATCCGTAGCCTCGGCACAACCACGGCGAGAAGTCGCCTCGTTGCAGTGCATCGATAGCGAGCAGGGCGTCCCTGGCTGTCTTGCATTGGGAATGCCGTTCCGCGGACCGTTGGATCCGGTCGCGTACCTGTGGGGAGCACAGCCATCGGGTGCCCAACGCGATCGGATCCTCCGGGTGCCACCACCAGTGCGGCGGGTCCTCCCACAGCAGCTCGATGGCCCAGTACAAGGCGACCCTTGCCAGGCCGGCATCGGCGTAGGGACCCGTCAAC
>CAYMHP010000453.1:0-2798 GCA_964390225.1 uncultured Solibacteraceae bacterium
CGGCCGACGGCCGCTACGGAGACAACCCGAACCGCCTCTTCAAACACTCGCAGTTGCAGGTGGTTCTGAAGCCCTCGCCCGACGACGTGATCGACCAGTATCTGGGCAGCCTGGAGGCGATCGGCATCGACCTGCGCCAGCATGATCTCAAGTTCGAAGAAGACAACTGGGAATCGCCGACGCTGGGCGCGTGGGGAATCGGCTGGCAGGTGATGCTCGACGGTTTGGAAATCACTCAGTTCACGTACTTCCAGCAATGCGGCGGCATCGACCTGGACCTTGTGCCGGCCGAATTGACCTACGGCCTGGAGCGCCTCACGGCCTTTCTGCAGGTGCGCGATAGCGTCTACGACATCGAGTGGGCCAAGGGATTCTCTTACGCCGACGTCCGCTACAACGACGAGTTGCAGTACTCGGTTTACAACTTTGAAATGGCCGATATTCCGACCCTCTGGAAACTCTTCGATCTGCACGAAGGCGAGGCCACGCGTTTGCTGAAAGCCTACAATCCGAAAGCCCCCGATAAGGGCCGCTTCCCGTTGCTGCCTGCGTATGACCATGTGCTGAAGTGTTCCAACCTGTTCAACACGCTGGATTCGCGCGGCGCGATCAGCGTCACCGAGAGAGTGGGTGTGATTCAGCGCGTGCGCAAGGTGGCGGTGGGAGTGGCACAGGCCTGGGTCGATCAGCAGCAGGGCGCGGCTTCCGCAGAGGTGGCGCGGTGAGCCTCCCCTTCCTTCTCGAAATCGGGACGGAAGAAATTCCCGATTGGATGATTCCGGGAGCGCTCGAGAGCCTCCATCTGCTCTTCGAGAAAACGGGCGTGCCGCATGAAACGGTGCGGCTCGATGCCACTCCCCGGCGCCTGGTGCTCCGCGCCGAAGGACTCCCCGAACGCCAGCCGGATATCGAAGAGCGTGTGCTTGGCCCCGCCAAATCGGCGGCGCCCCAGGCCGTTGCCGGCTTCGCGCGGAAAAACGGCATTCCGCCGGAAGATCTCACGATCGAATCCACGCCCAAAGGCGAGTATTACAGTTTTGTAAAGAAGGTCCGGGGCCGCGGCACCCGCGAGATCCTCGCCGAGGCGCTCCCCGGCATCATCCTGCAGATCTACTTCCCGAAGACGATGTATTGGACCGGCAAGGGCGGCCCACGATTTATTCGCCCGATCCGCTGGATTGTTGCGCTGTTGGCCGACGAAGTCGTTCGCTTTGAATTGGCCGGCGTGCGCTCGGGCGCGCTCAGCTCGGGGCACCGGAGGCTCGGGTCGCCCGAGATCTCTATCAATATCGCCGATTACGAGCAGCGGTTGCGCGATCATTACGTGATCCTCTCGGCTGAGGAGCGCCGCAACAAAATCTCCAACGAGCTGGTCGGCGTTCTGGTCAAGCCGGACCAGGCGCTGCTCGAAACTCTGGTTTACCTCACAGAATTTCCAACTCCCATCACGGGCCACTTCGATCCGCACTTCCTCGAACTGCCGGAAGAAGTGCTGGTCACCGTCATGCGCCACCACCAGAAGTATTTTTCCGTGGAGGATGCGGAAGGGCGCTTGGCGCCGCAATTCGTCGCAGTCATGAACATTGATTCCGATCCGGAAGGCTTCGTTCGCCGAGGGAATGAGCGCGTGTTGCGCGCGCGTTTCAACGACGCACGCTTCTTCTGGGAAACCGATCAGAAGAAAAAACTCGCCGACCGCAAGCAGGACCTGGCGCATGTCACGTTCCAGGCGAAACTCGGTTCTTACCTGGAAAAGACCGAGCGGATGATGGCGCTGGTCGGGCAACTCGGCGGCGATGCGCACGCGGTTCGCGCCGCGGAACTCGCCAAGTGCGATCTGACCACGGAACTGGTGAAGGAGTTCACCGAATTGCAAGGCGTGGTGGGCGGCCTGTATGCGCGTGTGCAAGGCGAGTCCGACCCGGTGTGGCAGGCTATTTACGATCATTACAAGCCCGAGAGCATGGACGATGCGATCCCGCGCAACCGGTCCGGCCAGATCGTCGCGCTCGCCGACAAGCTCGATACGCTGCGCGGCTGCTTCCGGGTAGGCCTCATTCCCACCGGGTCCCGCGATCCGTTCGCGCTGCGGCGCGCCGCGCAGGGGGTGGTGAGAATCCTGGCGGAAGGTAAATTCGAAACGCCGCTTCTCGATTTCGTCGACGGGAACCAGGAGTTGATCTCGTTCCTCGAGGATCGCGTGCGCTTCTATTTCCGCGATGTGCGCGGCTTCAAGTACGACGAAGTCAATGCCGCCATGGCGGCCGGCTGGAGCAACCTGGTGGACCTGGAGGCCCGGCTCGTGCGCATCCAGAACCTGCGCGGCACCCCGGATTTCGAGCCGCTCGCCGCCAGCTTCAAGCGCATCCGCAACATTCTCGAGCAGGCGAAGTTCACCGGTCCCGGGAGCTTCGATGAGAACCTGCTGGAGCCGGGCCCCGAGGCGGAACTCTTCGCCCAGTACCGGAGAATCGCCGGTCAGCCGATTGAAGGGGCGATCTCCCGGCTGCGCCCGAAAGTCGATCTGTTCTTCGACAAGGTGTTGGTCAACGCCCCGGACCCTCGCGTTCGGGAAAACCGTTTAACCCTTCTCAATACGATTTTGAGAGAGTTTTCCACGGTCGCGGATTTTTCTGAAATTGTTACTACTTCCTAGGAGTCAAGAATGAAAAAGCTTGTCTACTCGTTCGGCAATGGAACCGCTGACGGTGACGGAAAAATGAAGGACGTGCTCGGCGGCAAGGGCGCCGGGCTCGCCGAAATGTGCCGGGCGAACCTGCCCGTCCCCCCTGGCTTTA
>CAYMHP010000454.1:0-2789 GCA_964390225.1 uncultured Solibacteraceae bacterium
AAGCCGATCACGATGCCCGCGATACTCCTGACCGTCAGCCGCTCGTCGGGTTGCCAGACGTGGGCAAGCAAAACGGTGAAAAACGGCACCGTGGCGCTCAGGATTGCCGCGAGCGACGAGTCGATACGTGTCTCACCCCAGGAAATGAAGAAGAACGGAGCGGCGGTTCCGACCAGCCCCATGATGGCGAAGGAACGCCAGGCACGTGCCGTGCGCGGCAGGCCGAGACCCTGCAAACGGGCTATGCCATACAGGACGACCGTGGCGATGATGAGCCGCAAGAGCACGATCTCAAAGGGGCCGATGTGCCCCTCCAGGGCTACTTTGATGAAAGGATACGATGACCCCCAGAGGGCGGATAGTATCAGAAGGAAGGCCCAGTCAAGCGCGGCCACGAATCACTCCTACTCCAGGGTGTCTCAGGATTCAACGTCTTCAGGATGCCAGCCGTAGCCCTGTTCGCGCAGCCGTGAGTAATGATCCTCGGTCACGGCGCAACCGGCGGCATCCAGGGCCAGGAGCACGGCTCCGGCCACGGGCATCAGCCGTGGTAGAACCGGCCTGCAGCGCGGAGCGACGGCGCTCACGCGCTCCACGACGGCATCGACAAGAGCGCTGTTCAACGTGCGGAACGTGCCGCCGGTCAAGACCAGATCAAATGCCTCGCTCTCCATGCCAAGTCTCTTGACGACCGCCGCGCCACTGATGCCCAACTCAGAACCGATCCGCCGCAGGATAGCGGTCGCCACGTTATCTCTTGCCGCGGACGCCTGAAGGACGACGCGGGTAATGTGGCGAATCTGTGCCGTCCCGATGTGCTTGCGGTGCAGCGCCGTGTAGAGCGCGTACTCATCGGGTTGTGCGAGTGACTCCAGAATCAGCGGCGTCAGCATGGTGGGCTCACCGCGCCCGTCCCAGGCACGGATCACCGCGCGTACGCCATCGACGCCAATCTGGTTGCCTCCGCCCGAGTCGCCGAAGATGTATCCGACATCCGGGATGATGAGGTTCTGTCCTCTGGCATTGCGTCCGACGGCGCCACACCCGCTGCCACAGTTGACGGCGACGCCCAGGCCGCTGAAAGATCCGGCGCGTAGCCCGGCCCAGACATCGTTACTCAGCCCAAAAGCCAGGCCGGGCAAGCGGGCCTGCAGCGTTTCCATCAGCAGCGCGTGGTCGTCCGCGACATCATCTCCGGCCAGCGCAAAGTAGATGTACTCTATCCGCCCCGTGGGCAGGCCGGCGCTCCGGCAGGCTTCATCGACGGCACCGAGAACATGTTTGATCGCGGCTTCCAGGCCGACCGACTGGTAATTAGAGTTGCCGTTACTGCCATAGCCAAGGACCGTTCCGCCGCCGTCGGTCAGCAAGGCGCGCGTGCTTGAGTTGCCGCCATCAACGCCGAGATACAAGTGTAACGTAGTCTGCTCCACTCTCTGACGCCTTGACGGACCGCGGTGGTGAGTGAGTGTGGGGCGTGGGCGTTCGGTCAAGGGGCGCCGTTTAGGATGATAGCAAATGGAGGGCCTATGTGGGATCGGCCGCGAGAGCTTGCTGACATGTTGGCCAACCATGGTATGGTATAATTGGCGGTGTTGGCTGGCAGGTGGTCTGCCCGCAAACCGGTCCGGTCGGCTTAAGTATATCGGGAGTTGTGTGTGCAGGACGTTGAGGTTCGTATTGCCTCGCAAGCAGAGGTAGACTATGCAAGGCCGGATGCGAGCGCCTCTGGTGAAAGAATCTCCATCGTCATGCCGTGTCTCAACGAAGAGAAAGGTATCGTCCGCTGCATCACCTGGGCGCAGGAAGGCCTGCTGAAGAGCGGCCTTCCGGGTGAGATTATCGTGGCCGACAACGGCTCGACCGATCGCTCGGTGGAGTTGGCCCTGGCGGCGGGAGCGCGCGTCGTGCATCAGCCCCTGCGCGGCTATGGCAATGCCTATCACAAAGGTTTTGCCGCCAGTACCGGCACCTACATCATCATGGGTGATGCAGACCAGACCTACGATTTTCGCGAGATTCCGCAACTCATTGCTCCGCTCAGGGAAGGGTACGACTACGTTCTCGGCTCGCGCTTCAGTGGAACCATTCTGCCCGGCGCTATGCCGTGGACGCACCGTTACATCGGTAACCCTGTCTTAACGTTCATCCTCAATGTCCTGTACGGCCTGAAGAGCTCTGATGCGCACAGCGGGCTGCGGGCGTTCACCCGCGAGGCTTACCTGCGCATGGGGTTGACCAGTCCCGGTATGGAGTTCGCCTCGGAGTTGGTCATCAAGGCCGCACAGTCGCGATTGCGCGTGGCCGAGGTGCCGATCACCTACTATCCGCGCGCCGGCGCATCGAAGCTCAATGCGCTGCGTGACGGCTGGCGTCACTTGCGCTTCATGTTCGCCTATCGCCTCTCCGCCCCTGTGCAGCGAGGCGTGGCTCCAGCTTTCCAGCCTGAGGACGATGGCGCCGGTGCCTACCACAAGTAGCGGCTTCAACTAGCCGAAGCGGCCGGTCACATACTCCTCGGTGCGGCGGTCGCGTGGATCGGTGAAGATTTGCTCGGTCGTGCCGTACTCAACCAGGCCACCGGTGCCGTCATCGTTCAGCATGAAGAAGGCGGTGCGGTCGGCGACACGGCCCGCCTGCTGCATGTTGTGCGTGACGATCACGATGGTGTAGTGCGTCTCTAGATCGCGGATCAGTTCTTCGATGCGCAGGGTCGCGATAGGGTCGAGTGCGGAGCAGGGCTCGTCCATCAGGATGACCTCAGGCTTGACCGCGATGCAACGCGCCAG
>CAYMHP010000455.1:0-2775 GCA_964390225.1 uncultured Solibacteraceae bacterium
CCCAGGAGCGGCGCGCTGGTGATCTTGGGCGTGAAAGCCGAAAACTTGATCGGGCAGCCGACGGTCCAGTACGAGCCGCGCACCTTGTGCGGGACCTCGACGACGGTCCCAATGCTCTGCAGGAACGCGTCGTGCTTGATTTCCTTCATGGACAGCACCGGCGAGCACGGCACCTCGAATTTGCTAAAGTGGTCGACGGCCTCGTACTTGGTCTTGTCCGCGAGGAACTTCTCGATGTCCGCGAAGATCTCGAAGATGTGGGACTGTCGCGCCGTGGCCGTGGCGTACTCCGGGTCGTTCGCCCATTCCGGATGCCCGACAGCCTCGGCGGTTCGCACCCAGTTCGAACCCTGGATCGTGAAGTAGATGTAGGCGTTGGGATCGGTCTCCCAGCCTTTGCACTTGAGCACCCAGCCCGGCTGGCCGCCGCCACCGGAGTTGCCGCCGCGCGGGACGGCGTCGCCGAACGTGCCGTTGGGGTACTGCGGGTACTCCTCCAGGACGCCGACGCGCTCGAGCCGCTCCTGGTCGCGGAGCTTGACGCGGCAGAGATTCAGCACCGCTTCCTGCATGGACATGAACACCCTCTGGCCCTTGCCGGTCTTCTCACGCTGCATGAGGGCGGCGAGGATGCCGATCAAGAGGTGCATGCCGGTGTTGCTGTCGCCGAGCGCGGCGCCGCTGACTGTCGGCGGGCCGTCCCAGAAGCCCGTCGTCGAGGCGTTGCCGCCGGCGCACTGGGCGACGTTCTCGTACGACTTAACGTCGGTAAAGGGCGAGCCATCGGGGAAGCCCTTGACCACGCCGAAGATCAGACGCGGGTTGAGCTCATGGATATGCTCCCAGGTGAAGCCCTGGCGGTCGAGCGCGCCCGGCGCCATGTTTTCGACCATCACGTCGTAGCGGCGGATCAGCGCCTCAAGAATCGCCTTGCCTTCGGGCGTCTTGGAGTCGATTTCGAGCGACCGCTTGTTGCTGTTGACCATGGTGAAGTACAGCGCGTCCGCGTTCGGGATGTCGCGCAACTGGATTCGGGTGTTGTCTCCGGTGTGCATGCGCTCGACTTTCAGGACGTCGGCGCCCAACCACGCCATTAACTGCGTACACGACGGTCCGGACTGCACGCCGGTGTAGTCGATGACTTTGATTCCTTCGAGAGGTAGGCTCATTGATGACAGTCTCCTTGTCTTGCTCGTATCGCGTTACTAACCACCCACACTGCATTTCCAATGCCGAGCGGATTTGAGGGGCAAATAGAAGTCGTTGCTGGTTATCGGGACTTCCTGATACTGCTCCGTGAGGCTGTCGCGTTTGTCTAATGACGGAGATTTGTCGCTCGATGCCACGCTCGGTCGAGTTAGGCGAATGCCGTGGCTGGTCGCCGTTCGCTTCCCGTCCTGGAAAAGCTGACGGAACCCTCTCTATTTAGGCGATGCGGGCAATCTGGTCCTTATTTCCGAAATGCGTTAACACGAGGGGGAACTACCGGCCGCAGTCAGCGTGAACGAGATTGGGTAGTGATCTGATGCTGTCGATTGGCTGTGTACCTGGCCACGGCCAGTTCGTACTGGTCCACGAACGAAATGCCCAATCAATACGCCGCCCGATTCCAAATAAGTCCTTGGCGGGCGTGGTGAGTGTGCGCGGCGCCGAGATTGCGTCCTGAAATCCTGCACTTGCCAGCCCGGAGGCGACTTTACTCCTGGATATGTCCAGGTTAAAGTCGCCCGCGACAACGAAAGCACACAGGGGATCCAATCGTGCGACGTCCGCTAGAACCTCCTCCACCTGTGCCGAACGCAGCTCATCATTTGCTTTGCTTTCTAAATGGAGGTTGTAGATCACGAGTTTGCTTCCGGCAACGTTGATCTCGGTGATGAGCGCGATCCTTCCCGCCAGTCTCTCCTGAAACGGTTCGATTTTGTGGCACAAACCAGCGTGGCTGCCAGAAGTGCGACTGTCGCGAGAATCGGATCAGGCGTGTAGCGGAGTAAAGGTATTCAGTCCGAGGTAATCGAGTTTTTCGGGAAAGACAGCGACCGATGCCGTCGCCGTCTGCTTATCATTGATTTTCCAATCCCACTGGCTGAAGGAGTCAAAACTCTCGAGCTTCGAGTCTCTCTTCATTGCTGGCAGGCTTTGGACAGGCGTGCGGACGAAGCGGTATTCAAAAGATTGCGTAAATGCAATCTTGTTTTTCACTAACGGGCCGGTCACCGTCACTCGTGGGGTAAACGCCTCGATGCCAACGACGTCGCCATCGCGATCTCTTAATCGCGGAACGATATTTTGTACGGAAAGGCGGGTCTTGTCGAAATTTCCTGCGCGCGTTCCGACGTTGGATATCGCTCCGGTGAATCTTCCGTACTCAGGATCGTAGGGATTGGCAATAACCTCGACCGAAGAGACAACGTCTATCGGCAAGTTTAGCGCTTCGCCCCCGGTCGCCGGATCTGTAACATTCGCAGAATTCACAAGCCAGCCGGCTTGCGTCGACTGGGTTCCCTTCATATTGATCCGTCCATCGGGTCCCCGAATAACTCCCGGTACCAGTGGCAACAGGCTCTCGATCCGCTCCGTACTATTCGGGGCTGTTTCGATCGTCCCCTCGCCAATGGTGCTCTTCTGTGCGGCTTCTTCAATCGGGGCAGGCTCGCTCGCCGTCACCGTCACCGGCTCGTCACCCCGGCAATACTGAGTTCGACCGGCACTATGGAAGCCGTACCCGCCCTCACGTCCGTCGTCGCTGCTGCACTCAAACCAGGAGCACTCGCC
>CAYMHP010000456.1:0-2769 GCA_964390225.1 uncultured Solibacteraceae bacterium
GCCTACATCGAGGAAGATCGCAGGGATTCCGCCGGCATATTTAATGATGTCCATGGTCGCCATGGCGAGGCCCGCGCCATTGACCATGCAGCCGACCGTGCCATCCAACTTGATGTAGTTCAGGCTGTGCTTGGAGGCTTCCACCTCGAGCGGGTCCTCCTCGTTGGTGTCGCGCAGATCGAGCAGATCTTTGTGACGGTAGAGCGCGTTGTCGTCGAAGTTGATTTTGGCGTCGAGCGCGTAGACCTTGCCGTCTTTAGTAAGGATGAATGGATTGATCTCGGCCAGCGATGAGTCGGTCGCAATATAGGCTTTCACCAGCGCGGTCATCGCAGCGACGGCAGCATTGACGCTCGCGGCGGGAATTCCCATCCCGAAAGCCAGTCGCCGGCCTTGGTACGGTGCGAGTCCAAAGCCGGGCTCCAGGGTTTCCTTGAGAATCAATTCCGGATTTTTGGCGGCAACCTCTTCGATCTCCATACCACCGGCGGCGGAGGCCATGAACACCGGCTTCGCTTGCGCACGGTCGAGGACGATGCCTAAATACAGTTCGCGCTCGATGGGCAGCGTTTCTTCGACGAGCAGCCGCTGGACCACGCGCCCTTCCGGCCCGGTCTGGTGCGTAATCAAGGTCATGCCGAGCATCTTGTCGGCGATTTCCGCGGCCTCGGCGGCGTTCTTGGCAACCTTCACGCCACCGCCCTTGCCCCGGCCGCCCGCGTGAATCTGCGCTTTCACCACCACGCTGCCGCCGATCTTCTTGGCCGCAGCCTCGGCTTCTTCCACGGTGAATGCCACTTCGCCGCGAGGCACAGGGACATTGTATTGGGCCAGGATGGCCTTTGCCTGATACTCGTGAATTTTCATGGAAAAACGGGTTGTGCTAGTATGGCGAACAAGCTAAAGCCAAACGTTCCAATATATCATGTCCCTCCTGCCGTACCTTGAAAAGATCGCCGGGCACGAACATCTTTCCGCGGCGGAAGCTTTGGCCGCGATGGAAATCATCCTGAGCGGCCGCGCGACTGAACCGCAGATCGCGGCGTTCCTGATGGGTCTACGGATGAAGGGCGAAACCGTCGATGAATTGGTAGGCTTCGCGCGCGCCATGCGGCGGATGGCGACGCGCATCGATCCGGAACTCGGAGGAGAAACGCTGCTCGACACTTGCGGTACGGGCGGCGACTGCGCGGGGACATTTAATATATCGACGATCGCTGCGTTTGTGATCGCGGGCGCCGGCGTGCGCGTGGCCAAACACGGTAATCGATCCATTTCGAGCCAGTGCGGAAGCGCGGACCTGCTGGAGTCAATGGGAATTCAAATCGCGATTGCGCCGGAGCGGTCGGCGCGCGCGATCCGCGAAATCGGGATCGGGTTTTTGTTTGCTCCCGCGGTGCACACCGCCATGAAGCATGCGCAGCCGGTACGCGTCGACCTCAAATTGAGGACGGTCTTTAACCTGCTGGGACCGCTGACCAACCCGGCCGGCGCCAACGCACAGGTGGCGGGTGCGCCGTCGGCAAAGGCGGCCCAGCTCATGGCGGGCGCGCTCGCCGCTCTCGGGCTGGCGCATGGCTTTGTGGTGCACGGCTCCGACGGCCTGGATGAGATCACGACTACGGGGGAAACTCTCGTCTTCGAAATCAAGAACGGACAGGTCGGGAGGAGAACGGTGCATCCGTCGGATTTCGGCGTCCCGTCCGCCGACCCCTGCGGATTGAAGGGTGGCGACAGGACTAAGAACGCGGCCATCGCCGAGCAAATCCTGAGTGGACAGCCTGGCCCGCAGCGCGACATTGTTCTGGTGAATGCGAGCGCGGGCCTGGTGGCCGCCGGGCGTGCCGGGAATTTCGCCGAAGCGATGAAATTGGCGGCAGCCTCCATCGACAGCGGTTCCGCCAAGGGTAAGGCGGAAGCCTTAGCGCGGTTCACTCAAAGCTGAAAAACTTCCGCCAAAGCCCTCGACAGATCTACTGAAAACCGGTAACAAAACCGAATAGAAAAATCAGAGTGCGACGTATAAAAACACGTGCCATGTGGTACTATTCGAGTGGATTCACCTCCTAGGGCGCTGCGGGTCTGCGAGGTGTATCCGTTCCTTGAAGTGAACCGCCGTAAATGAATCTACGCTCTTTATTTAGCCTCTTTTCTTCGGACCTCGCCATCGATTTGGGAACCGCCAACACGCTGGTTTATGCCAAGGGCAAAGGAATCGTCGTCAACGAACCTTCGATTGTCGCAATCAACAAGAACACCGGCGAAGTAGAAGCGGTCGGCAAAGAGGCAAAGGAGATGCTGGGCCGCACCCCCGGCAACATCGTCGCCATCAAGCCGATGAAGGACGGAGTAATTGCCGACTTCAAGGTGACCGAGCGCATGCTGAATTACTTCATTCAGAAGGCGCACGGGCGCAAGATGCTGGTGCATCCTCGGATCGTGATCGGCGTGCCAAGCGAAATCACGCAGGTCGAAAAGCGGGCCGTCATGGATTCGGCGTATCGCGCCAAAGCCAGCGAGGTACACCTGGTGGAACAGGCCATGGTGGCGGCGATCGGCGCCGGGCTGCCGATCACCGAGCCCTCGGGAAACATGGTGGTAGATATAGGCGGCGGCACTACGGACGTGGCCGTGATCTCGCTTTCGGGTATCGTCTATTCGCGTTCTGTGCGAGTAGCCGGCAACGAGATGGATGACGCGGTAATGCAGTACCTGAAACGCAAGTACAACCTGCTGATTGGAGAGCGCACAGCAGAGGAAATCAAGATC
>CAYMHP010000457.1:0-2765 GCA_964390225.1 uncultured Solibacteraceae bacterium
GAATTCTCCAAGCGCCTGCTCACCGAGGCCGAGGTCGCGGTCGCCCCGGGCATCGGCTTCGGCGAATATGGCGATGCCCATGTCCGCATCGCTCTGGTGGAGAACGTGCACCGCATCCGCCAGGCCTGCCGCAATATCCGCGCCTATCTGGAGCGCGAGGGGTTTGTCGTGGAGACGGCAAACGATGGCCGCGAGGCGCTCCAGCAGGCCCGCGCATTTCGCCCACACCTGGTGGTGCTGGATCTGATGCTGCCCAGCCTTGACGGGCTGGAGGTCTGCCGCCGGCTGCGCCAGGAGTCGGACGTCTATATCATCATGCTCACCGCCAAGAGCGAGGAAGCCGACCGTATCGTGGGACTCGAGCTCGGTGCCGACGACTATTTGACCAAACCGTTCAGCCCGCGCGAGCTGGTCGCGCGCGCCAAAGCTGTCTTGCGCCGCGGACGCGACGTGGGTGATGAGGAGAGCAGCGTCATCGTGGCCAACCCGCTCAGCATTGACCTGGGCCGCCGGCTGGTCACCAAGTGCGGCGTACCGGTCGATACCACGGCCCTGGAGTTCGAGCTTCTGCGCGTGCTGGCCGCCCGGCCGGGGATTGTGTTCAGCCGCGCCCAGCTTCTGCAGCGCGTCTGGGACTACGATTTCCTGGGCGATGAGCGCGTTGTGGATGTCCACATCGGGCTGCTGCGCAAGAAGATCGAGGATAATCCGTCCGAGCCCGTGCTGATCAAGACGGTACGCGGCGTCGGCTACAAGTTTGACATGGCGGGCTGATCGTATGCATCTCCATCCCCTGCAGGCACTGGCCAGGCTATGGCACGCTTTGTGGCGCAAACTCTACTGGCGCCTATTCGCCGCCTATATCGTCATCCTGGTCGCCACCGTCTCGGTGCAGACCATCGCGGCCGACCTGTTCGCGGTACATTCCCTGGAAGATTACGTCAGGTCCCACACCAGTCCGGACCCCGGTGCGCTGGCAAGCCAGGCGTTTCTCGCCTTTACCATCTCGCTCTTCCTGACCACCTGTGTCTCGGTGATCGCCTCGGCCGCGGCCAGCCTGTTCGTGGCCCGCCGCATCGTCGAACCACTGCGGCGCATCATGGAGACCTCACGTCGCATCGCCGAGGGACGCTACCAGGACCGCGTGCCGGTCATCGACGACTACGAGATCAGCCACCTGGCGATCTCTTTCAATAGCATGGCCGCGACGCTGGAACGCACCGAGCAACAACGGCGCGAGTTGATCGCCAACGTGGCCCATGAACTGCGCACCCCCCTATCCACCATCAAGGGATATATGGAGGGGCTGATCGACGGCATCGTACCGGCCGATGCCACCACCTTTGCATTGATTCACGAAGAGGCCGCCCGCCTCTCGCGCCTGGTCCAGGACCTGCAAGAGCTGTCGCGCCTGGAAGAGGTGGGCGTGCGCCTGTACATCCGTCCCACGCTCGTCTCCAGCATCATTGGCGGTGTGCTTCAGAAGATGCGGCCGCAGTTCGAGGCCAAGAACGTGGCCCTCAGTGCGATTATTCCAAACGATCTTCCCCTGGCACTGGCCGACCAGGACCGTATCCAGCAGGTTCTGCTCAACCTGCTGGACAACGCGCTGCACTACACGCCGTCCGGCGGCGCCGTCTGCATCGAGGCTGCTCAGGCCGACGGGGAGGTCCAGATCGCCGTCGCCGACAACGGCATCGGTATCGACCCGCAACATCTGCCCCACATCTTCACGCGCTTCTATCGCGTCGACAAGTCGCGTTCGCGGGCGGCCGGCGGCGCGGGCATCGGTTTGACCATTGCCCGGCGCCTGACCGAGGCACATGAAGGTACCATCATGGTGGAGAGCACACCCGAACACGGCAGCCGGTTTACCATCACCCTGCCTGCCGTGCAGGCTGTCCCCTTCATCACCGCCGATGCAGGGTAATCAGATAGCCACGGCGCTCCCTATGGAACTCTGGTAGATCAGGGCAAGATAGCCGCTAGCCGTCAGGATAGCGACGGCGTTGCCGTGGTGTCTGGCGCTGCGCTGACGGCAGCAGCCGGACGTGATGCCGGCGCGCTCTGGCGGCGCTGCGGTGCCGTACCTGGGGCCAGGACCATGGTCAGGGTTCTGCCTTCGGCCAGGACATCGCGCTCGATGTGGCCAACGTCGGCCAGCGTCGCCGCCATGTCCGCGAGCACCTTGCGCGCCACGTCGGGGTGGGCCTGCTCGCGCCCGCGCATACGCACGGTAAGCTGCACCCTGTTCCCTTCGCCCAGCCATCCCCGGATGTGGCGCCGGACCGTCTCAAGATCGTGGTCATCGGTCTTCGGACGCAGGCGCACCTCCTTGAGTGCAATGACCTTTTGCGCCTTACGGCTCTCGCGGTCCTTGCGTTCCTGCTCGTATTTGTGGCGCCCGTAGTCCATCAGGCGGCAGACAGGAGGCTCAGCACTCGGCTGCACCTCTACCAGATCCAGATCCGCCTCCTCCGCACGCCGCTGGGCTTCAAGGGTGGGCATAATGCCCAGTTGGGATCCATCCTCACCGATCAAACGAACCTCGCGCACCCGGATGGCCGAATTGATGCGCGGACCCCGTACCGGGGGGGCACCACGGTTACTCACGCGCACCTCCTGCGCATCTTACAAGCGCCGCGTGAGCGTGGCGCGGGGTCGCCAATACAATGCATAGCGTGGGTCAAACTCCTCTGAATAACGATTTCTACCTCCACGGACTTATCGGGGCGCCCGCTGCGCCGCGAGTCAGACGGCGCGGC
>CAYMHP010000458.1:0-2759 GCA_964390225.1 uncultured Solibacteraceae bacterium
GACAGCGCCGCGCTTGGAGAGCATGACGTCAATCAGGCCGGGGCCCTGGTGGCTGAAGCCGGTGTGGTCGTTGCGCCAGGCGGTGGAGGTGAGCAGGATGTTGAGCGAGGGGATTGGCTCGCGCCAGGGCAGTTTCAGGCTCTCTTCCAGCCACTTGGTGTGTTGCACGGTCATCGAGGCGGAGATCATGGCGAAGGCTTCGTACGAAACATAGAAGCCGTGGCGGCCGGTGAGGTTGTAGCCTTCCAGCCAGCCCTCACAGTTGTGCTCGCTGAGTACCTCCATTACTCTGCCATCGGGGGAGACGTGGTCATCAATATCCAGCGTCCGGCCGACGAAGGTGCGGTTCTCGACCTCGAAGACGGGGGTGAGCCGGTTGGAGTTGGTTTCGTCGGGGCAGGTGAGGCGGAAATTGGCCTGCGCGGCGTTGCGGGTGAAGACGTCGCGGAACCATTTGCCCAGCGGGAGCGTGTTCTCGACTTCGCTGGCGCCGTGCTGCTTCACCTCGACACCGTAGTCGCGGAAGTCGGGCAGATCAAGGTTGACGGTGAGCTTACCGCCGTTGACGTGTGGATTGGCGCCCATGCGGTGGTTGCCGACCGGGGCGAGCTCGGCAAGCTCGGGGATGAGCCGGCCTTCGGCGTCGAAGAGCGTATCAGGCTCGTAGCCGCGCATCCAGGCTTCGAGCATGGCAAGCTGCTGCGGGTCGGCTTTGACGTTGGCGAGCGGCACCTGATGGGCGCGGAACGTGCCGGCGACCGGCTTGCCGTTCACTTCTTCAGGGCCGGTCCAGCCCTTTGGGGAGCGAAGGACGATGGCGGGCCAGCGTGGGCGCTCCGTGACGTTGCGGGCACCGGCGGCGCGGGCCTCGCGCTGGATGGCGCGGATGCGGTCGTAGCATGTGTTGAGGGTGGCGGCAAAGAGCTGGTGCATTTGGGCGGGATCGCTTCCTTCGACGAAATGGACCTCGTAACCATTGCCTTCGAGGAGGTCGCGCACGTCCTCGTCGCTGTCGCGACCCATGACGGTGGGACCGCTGATCTTATAGCCGTTGAGGTGGAGGATGGGCAATACGGCGCCGTCGCGCGCGGGGTTGAGGAAGCTGGTGCCCTTCCAGGAGCCGGCGAGCGGGCCTGTTTCGGCTTCTCCGTCGCCGACGACGGCGGCGACGATTAATTCGGGATTGTCGAAGGCAGCGCCGAAAGCGTGGGTCAGGACGTAACCAAGCTCGCCGCCTTCGTGTATGGAGCCGGGGGTAGTGACGCTGACGTGGCTGGGGATGCCGCCGGGGGTGGAAAACTGGCGGAAGAGGCGACGCATGCCGTCAACGTTCTGGGCGACCTCTGGGTAGATCTCGGAGTAGGTGCCTTCGAGGTAGACGTTCGCGACGAGGGCGGGTCCGCCGTGGCCCGGGCCGGTGAGATAGACGATGTCGGCGTCGCGCTCTTTGATGAGGCGGTTGAGGTGGACGTAGATAAAGCTGAGGCCGGGCGAGGTGCCCCAGTGGCCGAGAAGGCGAGGCTTGATGTGCTCCGGCTTGAGCGGCTCACGCAGGAGCGGATTGGTCTGGAGGTATATCTGGCCGATAGTAAGGTAGTTGGCGGCCTGCCAGTAGCGCTGCATGCGGTCGAGCTGGTCGGCGGCGAGCGGGCCGGAGACAGACTGGTGTTGGTCGGGAGCGGCGTGGGTGTGACCGGCCTCGACGGCGCTGCTGATGGTGGCGTCGAACTGAAACATGTGGGTATCTCCTCTCTCCCACATCATTGTAGGCGTAGTATACGAGGGAGCTGACCGCATCTCCGTCAGCATCTTTCGGGCCGGGAACCTCGCGTGCTCCCCTTTCCGCGCAAGGGAAGGGATCGGCAGGTGAGCGTTATACCTCTCATACGCAAGTTGACGCAGGCGGCAGACAGGCAGCCGGCGAACGAGATGGAGGATTGAATGAAGATACTCGTGTTGAATGCGGGGTCCAGCAGCCAGAAGAGCGCGTTGTACGAGGTGGGAGAGGCGCTGCCAGCGCGCCCACCAGAGCCACTATGGCAGGCGTATGCGGAGTGGAGTGGGAAAGATGCGTCGGCGACGTTGGTGGCGACGACGGCGAGCGGGGCGCGGACCGAGCGGGAGAGTCCAGCGGGAGACCGCGAGGCGATCCTCCAGGCGATGTTAGAGACGCTATGGAGTGGGCCGACGAGTGTAATTCGCGACGGCTCGGAGATCGCGGTCGTGGGGCACCGGGTGGTACACGGCGGGGCGGAGCTGACGCAGAGCGTGCGGGTGACGCCGGAGGTGCGGACGTCTATCGCGCGGGCGGCGGAGTTCGCGCCGCTACACAACCCGCCGAGTATGGAAGGGATCGAGGCGATTTCGCGGGCGCTGGGGGATGTGCCGCAGGTGGCCGTGTTCGATACCACGTTTCACGCGGGACTGCCAGAGGTGGCGAAGGTGTATCCGGGGCCGTACGAGTGGTACGAGCAGGGTATCCGGCGCTATGGATTTCATGGCTTGAGCCACGAGTACTGCGCGGGGCGCGCGGCGGAACTGCTGGGGCACGATCCCGCGTCGCTGCGGCTGGTGACGTGCCACCTAGGCGGTGGGTGCTCGCTGGCGGCGATCCGGGCGGGGCACAGCATGGATACCACGATGGGGTTCACGCCGCTCGAAGGGCTGATGATGGGTAGCAGGTCTGGTTCGGTGGATCCCAGTATCTTGACGTACCTGATGCGAGAGAAGGGGGCGACGGCGGACTCGCTAGACGATAC
>CAYMHP010000459.1:0-2713 GCA_964390225.1 uncultured Solibacteraceae bacterium
GATGTGCAGCTTGCCGCCTTCGCTCACCGTCGCCAGATGGACGTCGCGATCGAGCACTTCGACATCCGCATCCGTTTCGATCTGGCCGCTGCGCACGTCGCCCGGCTGATCGATATTGAGGCGGACGGTTTTGAGGCCTTCGCCCATGATCTTGAACGGAATCTGCTTCAGGTTGAGGATGATATCGGTGGCGTCTTCTACCACGCCGGGAATGGGACTGAATTCGTGCTCCACGCCGTCAATCCGCACCGCGGTAATCGCCGCGCCCTCGATGGAGCTGAGGAGCACGCGCCGCAAGCTGTTGCCGATGGTTGTGCCGAAGCCCCGTTGAAAAGGCTGTGCCGTAAACATGCCATACCGGTCCGTCAGGGTTTCGGTATTGGCGACCAGACGTTTGGGTTTCTGAAAGCCCTTGAACATAATTGAACCTCAAATCAAGGCACGGCCTAAAGGCATGCCCTTCAAAAACTACTTGGAATACAATTCGACGATGAGCTGCTCGTTCAGCTGAATCTGCACCAGCTCATCGCGCTTGGGCACGCTTTGGATACGGCCCTTCAAGCCTTCGCGATCGACATCGATCCAGTTGGGCGCGGGCGCGTGCGCGGTGGCGTCGCGCGCGGCGAGGATGGTCGGGTTGTTCTTGCTGGTTTCCCGGACGGCGACTTCATCGCCCGGTTTCACCACGAACGAGGGGATGTTTACCTTGCGGCCGTTGACCTGGATGTGCCCGTGGCGGACGATCTGGCGCGCCTGCGCCCGGCTGGTGCCGAAGCCCATCCGGTAGATGACGCTGTCCAGCCGCCGCTCCAAAGACGACATCAGGTTTTCGCCAGTGATGCCCTTGGCCAGCGCCGCCTTTTCGAAAGTGTTGCGGAATTGACGTTCGAGGACGCCGTAGACCCGGCGCACCTTTTGTTTTTCGCGAAGCTGGAGACCGTAGCCGACAAGTTTCGCCTTGCGGTCTTTACCATGCTGCCCGGGAACAAAGTTGCGCTTCTCGATGGCGCACTTCTCGCTGTGGCAGCGCTCGCCCTTCAAATAGAGTTTCATGCCCTCCCGCCGGCATTGCCGGCAAACCGGGCCAATGTATCGTGCCAATTGCTTCTCCTTACCTTTCCTTCAGGTGCGGTTTACAGCCTGGCTGGCCTTCTTCCCGCTTTACTTCAGCCAACTAGACAGTGGGGCGGGATGGTATCCCGCTGCAGGTTGTCAACCTGCCCCACAGTGCTAGACTCTCCGCTTCTTCGGCGGACGGCAGCCATTGTGCGGAATCGGAGTGACGTCCCGGATCTGGCGGACTTCAATACCCGCCGTCGAGAGCGCGCGCACCGCCGACTCCCGGCCCGAACCTGGGCCGCTCACACGAACCTCCACGCTCCGCAGCCCGCTCTCACCGGCCTTGTTCGCCGCCGTGAGAGAAGCCTGCTGCGCGGCGAATGGGGTGCCCTTGCGCGACCCGCGGAACCCCAGCGAACCGGCGCTTGACCAGGCGATCGTATGCCCTTCCTGATCGGTGATGGTGACAATAGTGTTGTTGAAGGTCGCCTGGATGTGCACAACGCCCGTGTGGACGATGCGCTTTTCCTTCTTCTTGAAGCTCTTCTTCTTGCCTGTTTTCGCGGGTGCTTTCGCCATATCTTTAGGTCTTCGCCGAAGCCTTCTTCTTGTTCGCAACGGTGCCGCGGCGCGGCCCCTTGCGCGTACGCGCGTTGGTATGCGTGCGCTGTCCCCGCACCGGCAGACTGCGGCGGTGCCGGAGCCCGCGGTACGAACCCATCTCGATGTGACGCTTGATGTTCATCGAGACTTCCTTGCGCAGGTCGCCTTCGACCGCGCCTTCTTCTTCCAGGATCTGGCGGACGCGGTTGACCTCGTCTTCGCTGAGGTCGCGGACCTTCTTATCGAACTCGATGCCGGCCCGATATAGAAGCGACCGCGAACGGGTCCGGCCAACGCCGTAGATGTATGTCAGCCCGATTTCGGCCCTTTTGGCGGGCGGCAAATCCACACCGGCAATACGTGCCATAATTGCTCCTCGTTAGCCCTGTCTCTGTTTATGCTTCGGGTTCACACAGATGACCCGCACCACGCCCTCGCGGTGGATCACCTTGCACTTGTCACAAATCTTTTTTACGGACGCTCGTACCTTCATATGTCTCTCTTGGCAGGCTGAAGCCTGCGCACGTCACAACTTCTTGACAATCCTGCCACGCGTCGGATCGTCGGGAGCCAACTCCACTTCAACCCGGTCGCCCGGAACCACCCGGACGAAATTCCGTTCCGCCGTTCCCGCCATGTGCGCCAGAACCGGCCGCTGGCCCTCGAGGACAACTTTGTACATCGCGCGGGGACGCTCTTCCACCACGGTGCCCTCGACCTTCACGGCCGTGTCAGGACCCACGGCCCATTCTCGGTCACCGCGATGCAATGCTCAAAATGCGCCGAGTTGGAACCGTCCTTGGTCACTGCCGTCCACCGGTCCTTCAAAACCACCGCTTCCGGCCGCCCGGCATTCACCATCGGCTCGACCGCAAGCACCATTCCTTCCTTCAGACGCGGGTTCTCGTTCTTGCGATCCACGTAGTTCGGCACCTGCGGCTCCTCGTGAAGCTGCGTCCCAATCCCGTGACCCACGTACTCCCGAACCACCGAAAAGCCGTTCGATTTGACGTGCTGCTCGACGGCACCGCAAATGTCAAAAAGCCGGTTT
>CAYMHP010000460.1:0-2693 GCA_964390225.1 uncultured Solibacteraceae bacterium
TGCTCTACAGCCTGTTCAACTCGGTGCGCGACAGCCTGCTGGCGCTCGCCGGCATTCCCTTCGCCGTCGGCGGCGGGTTGATCGCGCTCTACCTCGCAGGCCTCGACTTCAGCATCTCGGCCGCGATCGGCTTCATCGCGCTGTTCGGCGTCGCCGTGATGGATGGCATCCTCAACATCACTTATTTCCGCGAGCTGCGTTCTTCCGGCATGAGTATTGCGGACGCGGTGTTCAGCGGCGCAGAGCAGCGTATGCGGCCGATGCTGATGACCGCGCTGTCGGCCGGCGTCGGCCTGTTTCCGGCGGCGTTGTCACACGGCATCGGCAGCCAGGTGCAGCGGCCACTGGCCACCGTGGTCGTCGGCGGAATGTTCATCGGTCCCCTGCTTCTGCTCGTGGTCGCACCGGCTCTGCGCAAGATCTTCCTGTCGCGTGAGCCGGCGCCGTCGGAGGAGAGCCATCCGGCCGCTTCACTGCCTGAAGCAGCGCATCCGGAGGGCGGCTGAATGCGTCGCGTGACAGCCATAAGCCGTCTCACCCGCGGTCTCGCAATCGGTGGCGCGAGCCTTTGGCTCGCCAGCTGCGCCGTGGGGCCGAACTTCGCCCCGCCCCGGGCGCCCGACGTCACCCGCTACACGCCGGAGCCAACGGCCTCGCCGCGCAACGATGCCGACGGGCCGAGCGTGCCGCGGCAGCGTTTCGTGGACGGCGCGGACATTCCAACGCGCTGGTGGGCGGCATTCCGCTCCAAGCCCCTGAACGAATTGATCCGGCTGTCGATCGAGCACAATCCGTCGCTCCAGTCGGCGGAAGCTGCGATCCGCGTCGCCAATTTCAATGCGCTGGCGCAGCGCGGCCTGTTCTTTCCGCAAGTCGGCGTGAACTACACGCCGTCGGACCAGCAGACGTCCAATAATGTAACGTCCAATCCGGTGGATTCGCCGCAGTCGCGCTACACGCTGCATACGGCGCAGCTCAACATCAGCTTCGTACCCGATGTCTGGGGCCAGAACACCCGCGCGGTCGAAAGCCTCGATGCCCAGACCGAGCAGGCGCAATTCCAGCTCGAGGCCGCCTATCTCGCGCTGACCGCCAACGTCGTGACCGCCGCCATCCAGGAAGCCTCGCTGCGCGGCCAGATCGCGGCGACCGAGCGCATCGTCAAGATCGAGCGAGACATCCTCGGCATCCTCAAAAGCCAGTTCAATGCCGGTCAGGCTGCCCAGGTCGACGTGCTGACGCAGGAGGCCGCGCTGGCCCAGGCCGAACAGACGCTGCCGCCGTTGCAGAAGCAGCTCGCCCTGCAGCGCGATCTGCTCACCGCGCTCGCCGGGCAATTCTCGGCCGACGAAGTCCTCCAGACGTTCGATCTCCGGCGTCTCACCCTGCCCGCAAACCTGCCCGTAAGCCTGCCAAGCACGCTGGTGGCGCAGCGTCCCGACGTGCGCGCGGCGGAAGCCAATATGCATTCGGCGAGCGCGCAGATCGGCGTCGCGATCGCGGCGCGGCTGCCCAATCTCACCCTGACCGGCAATCCCGGCACCGGCGCCTTCAAGCCGGCGCAGCTGTTCACGCAGGGTACGCTATTCTACACGGTGGCGGCGAGCGCGACCGAGCCGCTGTTCGACGGCCTCACGTTATATCACAGGCAGAAGGCGGCGGAGGCCGCGCTCGACCAGGCGCAGGCGCTCTATCGGCAGGCGGTCATCACGGCGATGCAGAATGTTGCAGACGCGCTGCGCAGCCTCCAGGCCGACGCTCGCACCGTGCAGGCGGCGATCAAAGCCGAGACCGCAGCGAAGGCAAGCCTCGATATCGTGCAGAAGCAGCTCGTACTCGGACAAATTACCCAGGTCACGGTGTTGAACGCGCAGCAGGCCTATTTCAACGCCGCAATCACCCGCGTCCAGGCCGAGGCGACGCGCCTGTCCGACACGGCAGGGTTGTTCATGGCGCTCGGCGGCGGCTGGCCGGCGCAGTGCACCACACCCGTCTGGCGCGACTGCGTACTGGCGGGCGCCTCTGCCGCGACCGTTCGGCTAAGTGAGGCCAAATGAGCGCCCACGTCCTGCGGGCCGAGTGTCTACCAGATCACGACGGCGCACAGCAGCGTCAGGGGCAGGACGGCAAGCCCGATCGGGACCCATTTGCGCATGTCGGCCGGGTTCTTCGGATACAGGAATATCTGCACGGCAATGAAGCCGCAGACAACCAGGCCCAGAATGATGCGGAACAGATCGGAGGGCGTATCGTACGACGACCACAGGCTCTCGTTCTGGGGAGCAGCGACACGGGTGGTGATCGCGATCACCACCAGGAGGAAGAGCGTCCGCAGAATAAGACCGAGGACTCGCATTAGTGTCATCCAGCGCCGAGCGGAATGCTATCACAGACCAGTAGGGAAAGTCATCGTGTTGCGATGTTCGCCGAACCTGAACGGGTCACTCAACCGATCGAAACCCCACTGAAATGGCTCGAAGCCGAAACCCGCCATGCGGCATCAATCCGCCGCAGGCCAATTGCGAGCCACACCAACCGGGGTCGCAAAAAGATAGGGTCCGGAGCCTTCGCTCCGGACCCTCGATGCGGTATGCCGCGGCGCGCTCAGCTCTGCGAGTGACGCGCCATGAAGATGTCATAGCCGACTTCGCCGACCTGGAACCAAGCGTAGCTGTCGTTGGAGAACTTGGTCA
>CAYMHP010000461.1:0-2692 GCA_964390225.1 uncultured Solibacteraceae bacterium
ACTGACGGGACCCTATCAATCCAACGGCAAGGACATTGCGCGGATGCTGGTCGATCCCATTTGGTACTTTTATCTATTCTGGCTGCCGAAGTTTTTGGCGCAGGAACACGGGATCACCGGAACCGCCGCGGCTCCCTACTTGAGCGCGGTCTTTGCGTGCTCGGGGGTAGCGTGCGTTGCCAGCGGCTATATTTCTTCCCAACTCGTAAAGTGGCATTGGAGTGTAAACCGGGCGCGCAAAACGGTGATGTGGGGCCTGGTGTTACTAACGTGCCCGACGTTAGTGATCGCGGACCGCGTCGGAAATGTGAACGCGATGGTCGCACTGATCTGCCTGGCAGTAAGTGCCCATCAGGCGCTCTCGACCCACCTGTATACATTGGCCTCGGATCTGTTTCCTAGCCAAGTTACCGGGACAGTGGTTGGGCTAGGTAGCTCTCTTTCGGCACTGGTAAGTGTCGGTACGGCAGAGTTGATCGGCAGGGTTCTGCAAAGCAACTCCACGTCCTATCTCGTGCTTTTCGTCACTGCAGCGTGTCTTTATCCAGCGGCTATGCTCGTGATTCAGGTGCTGTCGCCAGGATTGGTACCCGCGAAGCTCGAGCAAGTATAGGCAAACAGCGGATCCCACGCGATGGAGCGCCACGCGGCCCACTTCTTAGAATCTACGGGAGCGCGAATGCGATCACAGTATCGGCGCCGCTGCGGTCGCCGAGAAAACCGCCGCCGGTCGCCGTCACTACAACATACTGCTTACCGTTTTTTCCCAAGTACGTAACGGGCGCAGAGTGCGCTCCCGCATCAATTTTCGTCACCCACAGTTCTTTGCCCGTCCTCGAGTCGAATGCGCGGAACCGGCTATCATCCGTAGCGCCGATGAACACCAGGCCCCCGGCCGTCGCCACAGATCCGCCGAGATTCGGCCTTCCTGTGTTCTGCTTCTCTTCCGGAAAACTCTCGGTGATTCCGAGCGGCACTTGCCAGGCGATGTCTCCCGTATTGACGTTGATCGCGAACAGCCGTCCCCAGGGCGGCTGGTTGCAGGGCAGGTTTTTGGTTGGGTCCCAGAAGCGGTTGATGTTGTGGTAGCCCAGCCGATTGTAACGGGCGCTATCGTTGGCTTTGACCATCTGGTTGAGACTGCCGAAATCCATTGTGTTGACGAACAGATATCCGAGCGTCGGATCGAAAGATGGCGGGTTCCAGTTGCCGCCGCCGATTGAACTGGGGAAGATCACGCTCGGCGTCGTCGAATAATGCGTGAAGGGACCGCCGCTGTGCAGGCCGCCCGAGACGCTGTCGAACAGTTCTGCGCAGAATTTTTGCAGCTCGGGTGTGACGGTTGCCAGGTCTTCGCGTTTGAAGGTATTTCGCGCCAATGGCGGCGGTTTCAACGGGAACGGCTGCGTGGGCCAGGCGGAGTCGCCAGGGAGCGCGTCATCCACCGGTACTGGCCGCTCTTCTACTCCGTAAATCGGCTTCCCGGTCACGCGATCTAGGATGAACAGCAGCCCCATCTTGGTCATTTGCGCGACGGCCGGTATTGTCTGCCCGTTTCGCTTCACATCGAACAGAACAGGGGGAGACGCGAGGTCGTAATCCCAGGTGTCGTGGTGCACCGCCTGGAAATACCACTTCATCTTTCCGGTCAGCGCGTCAACCGCGACCAGCGAGGTGCCGTACAGATTCGCGCCCTTGCGATCGCCGCCCCAATAATCGGTCGTCGGCTCGCCGAACGGCATATAAAGGATACCCCGCCGCTCGTCGAGCGTAAAAAGCCCCCAGACGTTCGTCCCGGAGCGGTTCTTCCAACTGTCTGGTTCCCATGTCTCGCTTCCCGGCTCACCGGGTCGAGGCACCGAATGAAAGATCCAGACCAGTTTGCCGGTATGGATGTCCCAGGCTCGTGTATCGCCCGCCGCACCGACGCTCGGAGATTCCTGAACGTGCGCACCGGTGATGAGGACATTCTTATAAGCCAACGGCGGGGACGAAAGCCCGAACATCGAGTTCGTCAGCCCGTTCAGAGCCCCGGGCTTCATATCGACCACACCTTCATTGCCGAACCCGGGCACGGGCTTGCCGGTTTTTGCATTCAACGCGATGAGCTTGCCCGTCGAGGTGCCAAAGAAGAGTTCAGGAGGAGACTGGGTGTCTCCCGCCCAATACTCGAGTCCTCGCTCGGCAGGCGCCCCGTCCTTCACTTCGTAAGTCCAAATGACTTTGCCTGTTTCTGGTTCCAGCGCCACGACGCGGCCATACCCGGTCGTGAGGTACATCACGCCGCCGATAATCAGCGGCGAAGCTTCGGCGATCCGTCCGCCGGTGCCGCCCCGGCCGGGCCCCCTGGCTTGGACCTCGTTGCCTTCTTCGGCGCGGGTTGGCGCGGCCGTCTCCGCGGCCATGTGATAGGTCCACGCGCGAACCAGTTGCGCCACATTCGCACTATTGATCTGTTTGAGTGGCGAGTAGCGCGTGCCGGCGAGGTCCCGGCCGTAGGTGGGCCAGTCATTCTGGGCGGAAGTGATCGAGCAAGCGATGATTCCCGCTGCGATTACGAACTTGCAAGAACTCATGATCACTCAGAATACGTATTTCAGCGCCAGTTGCATAATGCGCGGATCGCCCGCTTGCGAACTGGACCCATTGATGTCGCTCGTAATTTGCCCAAAAGTGCCGGAGCTCAGCACAG
>CAYMHP010000462.1:0-2671 GCA_964390225.1 uncultured Solibacteraceae bacterium
ATCCCGGCACTCGCCTCACTGCTTCTTCAGCGACTCTTGGTTGACGCCGATCATGACTCAGGCCGGAAGGAGTGCAGCCGGCGAGGCGGGTGCAGACGGGCGGCGGACGTTCGTGACGGTACGGGGTGGACGCGGGGTAGACACGGGGTAGGGTGAAACGTGCCACGCGGGGTTAATAGTCGCCGGAAGTAGCGTGCCGCGCGGGCTTAGTTGAGTGGGACGCAGATCACGGCCTATGCCAGGCGTGATGTCCACGGGGTTGAGCGTCACCCCGTGCGTGTGGCACAGCCCCTACCTTGCTGTAGACTGACTAATTTGTGTCTGGCTGCCTTCACAAGTGTGGTCCGCTTGTTGCGACTGAATGGGGTGTATCGCCGGCACACCTGGTCCTTGGCCCCTTTCGGCCGATACGATACAACATAGCGACACACTATGATCGGGGAGATCTCGTTGATCGACCACACGACGCCGATACACATAGTTGAGACAGCCAAGTCGGGCTCTGGACGGGCAACGGCCGTGCCACCCGCGGCCTTGAGTTGGCGTGTCTTTGGTGCTGCCGTGGGGCTCGGTTTGGTCCTGGCTGTGGTGTGCCTGGTCGTCGGCCTCCTGGCCCTCCACCTCCTGGCGACGGCGGAGAGCATGCGACTGTTGCCCAATCGGCTGCTCTCCAACGCCCTCCTGAGGATCGGTATCCGCTGGGCGCCCTTCACGCTGAGCTTCGAGAGCCTGTTATTCTACGGCGGATTTTTCCTCGGCGTGTGGATCGTCGTGCGGCGCACCAGGCGGCTCACCTGGGCCAGCCTCGGCTGGCGGCCGGCGCCAATGGGGGCGTACCTGCTCATCCCGCCCATCTACCTCGCCACCCTATTCTGCTCGGGAGTCGCCCTGGCCATCGAGGCGGCGCTGTTCTTCCACGGGCGCGTGGACCAGATCAACAACCCGCGCCTCAACCCGCAGCAAGCCAACCTGGGCGTGGCCGTCCACCCCTCAGCGGGTGAGCTTCTCCTGTTGTTCCTCGCCCTCGCGGTCGTCGGGCCGATAGTGGAAGAGTTGGTGTTCCGCGGCCTGCTGTTCCAGCTCTTGCGGCGACACCTGCCACTGTGGTGTGCGGCCATCCTGTCCGCCCTGATCTTTGCCGTACTGCACTTTATTCCTGTGTTGCTGCCCGCACTCTTCATCTTCGGTGTGGTCCTGGCCCTCGTCTTCCACTACACGCGTTCCCTGAACTGCTCTATCTTGTTGCATATGTTGATCAATGCGGTGGCTGTCGTCCTCATCGTCACGCGGCCGTGATGCGACGGCGGGGCGGTAGGGGGTGAGACGCACAACCTGAGAGGGCCGGACTCCTGCGCATGGTCAAGCCTGTGCCCGTGTAGACCGGTCGTCCGGGGCGGGAGAGGACCGTCTGCCTGTCCCGCTCACCGATCGGCAGCCGGTGTTGGCCCCGCTAGTCGGGGCGGTGCAGCGCCGCCCGCAGTGCCGCTGGCTGGAGCTGTCCACCCCGCTCGCACGGGGTGGGGGCGACGAGCACTCGGATCTCAACGTTGGCCTGGGCATCGCCGATGACGCCTTGCCCGCTGCGCTCACACGGGTCTGGGCGCTCGTGGCGACCGGTGGCCGCATCGTCGATAGCTTGGAGCACCGCCTTGTCGAGTGGAGTGAGGTCTCCCACCAGCGCCTCTTCGTCCAGTACCGCAACGGGGTCCAGCCTGACCTGATCGCAGTTCCGGCGACCTGTCGGCAGGGCTGTCCGCCCTGGTCTAAAGTGCTCTACGGCGCCGATGGGCGCCTGGCTCCCCCTTGGTTCTCTCCCAGCTTGCATGCAGACGCGTCGAGCGTCCGCGAGTGGGCCTTCCTGGGTTGGATCGCCTTGGCTGACCTGACCAAGTACCAGCGGCGGGGATCATTGCGGGCCCGGGCAAGGAATGCGGCGATGTTCGTGGGGCCGCTCTGGTCGCCGACGGGCTGGGCGATGGCTCGATCACCTCGGGTCGCACATCCATATCGTTCATATCGTTGCGCCTCCGGTCGCGGTGTGGCGGCGCATCCCTCCGCCCCCCAGGCGCATTGGACCCTTGCAGCATCAGTGGTCCAACTCCCCGACCACGCCCGTCCACTCCAGGATCGTCGCGAGGGCGACGAGCGCGGTGACGAGACACAATACCACGGTTGCGGCGAACTCCCCGACACCGGTCCACAGGTGGTGCGCCCAGATCTCCTGGACGGTCAAGACGCCCGTGATGAAGGTCAGCGCGACAAAGGTCAGCGTGAACAGGATCCCCAGAACCCGAGTATCACGGCTGCCCGGCTTGACCGCCAGGGCGTCGAAGAATTGCGACAAGGGCGTCGGCTCATCGTCGGCACCGCCGGTCATCGAACGCCTCCCTGCTTCTGATCATTGCGTCCCTGCTTCGGGGTTATGATAGCACGGCTACCGAGGGAAAGCGTCGTATCCGCGGGGGCAACCGACGTGCAAGAAGTGGTCGTACAGGATGCATATGGCCGACTGCGGCGGGACCGCACGCTACGCATGCTCACCGATTCGCGCTCCACATTGAGGTGAAGCAAACGGTTGGGCCACATTAGGCATAGAGCTATTCACCCTGTCAGTGCGTGACCATGCCGCCGTCGACGTGGAGCACCTGGCCGGTGATGTAGCTCGCGGCAT
>CAYMHP010000463.1:0-2667 GCA_964390225.1 uncultured Solibacteraceae bacterium
GGCTTGCGGCCGCCGATTTCTCCGTCGCCGCCCGCCTGATGGAGCAGACGGCTGAACAGTTCTGGTTGCGCGGAGAGGCTGCGACAATGGCGAACTGGGTGCTCGTGCTGCCCGCACGGCTGGTGCGCGAACACGCGCGCCTGGTGCTTACGTCGGCACTCTACCTGCTCTTCACAACCTCTCAGGCTACAGGCGACCAGCGCGCCAGAGCCCACGCGGAGGCACGGCAGCTTATGGCGCGAGCCGAAACCGCCTTGCCGCCGGGGGCGGACGAGACCATTTGTCAGACTTCGGCTCCGCAAGCGGATGTGCACGCCGATGCCAGCGCTGGCGTTTCCACCGATATCCCCGAGAATCGGGAGGCCTACGTCGCTGAGCGCACTCTGCTGCAACAGCGTCTCCGCCTGCTTCGCATGTTTCTCGTCTTCCTCGAAGCGACGGCGAGCGGGGACTATGAGCGATTGAATAGCATGCAACAGGAGATACAGGAAGCGCTGGATCGGAGTGAAGAAGCGATCTGGCAGATGGTACCGCTTTCTTGCAGCTTCGTTCTGCACGTCACTGTCTGGCGGGAGGGAGTGCGGCTATTGCCGCGACTGCTGGATGCCCAGGAGCAGGTGAGCCGGTCAGGGAGCCACTTCGCGACCATCAAGGTCAGGCAATGGCTGGCGCTGGCGGCGCTAGACGCTGGGCGCTTGCGTCTTGCCTACGAGGAGAGCCAGGCGGCCCGCGGCATGATCGAGGAGATTGCCGGGTATGCACTGCTAAAAGGGTACTTTGAGATTGTCCACGCTGAGGTGCTGTATCAATGGAACCGGTTGGAGGAAGCACGCGGCAGGCTGCGAACGGCCCTGCGCGACGCCGCCGCCTGGCAGCAGCTCGATATCCTCAGTTGGGAGTATGCCACACTCATGCGCGTCGAACTGGCCAGCGGAGAGTGGTCGGAGGCGCAACAGGTGCGGCACGAGCTCGAACAACAGGTGCGGCGCGAGCACTACGGGGGCTACTCCGGCTGGCTGCCAACAATGCGGGCGGAGTGGTGGCTCGCGCGGGGACAACTGAAGGAGGCGTCCGATTGGGCCGCGAGCGTCACCTTTCCAGAGGCGGCGTGGGAGGGACCGAATTATAGCGCTTTCCCGGTCGTGGTACGGGTCTACTTCGCCCAGCGGCGTTGGACGGAGGCGCTGGAGCTGCTGGAACACTGGAGCCGGCGGCTGGACCGGCCAACCGATGTCGCGATGACTAACACCTTCCTTGCGCAGTACATGGTCGCGCTGCATCAGACTGGGAAGCGCGAGCAAGCCAAGAAGGTCGCGGCCCGCCTGTTCGCGCTCACCGAGCCAGAGGGCTACATCCGCATATACTTGGACGAGGGCGAGCCGATGCGGCAGGCGCTCCAGGCGCTCCTCACGCCGCGTGCCCAGCACCAACGGCACCATCAGCGGACGTCATCCGCCACCACCGCCTATATCACAAAGCTTCTGGCTGCGTTCGACCACGATGCGCACGGCGCGAGTACGGCGCTGGAAGCGGTCGCACCGCTTTTGCCGTCGGCGCCGGCCCTCACCCGTCGTGAACAGGAAGTCTTGCGCCTACTCGCTACCGGAGCCTCGAATCAGGACATCGCCCAAACCCTGGTGATCTCCCTGGCCACCGTCAAGAAGCATGTCAGCAATCTGCTCGGCAAGCTGGGAGCAACAAGTCGCACCCAGGCGATTGCGCAGGCACGTGCCCGCTCGCTGCTCTAAGCCGGTTCCTCCCAACAGCGCAAGGTCTCTCCGCCAACTTCCTCCATTTGGTAGACCTTTGACGACTGCGCTCCAGGTTTCCTCCCCCTATACTTTCCTCCAAAGCGTTGATGGTGACGGTCACGACTTGACGAAGAAAGCAGAGGCGTCAGCCATGATTCGCAGGATTGTCGCGACGGAGTTGTTTGTCAATGACCTGGCCAGTTGTACGGCGTTTTATCGCGACACGCTCGGGCTTGAGTTGAAAGAGAGCGATTCCGAATCGTCTGTCTTCAAGATCGGAGATGTGTATTTCTTCCTGCTGGAACTCTCGGGTGCCGCACACCTGATCAGTGAGGAGCCGTTGGAGCTGAAGCTCGAGGGCGGGCCGCGAAGTCTGCTAGCTGTTGAGGTTGACGATGTGGACGCCGCCTACGAGGCGCTCAAGTCCAAGGGCGTCACGCTCCTCAGGCCGCCAACCGACCAGCCCTGGGGGCTGCGCACAGCACACTTTTCTGATCCCGAAGGCAACCCCTGGGAGATCCACCAATCCATCGGATCGAAGTAGAAGGAGAACACCATGAACTATCCACCAATCGTCTCACGAGACGAGTGGCTTGCTGCTCGAGCGGATCTGCTCGCTAAGGAAAAGGAAGCCACGCGTGCGCGTGACCGGCTCAATGCCGAGCGCCGTAGGTTGCCAATGGTCAAGATTGACAAGGCGTATCTCTTCGAGGGTTCGAACGGCAAGGTGAGTTTGTTAGACCTCTTCGATGGGCACCGCCAGCTGATTATCTACCATTTCATGTTTGATCCGAGCTGGGATGAGGGCTGTCCGATGTGCTCGTTCCTGGTTGACAATATCGGCCATCTCGCCCATCTCCATGCACGCGACACCTCGCTGGTCCTCGTCTCCCGTGCCCCATTGGCGAAGATTGAG
>CAYMHP010000464.1:0-2624 GCA_964390225.1 uncultured Solibacteraceae bacterium
TACCTGTCCGTACCTGTCCGTACCTGTCCGTACTTGTCCGGAAATGTCCGTGTTTGTCCGTACTTCACGGGACCCTCGCTGCTCCCCTCCCGTGCTACACTATCCCCACACGCTCGCAAGCCTCGGCTCGCCCACCTGGTATCCAGGCGCTTTAGTGCCACGTCGCGTGCGCCGGCACTTCAGTGCCGCGATGCCATTCCCTGCACCGGCACTACTACGGGCGTCTACCGAGATTCCACAATGTTGGCTCCCCTTCCCCCTCGCAAGGGGAAGGGGTTGGGGGTTAGGGACCCAATCCTCGCTCGGACCCCGATACAAACGAATAACAGAAATGTCAAGTGACCACCACCGCCCAACTCCGTATCATTTCTCGCGTGCCGGCTCCACGACACAAATTCAAAACGAAAAAAGCGGACAAAACGGACATACCCTGGGGACATCCCACGCTTCTCAGTCACCGCTTTGGAGGGAGGTTGCCACCATACGCTACGCTACAAACGAGCGGCCACCACGACTGCTCGGCACAGTTGGACCCTAACCGTGTCTACGCTCGCGAAAGGAGGCACATACCGGTCAGCTGTGAGGGTATATCTGTAGCGCTTGCGCCAGTCAACGACAACTGCTCGCCGGTCAGCTAACTTGTCTGTGTCACCCATCACGTCATCCTGGGGAAGCTCGTCTCGCTCGACGGATGCCCGCTCGCCACGTCGCACCATAGATGCGGCCCAGCGGCGCGACACGCGAGACGACGGAGAAAAGTGAGAGAAACGAGAGAGGAAACGGGAACGTGAGAAAACGATGGCGTCAATTCGGCTCCCCCGCGCGGCTCGGAACCGCCGCGCTCGTCCTCAGTCTGCTCGCGCTTGCCCTCGCGCCCGCCAGCGCCATACTCGCCGACAGCGGCCCAACCGGCGCCGCCCCCGACGGACCCGGCGCGCTATCCTACTTCGACCTCGCTCGTAAAGACTGCCTCGGCACCGCCCGCAACACCACCTCAAAGGTCTGGTTCACCCTCGCCAACGGCGTCCTCAGCGACGTGTACTACCCCACCGAAGACAACACTAACGTCCATACCCTCGAATACATCGTCACCGACGGCAGCACCTTCACCGATTTCCAGGAGCGCGACACCACCTACAGCGTCGCGCTGCTCGACCCGCAAGCCCTCGCCTGCGAAGTCACCACCACGGCTAAGAGCGGCAAGTACCGCATCGTCACCGACTACATCGCCGACCCCAACGCTAACACCGTCGTGATGCGCACCCACTTCATCCCGCTCGTCGGCGACCTCTCCAACTACAAGCTGTACGTGCGCTACGACCCGACTCTCAACGGCAACGGCGGCGGCGGCTCCGGCAATGGCGGCGCGGACAGTGGCACCGTGGACACCTCCACCGGCCACGCAATCCCCATCGCCTTTGACACCAACACCCATACCAATGCTACCAACCGCGACTACGCCGTCCCCGTCTACAGCGCGCTCGATGCCTCGTCCGGTTTCAGCCAGGTCTCCAACGGCTTCGTCGGCGGCGAGAGCGACGGCCTGACCCAGCTCGACGCCTCCCACGCCCTCACTACCACCTACGCCGACGCCACCAACGGCAACCTCGTGCAGACGGCGCAGATCTCCTTGAGCCGCGGCGCCAACTTCACGCTCGCGCTCGGCTTCGGCACAACCCAATCAAAGGCCGTCTCCGCCGCCGAGAGTAGCCTTACCGCACCCTTCGGCCCCATGCTGCAACAGTACGAGCGCGGGTGGGACGCCTACGACGCGGCGCTCCGTGCCCCCGCAAACCACATCGGCGGCGTCACTGGGAACCAGTGGAACCAGCTCGTCAATGAGTATTACCTGAGCGCCAACGTCATCAAAGCATCCGAGGACAAGACCTTCCCCGGCGCCATCGGCGCGGGCCTCGCCTCGCCCTGGGGCCAGGCGGTCTCCGCCGGCGACCCCAACAACACCTACTTCGGCTCCTACCGTGAAGTCTTCGCTCGCGATCTCTACGAAGCCTGGACCGGCCTCTACACCGACGGCGACCTCGCGACCGCTCGCGACGCGGTCAACTTCCTCTTCAATCAGCAGCAGCTTCCCGACGGCTCCATGCCGCGCAACAGCCTGCTCAACGGCAAGCTCGCGCCCGACTCCTTCAATACCCAACTGGACGAGGTGAGCTACCCCATTCTCATGGCCTACCAGCTCCACATGACTGATGCAAGCCTCTACACGAACCACATCAAGGCCGCCGCCAACTTCGTCATCAGCCACGGCCCAACCTACGGACCAGAGCGCTGGGAGGAGCAGGGCGGCTACTCCCCCTCGACCATCTCCGCCGAAATCGCAGGACTGGTGGCGGCCGCCGAGATTGCCAAAGTCAATGGCGATACGCAGAGCGCGGCGGTCTGGCTCGGCGTTGCGGACGACTGGCAGCGCTCCATCGAGAAGTGGGACGTCACGACCAACGGCCCGCTCGCCACGCATCCGTACTACATCCGCCTCTCCAAGACCGGCGACCCCAACGCCGCCATCAGCTACTATCTCGGCAACGGCGGCCCCACGCTCGATCAGCGCTCGGTGATGGACGCCGGTTTCCTGGAGCTCGTCCGCCTCGGCCTCAAGCCAGCCA
>CAYMHP010000465.1:0-2607 GCA_964390225.1 uncultured Solibacteraceae bacterium
CGGAACTCTCCGTTCGCCGAAAGATACTCATGACCAAATCGTCAAATGAGGTGAGTAAGCGGTCGAGCAGCTCCTGTTGGAGGTCCTGGAGGTAACAGACCAGGAGCGCCGCGCGCTTCTGCTGCGAAAAACGCAGCAGGGAGTCGCGATGGTATTTCGCTCCCAGGTGGGCCAGCACTCGCACGCGATCACGGGAGAAGTTTTTCATCTGATAGATCTCGTCATTGATCGTAAAGTGAGGCGGAAACGCCTTCATGGCGGGAAACGAGGGATCCTCGACGATCACCGGCGCGTCGAACAGTTCCCAAGGATGATCGTCGAAACGGCCTCCGATTAACTCGGTATATGCGGGCCAGTCGAAAAAATCGTTGTTGGCGGTATGCGTCCCGACGAAGCCTTTGCCGTCTTCCCGGATGAAAGCCAACAGATCCGCCTTTTGCTCGGGTGTCATCCCGGGTTCGCCAATCGAGTAGAAGAAAACTGCATCGAAATCGTCCAGCGTATGAGTTCCCGGCAGGCGCTTCTTCGTCAGAAGTTGCGTGTCCGTGCGGATGACTGTGTCATATAGGCCGGATTCCCGCCCCAGGCGTTCGATGGTCGCCATCGCGTGCGAAATCGAGGCGTGCTGGTAAGTCCGGGTGCTCGTGTCGCCAACGGCAAGCACGCGCCGCTTTCGCTGGGATTGTGGGGTTTGGGCCGAAGTGGATAGCGCCACCAGAAGGAGCACGGCGGCCGCTTGACTCTTCATCAACTTGGAGTATACAGCCGTTTCCAGCGGCGCCGGCCTTTTAGTTACCGTGCTGCTACCGTTACGGGCTTGCCTCGGCCGAATGCCAACCTTACTATTGATTCGCTCTCAAAGGAGTGGTCTATGAAGCACTTAGGTTTCTTCGTTGTGGGCCTGCTGGCCGCCGGCGCTCAGGTGGTGGAGACGCCCATTCCGGGCGATCCGGTGGCAACCGATAGCGGCCTGGTCGCGGGCAAGATGCTTTCATCCGGGGTCAAGGCATATCTGGGCATCCGGTTCGCCGCAGCGCCCGTGGGAGAGTTGCGGTGGCGCGAGCCGCAGCCGGTGAAGCCATGGAAGGGCGTGTACAACGCGGACCGGAAGATGCCCGAATGCATTCAGGTTCTGCGGCCTCACAACATCAACCACTATTTTGGGGAGGAGCCGACCAGCGAAGACTGTCTGTTCGCGAACGTTTGGGCGCCGGCGGCGGCGAAGGCCGGGGCCAATCTGCCGGTCATCGTATTTATCTATGGCGGCGGCTCCACCATCGGTTCGAGCGGAATGGCGCTCTACGACGGCGCGAATGTCGCCGCGCGCGGCGCCGTGTTCGTGAACTTCAACTACCGCGTGGGCGCGATGGGCTTCATGGCGCATCCGGAGTTAACGGAAAAGTCGCCCCATCATCAGTCCGGAAATTACGCCTACCTGGACCAAGTGGCCGCTTTGCAGTGGATTCAGCGAAATGTTTCGAGATTTGGCGGCGACCCGGGAAAGGTGATTATCTCTGGACAGTCGGCCGGCGCGAGCTCGGTTTCGCTTCTGCAGGCCAGCCCACTGGCGAAGGGGCTGTTCCGCGGCGTTGTGGCCATGAGCGGCGGGGCTTGGGGCAATGGCGGACAGGTGACCAGTCGAGAGGACGCCGAAAAGACCGGCCTCAAGATTCAGGAAGCGCTGAAGGCAAAGTCGATAGAAGACATGCGGCAGGTCCCGGCCGACCGGATTCTCGCCTTGCAAGAGGAATTCCAGGTGGGAGCGCGCGGTGGACCGATTCGAGTTGGCGGCGCTGATCTTGATGGATACTTCCTGCCGGAAACGCCCGCCAAGCTCTTTCAAGAACACCGGCACAACGATGTCGCCGCCATGGTTGGCTTTACCCATGACGAGAGCTCGAATGCGTTGAGAGCCGCAAAGAATCTCGAAGAGTACAAAGCTGCCGCTCAGAAGCTCTACGGTAAGGACGCTGAGGAATTTCTGAAGCTCTATCCGGCTTCGAGCGATGCCGAGGCCCACGAGATGGGCCGCACCGCCGCGCGCGAAGGCATGGTGGAGAGGGGCGCACGCAATTGGGCCACGGAACAGGCCCGCCATGGATCCGCACCCGTTTACATATTCATGTATTCCCGAGTGCACCCATACATTCCGGGAGTGGCAATCGCCGATCAGGACACCGCAACCATTGGGGCCTATCACACCAGCGATGTCCCGTACTGGTTCGGTACGCAGGACGCGCTGAATCTCATCCGGCCCACGCGCAAGTGGACTTCTTATGACCGGCAACTGTCGAACGAAATGACGGACGCCCTGATCGCCTTCGCCAAAAACGGCGACCCGAACACGTCAGCAGTCCATTGGCCGAAATGGACGCCGCAGAACGAACAACTCGTCGAGTTCGGCGACGCCATCAAGGTGCTGCCAATGAACGCCGCGCGCCTGAATTTTATGGCCGCTCACGCACCAGCGGCAGCCACGCCGCGGGCGTCGCGCGATTAGTCGGATCGGCCGGTCTTTATGAAAACCTTCGCCCTCGTCATTGTCTTTCTCGCCATCACCCTGAACCTCGGGGCGCAAGCGACGCAGGTTTCGCAGATTGGCGGAAT
>CAYMHP010000466.1:0-2581 GCA_964390225.1 uncultured Solibacteraceae bacterium
TGGCAGGAGCGGCCAGTCGCCTACGTCGTGCCCAAGCCCGACGCCGCCGACGCGCTCACGACGGCTGATGTGCGAGCCTTCCTCGAGCCACAGGTCGCCAAGTGGTGGCTGCCCGAGGAGATTTACTTCATCGAGTCCGTTCCGAAGACCAGCGTCGGCAAGTTCGACAAGAAGGTACTTCGCGCCCAGCACGCCGCCGAGCATGCACCCGCGGACTGACTGGGGGGACACGCGAGACACGTGAACGCAGGACGCGGCGCATCGTGACTTTCCGCCACGATGCGCCGCGTCCGCTGCTTTCGGCGCTGTGCTCGGTATGCCTCAGGTGACATCGCCGGCCCATTTCACTTCTCCCACGCTCCCTTGCGTACTCGCCACGGTTATATGCCGTGGCACAGGTGGTGTCGGCGAGGTATGGGCGCCACCAAAGAGCCTGCTGATTTTTGCCTGGTGGTATGCTATACTGCCTCTCAGCAATCCCCCCACGTCGTCCTCTATGGCGTATCCCTCCCTCGTTGTTCACGCGTCGCGCCCTGGTGTCGAAACGCTCCCGAACGAAACAGAGGTAGGCCCATGCAACTCAACGCCGCGACGACTCATGCCAGCCCCTCTAGAGCCCCCAGACCCCGTAGGCATGCCGACTGGATCGGCACGTGGCCCCGCCGTATGCTGGCGGCGCTGTGCATCACGCTCGTCATCCTCGTAGGGCTGGCGCTGCTGCCTTCCCGGGCGTACGCCAGCGGACCGGTTGGCGTCAAGAGCTATTATCTCGCGCTCGGTGACTCGCTCGCCTTCGGCTACGAGCCGAACCTCGACTGGTCACATGGCTACGCCCAGCAGTGGTACTCCTCCGACCTGCACGGCAAAGGCAGCGGCAGCATCACGAACTACGGATGCAATGGCGAGAAGGCTTCCACGTTTGTCAACGGCGGCTGCCCGTATTGGTATCTGGTCCACAACTTCTACACGGGCGCACAGCTCAACGCCGCCGTGAGCTTTCTGAACAAGCACCCAAGCACCGTGAGCCCCGTTTCGCTCGACATCGGCGCCAATGATCTGCTGCCTGACATCAACTCCTCGACCTGTGTCGTCAGCGCCACCTGGGCAACCGACCTGGCGAACGTGGATTCGCTGTTGAAGGGCACCATCCTGCCCAAGCTGACGACCGCGCTGACCAACAGCAGCGGGCAGCGCACCGGCGACCTCGTGATGATGCTGTACTACGATCCCTACCAGAACAAGTGCCCGAACTCCGTCTCGTACGTCCAGGAACTGAACACACATCTGGTCGCCGACGGCTCGTCCTTCGGCGTGTACTTCGCCGACGCCTTCACCGCGTTTGGCGGCGCGACGACACCCAATCCGAACATCTGCACGTACACATGGATGTGCAGCTCGTCCGCCGACATCCACGCGACAGGCGGACAGTCCGGCGAGCCGGGCAACGGCTACAAGGTCATTTCCGGCGCGTTCGAGTCCGCGACCGGCTATTAACAGCACCAATAGATATTGCTGGAATATGGGACGGGCGCAGCGGCCCACCGCTGCGCCCGTCCCATATACTGTCTCTGAGATGGCGCCGCGCGGTAGGCCTAGGCGACACTGTCCAGCGCCTGCGCCAAGTCCTCGATCAGGTCGTCCGGATGCTCCAGCCCCACCGACAGCCGGAGCAGCCCGCCGGGCGTTCGCGTCTCCGGCCCTTCCATCGAGGCCCGGTGCTCGATCAGGCTCTCCGGCCCACCCAGGCTCGTCGCCCGCGTGAATACCCGCGCACGGCCCGCTACCGCCAGCGCACGGTCCCGGCCGCCGCGTACCTCGAACGACAGCATTCCTCCTGGTAGCTGCATCTGCCGCGCTGCCACTGCGTATCCTGGATGCGCCTCAAGACCCGGATAGTGAACGTGCTCCACGGCAGGATGCTCCGCGAGGAATCGCGCCACCGCCAGCGCATGCTCGGAGTGCCCGCGCATCCGGTATGGGAGCGTCCGGATTCCGCGCAGCACCAGCCAGCACTCGAACGGCGACGGCACCGCACCGCCGGTTGTCTGGACGGCCCGCACGCGCTCGAAGAGCCCGTCGCGCGCCCGCGCAACTACCGCGCCGCCCAACACGTCACTGTGGCCGCCCAGATACTTCGTCGTCGCATGAACAATCAGGTCGGCCCCCAGCTCGAACGGGCGCTGCGAGACCGGCGTCGCCCAGGTATTGTCACAGGCGACCAGCGCACCAGCAGCGTGGGCCAACTCTGTCACTCGCACCACGTCCGTGATCTTGAGCAGTGGGTTCGAAGGCGTCTCCACCCAGACCAGCCGCGTATTCGGACGCAGCTCCTTCTGAACCACGTCGGCGTCCGTCAGGTCGGCGAAGCTCACTTCCAGCCCCCACGGCGCCAGCACCTCGCGCAGCAGCCGCGCCGTGCCGTGGTAGACTTCGCTCGGCGCCAGCACATGGTCCCCCGGCCGCAGCCCCTGAAACACACTCATCGCCGCCGCGGACCCCGATGCGAACGCGGCCGCCGCCGCGCCGCCCTCCAGCGTCGCGAGGCATCGTTCCAGCGCCTCGCGGTTGGGGTTACTCGTCC
>CAYMHP010000467.1:0-2565 GCA_964390225.1 uncultured Solibacteraceae bacterium
CGGCGATGAAGCTGTGCTATTGAGCGTCCAGAGCGGAGTGTATTTCGGCCTCAACGCTGTCGGCACTCGGATATGGGAACTGCTTGCGGACGGATCCACTCAAGAAGAGATCGTTGACCGGCTGCGCGATGAATATGATGCGGAGCCCGCGCAGTTGCGCACGGACGTCGAGGGGTTCGTGCAGGCACTTGCCGCCAAAGGGTTAACACGAACCATGAATGGATAGGAGAGCCGTGCTGTATTACGTCAGGCGTTACCTGGCCCTCGGGCGCTCCGATCGTCGCCTACTCGCGCGCGCGTTCGTCTGGCTCGCCGCCATTGACATCGCGTTGCGCGTCGCCGGTTTCCGACGTATCGTCCGGCGTCAGCAACGGGCCGCGCTCTCTGAGGACAGTGCGAGCCCCGAAGCTTTAGGCAGAGCCCAGCGTTATGCGCATTGGCTCGAAGTCGCGTCCCGGCGTCACGTCGTACGCGCGCGTTGCCTCCACCGCTCGCTGGTGCTGCACCGCTGGCTGTGTCGGGACGGGTTGCCGCATGAACTGCGCATCGGGGTGCGCAAGGAAGGCGGCGTATTGCACGCACATGCGTGGGTCGAGATTGGCGGACATGCCGTGAACGAGCTTCCGTCCGCGCTGGCAGGATTCGTACCTCTCGGCAATCCGCACGCGTTGCGGGTCAGCAGCGGACAGCCCGGCTACGCGATCGCGGCGCCGGCGGCCGGTATCGGCATCTGGCAGAGGCAGGAGCAAACGACATGGTTGTGATGCAGGCAGAGCCCGGTGAGATCGCAGCCGGCGTGCAAACCGCGACGCCGTTCTGGTACTCGATATACGACTTGTCGGTGTGCAGTGAGGTGCCCTTGCCCATCGCGTCGGTACTACCTGACACCCTCGCCACCCCCGACGTCGTCGTCCGCCGTCTCCATTCCCCCTGCCCTCTCATACCCAACGGGCCGGCCGTCGCGCAGATGTCGTGTCCCGTCCATGGGACGGTCATGAGGGAGTACCGCCACGCAGATGGGGTGTGGATCTGGCTACAGGCCATAGGCACGTTCCACGTCGCACCGGATGCCACACGGGTGGACATATATCCGGACAAAGGGGTCGACGAACGGGCTCTCGGGCTCGCCCTCGGAGGGCCCGTGATGCTCTTTGTCCGCCGCAAGCTCGGCTGTCCGAGTCTCCATGCGAGCGCGGTTGTCACCGAGCGCGGCGCCATCGCCTTCCTCGGCCCGCGAGGGCGGGGCAAGTCTACCATGGCCGCCTCGTTCCTGCGGCGGGGCGCACTGTTGTTGACCGACGACGCCTTGCCGCTGGTGTTTCGTGAGGACGGGATCTACGGGACACCTGGACCGCCGTTCATGAAGGTATGGCATGAAACGGCGCAGCATACGCTGGAGCTGGCGGACGAGTTGCCCAATCTGACGGCCAGCGTCGACAAGAAGCTGCTCGGACTGGAGGGACGTTACGCTTATGCGCGGACTCCGGCGCGCCTCCGCTCCCTCTACCTGCTCGATCGCTATGAGCCCGCGGCAGCAGATAGGACCGATGTATCTATCCGGACGTTGGGCCGGCGTGAAGCCTTATTGGCCTTACTGACGTACACATCCAATCGCGACTACTTGTTGCCGTCCGACGAGGCGCCCTTCTTGGGGACCTACGCACGATTGCTAGCACAGGCGCCGGTGCGTGTCCTGCGCTACCCGGGCGGTTTCGCGTACCAGGACGCCGTACACGAGCGTATCCTCCAGAACCTGGAGGAACAGTGAGTGGGCTAGCGGTGCTATTCCATCGCGACGGTCGCCCCGTGGACCGGCCAGCCGTCTCGACCATGCTCGCCGCGGCGGCGCATCGCGGACCTGACGGCCTGTACATCCATCTCGCCGATGGCGTGGCCCTGGGGCATGCCCGTATGGCGGTCACTCCGGAGGACGAACAGGAGTGGCAGCCATTGGTCAGCTCGCGGACAGGCTGCATAATCAGCGCCGATGTGCGGCTCGACAACCGCGCCGATCTGCTGGCGCGCCTACCGGATCCTCCGTCCTCCGCGGCCGGTGATGCCGAGCTCATCTTGCGCGCCTACGAGGCGTGGGGCATGGAGGCCGTCACGCGCTTGCTGGGGGACTTCGCGTTTGTGCTGTGGGATCCGCGCCACCACCGCCTTGTCTGCGCGCGCGACACCAGCGGCCAGCGCACGCTCTTCTACCGCACTGACGCATACAGCTTCGCTGCTGCGTCTGAGATACAGCAACTCTTGCAGGACCCCGCGGTGCCCATCCGGCCGAATGACGAGAGTATTCGCCGACGGCTGACGCCTCTGAACATGTTCCGCAACGAGAAGGATTCGTCCGACACTTACTATGAAGGCATTCATGCCTTGCCGGCAGGGCATGTCCTGACGGTCGATTGCACGACGCTGCACGTTAGGCGGTACTGGGACTTCGAGCCCCCGGCCGAGCTACGCTATCGCACGGACGACGAGTATGCCGAGCACTTCCGGGCTCTGTTCTTCGATGTTGTGGCTGCACGGTTGCGCACCTCGGGACCACTGGGAGCGTTGTTGAGC
>CAYMHP010000468.1:0-2563 GCA_964390225.1 uncultured Solibacteraceae bacterium
CCGCCTCCTCGTGTCTTGTGTGGTGGGTGCCGGCGTGGCCTAGCCGGCGAAGTAGCGGACTCATCGTCAGCCCTTGCAGCAGCAGCGAGGCGCCGACGACGCCGAACGCGAGGAGTTGGAGCAGATTGCGGTCGGGGAATGGACGGCCATCTGCCAGCGTAAACGGCAGGCTGAGCACCAGCGCCAGCGAGACCGCTCCCCGCAGGCCGCCCCAGAGCAGCACCGGCAAGAATGGGCGAGGAATCGCCAGGCGGCCGCGCAGCAGCGGCATCAACAGATAGACCACCACGCCCCGGCCGGCGACCGACGCGACAAAGGCAATCGCGAGAATCCAGCCGTTGTGCGCGAGTGTGGGCGGGTCCAGCTCGATGCCGATGAGCAGGAAAATGAGCGAATTGGCGACGAACCCGAGAAACTCCCAGGTCGAGGCGATGGCATGCACGGATTCGGCGATGAGTCCGCGTGTCGAGCCATAGTTGCCGAACAGCAAGCCAGTCACGACGACGGCAATCGCGCCAGAGAAGGTGAAGCGCTCGGCGAGCAGATACGCGCCGTAGGCTGCGACGACGGTCGCGGTAATCTGGATCTGGGGGCTATCCGCCGCGCGGAGCAGGTGCGAGCCGCCGTAGCCGATGACGCCGCCCACCGCCAGCGCGCCCAGCACCGTCACGACGAAGCGCTCGATTCCCATGCCAGCGCTGAAATTGCCGGTGACGGCGGCCGCCAGGATAATCTGGAAGATCGTGATGGCGGCGCCGTCGTTGAAGAGGCTCTCGCCTTCGACAAGCAGCGCCAGCCGTCGCGGGGCACCTATATCCCGAAACAGCGACACGACGGCGATGGGGTCCGTCGAAGAGATGAGCGAGCCGAAGAGCAGGGCGACCAGCCATGGCAGCGCAAGGGCGAAGTGGACAATCGCGCCCGTCACCAATGTGCCAATGAGCACGCCGGGGACGGCAAGCAGCGTGACGGGCAGCAACTCGCGGCGCAGGCGGACGGCGCTGACGTTATAGGCGCCCTCAAAGAGCAGCACCGGAAGAAAGACTTCCAGAATAAGGTCCGGCGTCAGGTGGGTGTTGCGGAAACCGGATTGGAAACCGAACAAGCCGGTCAGCACCAGCGCTACCGTGTAGGGCAGCCGGACCCGCTGAACGAGCAGCGCGACGACGAAGACCACCAGCAGGAGCACAAGCAGCGTTTCGACGGTCGTCTGTAGCGCGTCGGGCATGGCGCATCGCCTCCACCTCTCGCGACGCTGGGATTAGAACTCGCGGAGCTGCGTGAGGAGCTGGCGGGGCACGCGCTCGGAGAGGCTGCGGCGCCAGGTGGAGCGGGCTTCGGCGCCCGCGAACCAGACGGCGAGGACGAGGCCGGTCGCAACCCAGACAATCCAGGCGATCCAGGCGATGGAGCCGGGGCCAGGCGCCATCAGAAGCGCCACGAAGTCGGGGAAGCTATGCACAAAAGCGGCGGGTAGTGTGGCGCGAAGGGTGGGGTCGAGCAGCACGAAGCTGAGGGTAGCGACGCTGGCGAGCAGTGCGGCCAGTAGCGCGTCGCCCCAGCGCACGGCGAATGGACGCGCGGCGGCGCGAACCTGGGCGCGGCGAGTCTCGACGGCGGCGACGCGAGCCAGAATCTGCGCAGTGAGGTTGGCCGGCTCGCGTTCCAGGTTGGTGGCACTTAGGGCGCCGCGAATCATCTCCAGCGCGGTCAGCTCGGCACGGCAGGCGGCACAGGTGTCGAGATGTTGCTCAAGCTCTGGCAGGCGCCGCACGTCCAGCCGCTCGTCAACGTAGAGCTGTAGCCAATAACGGGCGCGAGCGCATGATATCGGCTTCATGCGTCCCTCCCGCGCGAAATCTCGCGCCCACGATCCAGCACACCCCGCAGACCGGCTTCCAGACCAGCCCGCAGGTCTCCGGCCATCGTTACCCCTTCGTCGCGCACGCGGCCCAACTCCTCCAGCCGTTCTTTCAGCAGCGCTCGCGCCCGGAAAAGCTGCGTCTTGACGGTGCCGATGGGGACGCGCATGACATCCGCCATCTCCTCGTAACTGAGATCTTGCAGGTGGCGCAGCACCAGCACGACGCGGTACTTCGGCGGCAGGTTCGCGATCTCACCGCGGACGCGCTCTCGCATCTGGCGCTCGGCGTCGAGCGCGTGGTGGGCACTGAGGGCGCCGGCGGGGCTGTTGGCACGGGCGGATTCGGCGACGAGCTCGGCCTTCGCGGCATCGTCGCGGCGGCGATGCTCCATCAGCTTCAGGCAGTAGTTGTAGGCGATGCGATAGAGCCAGGTGGCGAAGCGGGCGTCGCCTCGGAAACCGCGCAATCCCTGCCAGGCGGCGAGAAAGACTTCCTGGGTGGCCTCGCTGGCTTCATCCGCGTCGCGCAGCATGCGCAAGGCGAGGTTGTACACCTGGCGCTGGTGCAGGCGCACGAGCACGCCGAAGGCGTCCTGATCGCCGCCGCGGGCCGAGGCCACCAGCGCCGCTTCGTGCGTTCCGGCGACATCCGCCGGCAGGGCGGCGACATCTATTCCCTGGAGCGCGGCGCTGCCGCCA
>CAYMHP010000469.1:0-2522 GCA_964390225.1 uncultured Solibacteraceae bacterium
GGCTGATCCCGGCGTTGTTGACGAGCACGAGCACGGGCAGCTCGAAGTGGGATTCGAGCGCCTCGAAGAGCCGATCGGGCGCGGCCGGATCGACGACGTCGCCCGCTAGGGCGACCGCCCGGCCGCCGTCCTCGGCGATGTCGGCGACGACCGCCTCGGCGCGCTCCCGGTCGGAGCGGTAGTTGACCCCCACCGCCCAGCCGTCGCGGGCCAGCGAGCGGGCGATGGCCACTCCGATGCCGCGGGAGGCTCCGGTGACCAGGGCGCACCCGGCGCGATCGGCGATCGGGTCGCTCTTGGCCGCGCTCCGCTCGGTCGTGGCCGCGTCAGTCATGCTGCGCACCCCACTCGATGACGCCGCCGCCCCAGGTGAAGCCGGCCCCGAACGCGCTCACGAGCACCTTCGCCCCCGGGCGCAGGCGGCCGTCGGCCACGGCCGTGGCCAGGGCAACCGGAAGCGTGGCCGCCGAGGCGTTACCCAGTGTCTCGATGCAGTCGACCACGCGCTCGGCCGGCAGCTCGAGGCGCTCGCCGAGCGCGCGCGTGATGCGCGCGTTGGCCTGGTGGTAGACGAACAGGTCGATGTCCTCGAGCGTCAGCCCGGCCCGCGCCACCGCGTCGACCGTGACCTCGCGCATGCGGGCCACGGCGTTCTTGAACACCTCCGGACCGTCCATGGCGAGCTTGCGTTCGTCGTGGGTGGCGATGATCGTGGTGCCGTGCGATCCGTCGGCCCCGAGCACGATCGGCCCGATCGCGCCCTGATCCTCGGCCGCGGCACCGAGGACGACAGCGCCGGCGGCGTCGGCGAACAGCGGCGCCGTGCGCTTGTCCTCGTAGTTGGTGATGCGCGTGATGAAGTCGGCCCCGATGAGCAGCACTCGGTTGGCGCGCCCGCTTTCGATCTGCGAGGCCCCAAGGGCCATCCCGGAGAGGAAGGCCGTGCACGCCGCCCCGACGTCCACAGCTCCGGCGCTCGTGGCACCGAGAGCGTGGGCGACGAGCGGCGCCGTGTTGGGCGTGAGCTCGTCCTGAGACATGGTGGCCACGAGCACGAGGTCGACCTCGCCCGCGTCCACGCCGGCGGCCGCGAGCGCCTTGGCGCCGGCACGAGCCGCGAAGTCGCTCAGCCGCTCGTGATCGGCGGCCCGCCGGCGCTCCCGGATACCGGTCCGGGAGAGGATCCACTCCTCGCTGATCCCGAGCTGCTCGGCCAGCTCGGCGCTGGTCAGCCGCCCCTCCGGAAGCTCGATGGCCACGGAGAGGACCGCGGCCGGCCGAGCGCCCGGGTGCGGCCCGCTGAGCCCTGCGGCTTCCCGTGACTCAAGCATGGACCAGCTCCACGTCGGACAGCGTGCGCTTGGCCAGCCCGGTGAGGACCTTGCCGGGGCCGACCTCGACGAAGCGCTCGACACCCCGCTCGTGCAGCGCGAGCAGGACCTCACGCCAGCGCACGGGACTCGTGAGCGCGGCCACGAGCTGGGCCCAGACGTCCTCGAAGGGCTCGGCCGTCACCGCAGACAGGACCGGGACGCGGGGCGTCTGCACGCTCACGCGCGCCAAGGCGGCCTCGAACTCCGGAACCGCCGAGGCCATCATCGGCGAGTGGAAGGCCCCGGTGACCGCGAGCTCCCGGGCCCGCAGACCGATCGCCTTGGCCGCCTCGGCCGCGGCGGGCAGAGCGGCCCGCGCGCCGGACAGAACGACCTGCTGGGGCGCATTGTCGTTGGCCACGGAGAGACCATGGGCGTCGGCCAGCTCGGCCGCGTGGTCGGCCGCGCCGGCCCCGATGAGGGCCAGCATCCCACCTTCATCCGCCTCGCTCATCAGCCGGCCGCGCAGGGCCACGAGCTCGAGACCATCGCGCTCGCTCAGGCACCCGGCGGCGACGAGCGCGCCGAGCTCACCGAGCGAGTGGCCGGCCATGTAGTCGCCCTCCGGGCTTCCGAGCGCTTCCCAGCCGGCCAGGCTGGCGCAGAAGATCGCCGGCTGAGCAAAGTTGGTCCCGTCCTCAGCGCGAACGAAGGGGTCCTCGCCCACGATCGAGATGGCCTGCTCGAGCAGATCGGGGCGGATTTCGGCCACGAGATCGCGCATCTCGGGGGTCTGGCTCCCCTGTCCGGGGAAAAGGATTGCGGTTGTGCCCATCGCTCTGAACCTACGCGCGATGTTCGCGCCGGATACACGCGCGCCTTCTACTTCCCCCCGATCGGGGGGCCGGATGTGGTCCAATTCGCAGGCGAAACCATGAGCCTGCCCGAGCCCCGATCCGACGGTGCCGCGCTCGTCACCGGCGCCTCCGCCGGTATCGGCGCTGAGATCGCCCACGAACTGGCCCGCCGCGGCCATCAGGTGATTCTGGTCGCGCGCCGCCAGGATCGCCTGGATGCGCTGGCCGAGACGCTGCGCCACGAGCACGGTGTGCGGGCGGAGACGATCCCGTGCGACCTGGCCAACGCGACGGCGCGCTCGCGGATCCCGGGGCAGGTCAAGAAGCTCGGGCTCGAGGTCGACGTCCTCGT
>CAYMHP010000470.1:0-2519 GCA_964390225.1 uncultured Solibacteraceae bacterium
AACTTCCCCGGGGCAGCCCCCCGGGAAACCTATCTGAGCTAGGTTTCTGCAGGCGGCGTCTGGATTCGGGAATCTCATCTCCGCCGAATGTGACCTTGTCGTAGATATCCCGTGTCGCGATCGTGCAGCCCACATTGTCGAAACGGCACGTGCTTTCCAGCGCAGTCCATTCGGAAAAGAGCCAGTCGCCAGTGGATTAGCGCCGGAACACCTCGACCCTGATCTCGGATTGCGATACCAGCGCGTATTCCTGCAGGGACTCCAATGTCCGGTATTGTGCAGTCGCAAGAGTAGAAAGGAAGTATGGGAAGACAGGCAGCCGTCGTGCTTTACGTACTCGCGCTGGTAGCCGTCGTGGTCGGCGTGGACGTCATGTTCTTCAGGAATCGGTTCTGGCAACGCCTGATGGTGAACGTCGGAATCGTCCTGGTTTTCGTGGCCTTCTACTTGCGATTCCTGAAGCGTCTATGAGCGCAGCGACCGGAATGCGGGTTCACCCAAGCTCCGATCGTACATCCGGCCGGGAAAACGCAGTGGTTCGGCAGGCACGGTTTCATCGTAGCTCCTGCGTCCTGTGAGTGAACCAGATCTTGCCCTGGATGACAACACCGGCCATACTTCGACCATGAACCTCAAGAACGCATCCGCCTTGGCGCTGGTTGGGACAGTTGTGCTCACGATCCTAGTGACGGCGGATTTCATTCACACGTGTGCAGGCATCCTCCATGACGTGATCCCGATGGTGGCGTTACTGAGATCGCTGATTTATCTGTTCGCCAGCATCACGGTAACGGTGTTTCTTTTCGTCTTCCACCGGGCTCAGGGTTGAGATGCGCCGTGATGTTGTCCTCTCCAACGTGGAAGTAGCATGCCTTCATCGGCTGCGCCCGAGTCCATGGCTACGTGGCCCCGGCACCGTGCTTCGTGAGGAGATCGCGGAGCCGCCTGGCGCCGATTTCCACATTGCCCTGCCAGCTCAGGAGGACCGCAGAGTGGCCGCGGCTGGGTACGCGTGCTCACCGGCTCTCTCTTTCAAACGCGCGCAACTCCTCGATCTCCCGTTGCAGGTTCTCGCTCCCGAGCTTCTTCCTGATAAAGAGGAAAGCTACAACCCATATGGCGAGAACCAGGAAAAAAGGAACAGCATTGAGCAATGGGTGCGGTGGGGCGTTTCGCGCCCCGGTTCCGAGACCCGCCATCACCATGCCCAGTAATAAAAAGAACGGCAGTCCCGACCTCCACCAGCGACGGTTGTAGTCGCGCCGCCTCTCGAGTTCGCGCCGATAGAACGCGACGCAAGTGCCGATTGGAGCCTCCTCCTGCAACTTCCGCGGCCAGATCCACTGATAGGCCTGATATGCGGCATAGATCCCGCAGAGACTCAGCAGGCCCCAGCCCATGCGCGCCAGCATGTTGTGGGCCCTGGCGAAGGACCACGCGAAGAATACGCAAAGGACGATCCCAATGACGATGGTGGATAGCGCTTCGAAACGGGCTTTGGACTGCCGCTCGAGCGCCTTGCGACGCAAATCGGTTGCTGACATTTTCAATGGCTCCGTGGGCTGGTTTTGCCAGATTTCTTGCGGATCCTTCATGGGGAAATCACTTGGCATGAAGTCCTCCTTCGACGAACCAGCGTTTCAGTATGTTCTTGATCCGGTGAACTTTCATTGCGATATTGGCCGGCGATAACCCGGTGAGTTCACCGATCGAACTCGCATCCATTCCTTCGAGATAAGAAACGATGATTTGCCGATCGAGCGGTTTCAGGCGCTGGATCAACATCGAGAGACGATCGAGCGCTTCGGCCTGAGTCGCGGCGACTTCACCCTGATCATTACTACTGGGCATGGCTTCGATCATCTCGATGCTCACCAGCCTGTCCCTGATCCGGCGGTGCCGGATCACGTGCCCGGTGGCTACGTTGTGAGCGACACGGTATACCCAGGTCCTCAGCGAACATCGGTGATCGAAATGCGCGAAGCTGCGCCAGAGCTGAAAGTGAATCTCTTGCAGCAGGTCGCGACGCGCCTCGGCATCGAACTCATAAGCGCGCGCGAGCCGGTCGAGTGAGGAACCGTAGGTTTCCGCTGCCTGTTCATACAGAGAATCCTGGTTCACGTCTGCTGCCGGGATGGTTCTGGCCCTCGCATATTCAAGGTAGTTGCCGGCCATGGAGCTTTCTAACAGATTGAATCTTATTTTTGACCCGGTAAATCCCTCGACCTACCGCAGTGCATGGAGGCGGCGCGCCTTGGTGACCGAAAAATACCGGACACTTTCCTGCCCCAAATCGCGCTACAATCTGGTTTGGGACAATGGAGACCTGAATGTCCTCATTCCTCGAAAACCGCTTTGAGCGCAACGTGATCACCACCTCGGTCGACTACGTCTTCAATTGGGCGCGCAAGTCCTCCCTGTGGCCGCTGACGTTTGGATTGGCCTGCTGCGCGATCGAGATGATCGCGTCGTCCACCTCGCGCTTCGATATTGCGCGCTTCGGCGCCGAGGTCTTCCGG